>NZ_AP024546.1:1962372-2289434 GCF_018406645.1 Lysobacter helvus
CGACAAGCCGCCGCCGAGTTCCAGGTCGAGGCGCGCATACCGGGCGTCGTCGTGCACGCGCGCATCGGTGCGCGCGAAGCGCGTGGCGCCGGCCGCGTCGTCCTGCACGCACAGGTGTGCGAGCTGCGCGCCGCGTGCCAGCGTCACCGTCGCGGACGATGTCGAAAGATGCGCGTATTCGCCCGAGGCGATGTGATGCTCGACGACGCGCGCGGACGCGCCTTCGCCGACCGCGATCGCATGTCGCAAGTGCCACGCCTGGTCCTGCGCCGCGGAAGCGCCGACGAACATCAGGTACAGCGGCGCCGCCACGTGCGTGCCCGCCGCGATCCGCAACGTCGCGCCCGAACGCGCCATCGCCGCATTGATGCCGGCGAACACTGCATCCGGATGCGCAGGCACGACCACCGCGTCGGCCATCGATGCCGAAAACGTCACGCCCGCAGGCAACGCATCGATGTGCGAAAGGGCGGCCGAATACACGCCATTGACGAACACCAGGCGCGGCCCGTCGATCCCCGCCAACAATGCGGCATCGACGTCGGCGCCCGAAGCCGGCGCGAACACCCGCCGCTCCAGCGCCCGCAACGACGTGTACTTCCACGCCTCGCTGCGCGGCTTCGGCAAGCCTTCGCGCAGGACCGCCTCCAGCGTCGCGCGTCCCGCCGCGTCGCCTGCGAAGCCCTGCGCGAGCGATTCCAGCAACGCGCTCATCCGGCCGCTGCCTCCGGCGCCTTGCGACCCGACAGCCAGGCGTAACCATGCTGTTCGAGTTCGAGCGCCAGTTCCGGCCCGCCCGTTTCGACGATGCGTCCATCGGACAGCACGTGCACAACGTCCGGCTTGATGTAGTCGAGCAGGCGCTGGTAATGCGTGATCACCAGGAACGCGCGCGACGCCGACCGCAGCGCGTTCACGCCATCGGCCACGTTGCGCAGCGCATCGATGTCCAGGCCCGAGTCGGTCTCGTCGAGGATCGCCAGTTTCGGCTCCAGCACCGCGAGCTGGAAGATCTCGTTGCGCTTCTTTTCGCCGCCGCTGAAGCCTTCGTTGACGCCGCGGTGCAGCAGGTCGTCCTTGATGTGCAGCACGGCCAGCTTCTCGCGCACCAGCTTGAGGAACTGCATCGAATCCAGTTCCGCTTCGCCGCGCGCCTTGCGCTGCGCGTTGAGCGCCGACCGCAGGAAGTACGTGTTGTTCACGCCCGGGATTTCCACCGGGTACTGGAAGGCGAGGAACACGCCTTCGGCCGCGCGCTGTTCGGGTTCGAGCGCCAGCAGGTCGCGGCCTTCGAACGTCACCGAACCGGACACGATGTCGTAGCCCTCGCGGCCCGCGATCACGTTGCCCAGCGTGGACTTGCCCGCGCCGTTCGGGCCCATGATGGCGTGCACCTGGCCCGGCGCGACCTCGAGCGAGAGGCCCTTGAGGATGTCGCGCCCGGCGACGCGGACGTGGAGGTTGTCGATCTTCAACATGTGCGTTTGTTTTCCTGTTTACCCGACCGCGCCTTCCAGCGACACCTCGAGCAGCTTCTTCGCTTCCACCGCGAACTCCATCGGCAATTCGCGGAACACGGACTTGCAGAACCCGTCGACGATCATCGACACCGCGTCTTCTTCCGAAATCCCGCGGCTGCGGCAATAGAACAATTGGTCGTCGCTGATCTTCGAGGTCGTCGCTTCGTGCTCGACGATGGCGGTGGGGTGCTTCACTTCCACGTAGGGGTAGGTGTGCGCGCCGCAACGCTTGCCGATCAGCAGCGAATCGCATTGGGTGTGGTTGCGCGCGCCCTCGGCGCTGCGTTCCACCTTCACCAGGCCGCGATACGCATTCTGGCCGCGGCCCGCGCTGATGCCCTTGCTCACGATCTTCGACTTCGTGCGCTTGCCGACATGGATCATCTTGGTGCCGGTGTCGGCCTGCTGGCGATGGTGCGTGAGCGCGACCGAATGGAACTCGCCCACCGAGTCGTCGCCCAGCAGCACGCAGCTCGGGTACTTCCAGGTGATGGCGGAGCCCGTCTCGACCTGCGTCCACGAAATCTTCGAACGCGCCCCGCGGCACTCGCCGCGCTTGGTCACGAAGTTGTAGATGCCGCCGCGACCTTCTTCATCGCCGGGGTACCAGTTCTGCACGGTGCTGTATTTGATCTCCGCATCGTCCAGCACCACGAGCTCGACGACCGCGGCATGCAGCTGGTTCTCGTCGCGCATCGGCGCCGTGCAGCCTTCGAGGTAGGAGACGTAGCTCTTCTCCTCCGCGATGATCAGCGTGCGCTCGAACTGCCCCGTGTTGATCGCGTTGATGCGGAAATACGTGCTCAGCTCCATCGGGCAACGCACGCCCTTCGGGATGAAGGCGAAGCTGCCGTCGGAGAACACGGCCGCGTTGAGCGCGGCGAAGTAGTTGTCGCCGGTGGGCACCACGCTGCCGAGGTATTGCTTCACGAGCTCGGGATGCTCGCGGATCGCCTCGGACATCGAGCAGAAGATGATGCCCTTCTCGGCCAGTTCCTTGCGGAACGTGGTGCCGACGGAGACCGAGTCGAACACCGCATCCACCGCGACGCCCGCGAGCTTGGCGCGTTCGTGCAGCGGCACGCCGAGCTTCTCGTACGTGTCCAGCAGTTCCTGCGGCACCTCATCGATCGAGGCGTACTTGGCCTTCGGCGCGGAGTAATAGCTGATGGACTGGAAATCGATCGGCGCGATGTCGAGCTTCGCCCAGTTGGGCATCGGCATCGTCAGCCAGTGGCGATACGCGGCCAGGCGCCACTGCGTCATCCATTCGGGCTCTTCCTTCTTCGCGGACAGGAAGCGCACGACGTCTTCCGACAGCCCCGGCGGGAGCGAATCGGATTCGATGTCCGTGACGAAGCCGGCCTCGTAGCGACGGCCGAGTTGTTCGAGGATTTCAACGTTGCTTTCGTGTTGCGTCATGTCGTGTGCCTCACGCCGTCGCCAGCGTGGCGGGGATCGCGCGGCGCGCGGGCGGCGCCGGCGACACGAGGTCGGCCAGCGTCACGCCACGCAGCGCATCGGCGACCACGTCGTTGATGCGGCGCCAGTTCGCGCGGACGCCGCAGGAGTGTTCGATGCCGCACGCGTCGGCGTGCAGGCTGCATTCGGTCATCGCGAGCGGGCCTTCCATCGCTTCCACGATCTCGATCAGCGATATCGCGTTGGCCTCGCGCGCCAGGCGATATCCGCCGTGCGCGCCACGGAACGACGCCACCAGCCCCGCCTGCGCGAGCGGCTTGAGCAGCTTGGCGACGGTGGTGGCTTCCAGGCCCGCGCGTTCGGCGAGCTCGGCGGCGCTGAGCACGGTGTCGGGGCCGGCGGCGGCGAGCGCCGTCAGCACGACGGTGGCGTAATCGGTGAGCTTGGTGACCCGGAGCATCGGGGCGGCCTGGCAATGCGGACCGAAATTGTACGGTTTTAGGGTCCGGGCCGAAACCGGCGGTTGCGCCGGATCGCAGCCGGGTTCATCCGGCTGCGGGTTTTACGCTTGGAATCAGCCCGCGGCGGCGGGCTTGGCGTCGGCCTGCGCCGCGGCCGGCGGCGGGGGCAGGTTCGCTTCGAAGTACGGCACCGGGGGCGTCTGGCCCGGCGGCAGGTAGGCCGGCGCAGGTTCGCCGCCGGGGCCGAGCGACTTGATGAAACGGAAGATCGCGAGGCGGTCCTGCTCCTTCATGGCGCGGAGGGCGAAGTCCGGCATGATCGGTCGCGTGTGCAGGTTGGCCGTGTACTCGAGCCACTTCTTGTCGTCCATGTCGGCCGCCTTCAGGCGCAGGTTGGCCGCATAGGTCGTGCCCCACGGGCCGTTCCAGCCGACCTTCGATCCGACGAGCCACTGGTCGCGCGGCGCATCGCCGCCGTTCTGCGCCCAGCCCGGCGTGTGGCAATCGTTGCAGCCGGCGATGCGCACCAGGTATTCGCCCTGCGCGAGCAATTCGGCATCGCTCGGGCCTGCGGTGGCCACCGCCACGGCGGCGGGTGCATCGGCGGCGGTGGCGTCCGTTGCCGCGGGCTTGCACGCGGACAGGGCCAGGACCAGGACGGAGGGGACGAGCAGGATCGAAGCGCGCATGGGCCTTGGTGACGTTCCGGATGGAATCCGTGAATACGCACCTTGCGACTTCGACCGGCCACGCCGATGGCGGGATCACCGCGCAACCCGCACAATCCGCATCTTTCCCCCGAACGGAAGTCCGCATGGCCCGCAAGATCGTCGCCCGTCGCTCGCAGATCCATGGCAACGGCGTATTCGCAGCCGCCACGCTCAAGAAAGGCGAACGCCTGATCGAATACAAGGGCAAGCGGCGCACGCACGAGGAAGTGGACGGCGACGACACCGGCGATGTCGAAAGCGGTCACACGTTCCTGTTCACGCTCAACGACGAGTACGTGATCGACGCCAACCACGGCGGCAACACGGCGCGCTGGATCAACCACAGCTGCGATCCCAACTGCGAAGCCGTGCTGGAAGAAGACGACGGCGACGACCGTCGCAAGGATCGCGTCTTCATCGAAGCCATGCGCGCGATCAAGCCGGGCGAAGAGCTCACGTACGACTACGGCATCACGCTGGACGAGGCGCACACCGCGCGCCTGAAGAAGATCTGGGCCTGCCACTGCGGCTCGCCCAAGTGCACGGGCACGATGCTCAAGCCCAAGAAGAAGTAAGCAGCACGTCGCACGGGTTGCCCGATCGGGCAGCCCGGCGGCACGCGATGCTGCACCGCGGGACGGCCCACCGATGGGCACGATGCCCCGCATAGGCAAAAGGTTTGCATGACTGACGGGAGTCGGCGGCGACGCTTGCCATGAATACGCTGTCCCCATTCCGCCGCCCCCCTTGGACGACTCCATGCGCCTGCTCCCCGCGACGCTTACCCTTGCCATCCTGTCCGTCCTCTCCGCCAACGCACACGCGATCACCGTCGACGGCAAGATCGATCCCGCCGAATGGCAGGGCGCCCAGCACGTCACCGATTTCCGCATCACCCAGCCGCTGACCGGCGCGCCCGGTTCGCAGCCCACCGAAGCCTGGATCCTCGCCACGCCCGAAGGCCTGGCCATCGGCTTCCGCAACACGCAGCCCTCGTCGATCCCGCGCAACAACCAGAAGATCCGCCGCGACGAACAGGCGCAGGTGGATCGCAACAATTTGATGATCAACTTCGACGGGGGGCGCACCGGTTACAACTTCATGGTGTCGTCCACCGACGGCATCAACGACGCGATCATCACCAACGAGAACAGCTTCAGCACCGACTGGGACGGCAACTGGCAGCACGCCGCCACGCAGGACGCGGACGGCTGGTCGAGCGAAATGCTCATCCCCTGGTACATCGCGCCGATGGACAAGGGCGCCAACGGCAAGCGCACCTTCCACATCTACCTCGACCGCGTGATCGGCAGCACCGGCGAACGCGCGGCGTGGCCGGCGGCGAGCTTCGAGCGCCCGCGCTTCTTGTCGGACTTCATCGCCATCGAAGTGCCCGAGTACAACAAGGCGCTGATCGCGATCACGCCGTACGTGTCGGGCGTGTACGACAACGTCAACCTCGATGGCACGCTGGACGCCGGCGCCGACATCCTGTGGAAGCCCAATGGCCAGTTCCAGCTGACGGCCACGATCAACCCGGACTTCGGCCAGGTCGAAAGCGACGACATCGTCGTCAACTTCAGCGCCAACGAAACCTTCTTCAGCGACAAGCGCCCGTTCTTCACCGAGAACCAGGGCCCGTTCGAATTCACCACGCCGTCCGACTTCAGCCAGCTCGTCTACACGCGCCGCGTGGGCGGCCCGACGGACGACGGCACCGGCGCGGGCGACATCACCGCGGCGGTCAAGGCCAACGGATCGTTCGGCGCCACGCACTACGGCGTGATGCTGGCGCAGGAAGCGGACGAGGTGGGGCGCAACTTCAGCGCGTTCCGCCTGAGCCACGACTTCTCCAAGCAGAGCATCGGCATGATGGTCACGGAAGTGGACCGTCCGTACTTCGATCGCAAGGCAACCGTCCTGGGCTTCGACCAGAACTGGCGCCCGAACGAAAAGCTGAGCATCCAGAACCGCCTGATCTTCAGCGACATCGACGAAGGCGACATCACCTCGCCCTCGATCGGCAAGACCGAGAAGGGCGACGGCTTCACCACCATCATCGATTACGAGATGGACCACGGCTGGCGCCAGCAGTGGCTGGGCATGCATTTCAGCGACAGCCTGCAGATCAACGACTTCGGCTACCTGTCGCGCAACAACATGAACTACGCGCACTGGCAGGTGATGAAGCGCATCACCGGCATGCCGCAGACCTCGAAGTATTCCTCGCACGACTGGCGCTGGCGCATCAGCGGCAGCAACAACGACCACGGGCTGGATTTGCAGCGCCAGTTCCGCACCAGCGTGTCCAACCAGATGCGCGACGGCGACAACTCCTACGCGCAGATCAACCTCAACACGTCGGGCTACGACGACCGCCTGCTGCGCGGCAACGGCATCGTGCGCACGCCCTCCAACTTCAACGCCTTCGCCGAACGCAACTGGGCGCGCCAGGGCAACTGGGCGTTCTACGCCAACTTCGGGGCCAACAACTCCGGCATCGGCAACGACCAGAACGACCGCCACGTGGGCTGGAATACGCAGTTCCAGCCGACGTACTTCATCAGCGACGCCTTCAGCATCTACACCACGCTCTACTTCGAGAGCACGCCGCAGTGGATGCTGTGGGAGGGCGACAACCTGCTGGGCACGTTCGACGAACACGCCACGCAAGTGGATGCGGGCCTGAACTGGAACATCGGCAGCCAGCACGAACTGCGCGTCAAGATGCAGTCGCTGGGCCTGGACGCGAAGGTGCGCCAGGCATGGCGCGCCGCACCGGACGGCACGCCGATCCCGACCAACGATCCGATCAACGACTTCAGCCTGAGCAACCTGGGCTTCCAGGTGCGCTACCGGTGGGAGTTCAAGCCGTTGTCGTACCTCTATGTCGTGTACGGCCGCGGCGGCGACCTGTTCAACGAGTTCTCCGAGGATGCCAACGACGCGCTGCGCGACAGCTTCGATCTGCGCGATTCGGAACAGTTCCTCGTGAAGCTGAGCTACCGCTTCGAGCTTTAAGGGCGCGCCGGGAAGCCGTAGACGATTTCGCCGACGACGACGTCGCGGTCCATCGTCGGGTACTTCGGATCATCGCTCCACACCTCGCCCTCGCCTTCCGGCAGGGCGATCGTGTCCGGCAGGTCCGGACGCTCGCGCAGCGAGAAGCGGCCCTGGCCGGGCATCGGTTGCAGGTGGCCGTTGTTCCAGTTCGATACCGTGCCGCCGTAATCCCAGCCGAAGCCCGAGAACTGGATGCGCTTGCCGTTGCGCGCCACGATCTCCGACAGCGGCATGCCCATGTGCACGCCGCTGGGCAACTTCCAGTGCGATTCCCCGTCCAGCACGCGCACCAGCGACAAAGCGTGCATCTGGTCGTCGTGGAAGTACAGGTACAGGCGACGCGTCGGATCGTGCGGATACAGGATCGCGCCGGGCACCAGGTCTTCCGCGCCCGGCACCTGGCCCACTTCGATGTTCACCGCGCCGAAGCGCTTGCGCAGGGAATCGATCGAATCGTCGCTGCCCAGCTTCGCCGGCAACACGTCGTCGCCCGCGACCGGTGCAGGCGGTGCAACCGGTGGCGGCGGGCCCGGCGGCGGCGTGGTGGCGACCGGTGCGACGGTGGCGGCGTGCGCGATCGTCGCAGGCGTGGCGGCCACATCGTGCTTGCCCGCGTCGCGATTGCACGCCGCGCCGAACACCGCGCACCCCAGCACGATGGCAAGCGCAACACGCCGCTTCACTGCGCGAGCTCCCGCAGGTCGGCCGACGCGATGCGCCATTGCTTCTGTTCCTCGGTCGCGCCATCCACCACCGAACGCCGCAGCGTGTATGCGCCGACGTAGCGATGCGTCTTCCCGTCCTTGTCCGTGGATTCCAGCGACACCGGGATCTCGATGAAGCGCGAACCCACCGCGCCTTCCACGCGTGCCGGGGAATCGAGCGTGGCTTCCACCTTCTGCGTGTTCGCGAAGCCCGCGGCGAACTGGTCCGCCGATTGCCCGCTCGCGCGCCCGCCGTCGCTCCACAGGCCGTAGGCCGTCGCGAAATCGCGTTCCTCGATCGCCGAGTAGTACTGGTCGATCACCGCCACCGCATCCTGCGCGGTGGGTTCGCCGGACGGGTTGGGTGCATCGGCATCGATCTGGCCGTCGCCGTCTTCGTCCAGGCCCGCTTCCGGGTTGTCGTCGGTCGCCACGTCGTCCGCCTGCGCCACGCTGCCTTCGATCGCCACGTCGCCCGGGCCCGGCGCGTCGGGCATGCCGGTGACCGATCCCTTCGCGCCTGCGGGCGCCGGCAACGCATCGGCGGTGGAACCATCGGGATTGCGCGCGCCCGGGCCGCCCTTGTCGCCGCACGCGGCGAGCAGCAGGACGCACGCGATCAGCGCGCAGGCAATCGTGGTGGACAGGGCAGGGCGGAAGCGCATGCGGGATTCCCTTCGCGGATCATTGGTCGAGGTGGAGGGTGACGACGCCATCGCCGATCGTCGTCTCACCGATGCGACGGCCGGCCATGCGTCCCCACACAGTATCGTCGAGACGGTACACCGGCTCCTCGCGCGCGTATTCGCCGAGCCACTGGTTGAGCAGGCTGCGGGTCGCGTCGTTAATGCGACCGCCCAGCATCGGCACGTCCACGCCGACGAGCGCGGGATCGGCCAGGTGCAGGCCGCGCGTCTGCGGATCGAAGCGCAGGCCGCTCTGCAGCGCGAAGTGCCCGGCGGGCGAATGCGAGTCCATGCCCATGCCGCCCACGCCGATGTCGAAGTCCAGCTGCAGGCGACCGCTGCCCTGCGGGATCGTCAGGCGCGGATGCATGAGCGTCAGCGTCACCAGGCCGCCGGCCTTGTCGTAGTCGCGCGGGAACCGGCGGTCGAGCTGCGACTGCAACTGCGGCGCGGTGAAGGTGACCTGGTTGCCGACCAGCGCGGACAGCGTGGTGCAGCCCGCGAGGACGGCGCCGAGCAACAGGAACAACAGGAGCAGCAGGATCGGGGCGGTGCGGCGCATGGCGGCCTCCATTGGACGTGGCGGCGAGCCTGCGCCGCCGTGCGTGAACCGGCGATCAGCCGGCGGGCGCGTCGGCGCGCAGGCGTTCGATCGCCGCGACGAACGGCGCGCGCCCGGGCCACGGGCTGATCTTCCCGAGCCGTCGCTTGCCACGGAAGACCAGGAACGTCGGGATGCCATGCAGGCCGAAGCGCGTGCCCATGCGCGGATCGTCGTAGACGTTGTCGTGCAGCCACTCGACGTCGGGCCAGGCGAATGCATCGGGCGCGTGCAGCATCTGCTGCTTGGCGATGTCGCAGTTGGGGCAGTCGCGTCCCCACAGGAACAGGATGCGCAGGCGAGCGTCGTCGGGGAGCGCACCGTCGAGCTCGGCGTCGCGCACCAGGCGCATCGGGAAGGCGTCGAAGAAGTGCGGGACGATCGTGTCGCTCATGCGCGAAAGAGTACGCCGCTTGCCGCGCGGGCATAAAAAAAGCGCCCCGGAGGGCGCTTTTCATGAAGCAGTTGGATCGGCGCCTCAGGCGGCCGCGTCCTTGAGCTTCTTCAGCGGACGCACCTTGACCTTGACGGTCGCCGGCTTGGCTGCGAACCACTGCTCTTCCTTGGTGAACGGGTTGATGCCCTTGCGCTTCGGCTTCGCCGGAACGTTGACCACGGTGATCTTCAGCAGGCCCGGCAGGGTGAAAGCGCCCGCGCCCTTCTTGTTGACCGAACCGTGCACCGCACCTTCCAGCGCCGACATCACGGCGCGCACGTCGCGCGGCGCAACGCCGGAGGTTTCGGAAATGTGCGCGACCAGGCCCGACTTGCCCAGCGCTTCCTTGATCGGCTTCGGCGCGGCCGACTTGGCTGCGGACTTCGGAGCGGCCTTCTTCGATGCGGCTTTCTTCTTCGCCATGTGTGTCTTACTCGATGTGAGTTGATGGAATGCCTGGTTGTCCCCCTCGGCAGGCGGAATGTAGGGCATGCGCAGGTGGCCGCCAAGCCCCGCAGGCGGGTTTTTTCGGGTTTTTTTCAACGCGCGGACCAACGGACGCCCGCGCGCCTGTTGTCAATCGTCCTCCAGGCGGGGCTTGTAGGCCTCCACCAGCCGCGATTGCACTTGCGCCGGCACGGGTTCGTAGTGGCTGAAATCCAGCGCATACCGGCCGCGCCCGGCGGTCACGGACTTCAATTCCGCCGCATAGCCTTCCAGCTCCGACAGCGGGACTTGCGCCTTGATCACGATCTCGCCCCCGCGCGCGGCATCGGTGCCGCTGATGCGCGCACGCTTGGAGGACAGGCCGCCGCTGACGTCGCCCATGTGCTGTTCGGGCGCGTTGACCTGCAATTCCACGATGGGCTCGAGCACCTGCGGGCGCGCCTTGGCGATGGCGTCCAGGAAGGCTTTCTTGCCCGCCGCCACGAACGCCACTTCCTTGCTGTCCACGCTGTGGTGCTTGCCGTCGTAGACCACCACGCGCACGTCCTGCAGCGGATAGCCGGCCACCGCGCCGGTGTTCAACACCTGGCGCACGCCTTTCTCCACCGCGGGCATGAACTGGCCGGGGATGGTGCCGCCCTTGACCTCGTCGACGAACTCGAAGCCCTTGCCGCGCGGCAACGGTTCGATGCGCAGGAACACCTCACCGAACTGGCCCGCGCCGCCCGTCTGCTTCTTGTGGCGATGATGGCCTTCGGCCGGCGCGCTCACGGTTTCGCGATAGGCGATGCGCGGCGGGCGCGTTTTCACTTCCACGCCGTACTTGTCCTTCAGGCGCTGCAGCATCACGCGCAGGTGCAGGTCGGACAGGCCGCGCACGACGGTTTCGTTGAGTTCGCCGTGGTGTTCGACCGCGAACGCCGGGTCTTCCTCCGACAACTTGTGAAGCGCCGTGCCGAGCTTCTGCTCCTGGCCCTTGTGCGCCGCTTCCACCGCCAGGCCGAACATCGGCCGCGGGAAATCCATCGGCGCCAGGTGGATCTGGTCTTCGTCGTGCGTGTCGTGCAGCACCGCATCGAAGTGCAGGTCGTCGATCTTCGCGACCGCCGCGATGTCGCCGGGGATCGCTTCGGCGATCTCGACGTGGTCCTTGCCCTTGAGCTTGAACAGGTGGGCCACCTTGAACGGCTTGCGCCCGTCGTCGATGAACAACGAGGTGTCCTTCTTCACCGTGCCCTGGTAGACGCGGAAGATGCCGAGCTTGCCGACGAACGGATCGTTGATGATCTTGAAGACGTCGGCGATCACGTGCGCCTTCGGATCGGGCTTCGCGTCGATGTGTTCGGCGTCGTCGCCCGCGCCTTTCACGAACGGCGGCGGATTGCCTTCGCCCGGATGCGGGAACAGGCGGCCGGCGATCTCGAGCAGTTCGCGCACGCCCAGGCCGCTGCGCGCGGAGACGAAGCACACCGGCACCAGGTGGCCTTCGCGCAGGCATTGTTCGAACGCATCGTGCAGTTCCTGGCCGGACAGCCCGCCTTCGCCGAGGTCGAGGTAATGGTCCATCACCGTTTCGTTCACCTCGACGACCTGGTCGAGGATCTTCTGGTGCCAGTCGGCGACCGGGCCCAAATCGCTGTCGCCCTCGGCCACGGTGCCGCTGTAGCCGAAGCAGTCGACGATGCGCTTGCCGCCATCGGCGGGCAGGTTGAGCGGCAGCACTTCGGCGCCGAAGCTCTCGCGCAGTTCGCCGAGCACGCGCGCGCAGTCCGCATCGGCGTGGTCGATCTTGTTGACGACCACCACGCGGCACAGGTTGCGGGACCTGGCGTACTCCATCATGCGGCGCGTGCCGTATTCCACGCCGGTGTCGGCGTCGACGACGATCGCCACGGTTTCCACCGCGGCGAGCGCGGAGAGCGTGGGGCCGCGGAAATCGGGATACCCGGGCGTGTCGATGAAGTTGGCGTGCACCGGGGCGTTGTCGGTGCCTGTGGTGCTGTAGTCGACGCTCGCGATCGCCGCATCGACGCTGTGCCCGCGTTCCTTCTCGATCGGATCGAAATCGGAAACCGTCGTGCCGCGTTCGATGCTGCCTGCCGTCTGGAGTGCGCCGCCGGCATGCAGCAGGGCTTCGAAGAGCATTGTTTTGCCGGCGCCGGGGTGGCCCGCAAGGGCCACGTTGCGGATGGTTTCGGTGGTGTAGGACATGAGGCCGTCTCTCCCGTGATGGGTTGCAAGAGGGCCGTCATGGCTGTCCGCATCGGAAGCCTTGCCGTCCGAGCAGCGCGGGCTCGGCGGGCGGTCATGGCGGGTGAAACCTGGCTTGGAACGCCCGGCGTCACCGCCGGGACGCAAATCTCCCGCAGAGCCGGGGGGCGGTCAAGCGCTGCCGCGTCAACGTCCCGCAATCCCGCCCGGAGTAGGCTGCCCGCTCCCCCTTTCGACCCCTCGGAGCACCACCATGGCGATCACCCGTCACGCCAGCGCACATTGGGAAGGCGACCTCAAGACCGGCCAGGGCAAGCTGGACACGCCGCAGAGCGGCCTGATGACCGGCACGCGCTACGGCTTCAACTCGCGCTTCGGCGACGAGAAGGGCACCAATCCCGAAGAACTGATCGCCGCCGCGCACGCGGCCTGCTTCACGATGGCGTTGTCGGCCAAGTTGTCCGAAGCCGGCCATCCGCCGCAGGCGCTCGACACGAAGGCCGCCGTCGAACTGTCGATGGAAGGCGGCCCGACCATCAGCCAGATCCGCCTGACGACGACGGCGCGCGTGGACGGCCTGGATGCCACGAAGTTCCGCGCGATCGCCGACGATGCGAAGCAGAACTGCCCGGTCTCCAAGGCGCTGAGCGCGGTGCCGATCTCGCTGGACGCGCAGCTGCTCACCTGACGCGCGGTGCATGCGCGTCGTCGCATCGCTGTCGGCGCGCTAAACCGTTGTGGTGCAAGCGTTTCCACGCCCGGGACATTCAGGGTGCATTGCCAGCACGGCGCCCACATTGCCCACCGCGCCATCCCGGCGCGTGGAGTCGACCATGAAGCGCTTGTCCGCCACCCTTCTCGCCGCAGGCATGCTGGCCGCCGTCGGCACTGCCTCCGCGCAGACCTACGGTGGGTACAACACGTACGGCAGCAACACCGCCACGCGCACCGTGGTGCCCGATCGTTACGGCAACACCAGCAACGCGATCTACGACTACGCGCGCGTGCTGCGCGTCGATCCGGTGATCGATTCGCGCTACGGCGGCAGCAACACGTACCGCACGGGCAACAACACGTATTCGAGCAACGGGTACGGCAACAACACGTATTCGAGCAACGGGTACGGCAACAACAACAACAACACGTATTCGAACAACGGCTACGCCAACCAGTCCGGCCAGAATTGCTACAACTCCGCCTCGCGCGGCGGCTACACGACCGATCGCTACGGCAATCGCGTGGCGTCCAACGATCCGTACTACCCGCAGCAGGGCCATTACGGCACGGACACCGGGCGCACGGTGGCGACCGTGATCGGCGGCATCGCCGGCGCGGTGCTGGGCAGCAAGGTCGGCGGCGGCACCGGCACGTATGCGGCGACCGCGATCGGTTCGATGGTCGGTGGCCTCGCCGGCCGCCAGGTGTACGAGAGCACGCAGCGCCGCAAGTACGAAGGCAACGCGGTGGAGGTGTGCGATCCGTCGGATGACTCGTACTACGGCAACAACAACAGCTACAACAACGGCTACAACAACAACGGCTACAACAACAACGGCTACAACAACAGCAACAACGGCTATTACGGCAATAACGTCGCCAGCAACGATGGTCGTGTGATCGGTTACGACGTGACTTACGAGTACATGGGTCGGCAGTTCGTAACGCGCACCGACTATCACCCCGGCGACAAGATTCGAGTCAGGGTAGACGTGCGTCCGGAGTAGCGAGCCGATGCGCTCACGTCCTGCCCTATCGGCAGGACGTGCATCGGGGAGCCGGGCAGCGAAAGCTGCACGCGTGCGTTTCAGGGAGAGGGGGGCCGCTTCGTTGGCCCCCCTTTTTTTATGTCGCGACAGGCCAATCGATATGCCCGTCGACCACCGTGCACACGCGCCCACCCGACCAGACATCGCCGTTGCCGTCCACCTGCAGTTCGATGATCGCGTCGTGCCCGACCTCGCGGCCCTGGCTGATGCGATAGAACCCGCTGTCGCCGGGTAACGCATCCTGCGACGCCAGGTACGCGGCGAGCGTCGCGTTGGCTGCGCCCGACGCGGCATCCTCGAACTGCGCCGGCGCGCCCACCCACGCGCGCACCGCCAGGTAATAGACCGGATCGTCGCTGCGCGCGAAGACGCACACGCCCATCGTGTCGGTGGCCTGCGCCAGGGCGCCGATCGCGGCCCAGTCCGGCGCGGCCGCGCGCAGTTGCGCCTCGTCCGCCAGTTCCACCAGCCACCAGCGGCGGCCGCCTTCGACCAGCGCCGGCGGCAAGCGCCCCAGCGGCAGGCCCGCGAGCGCGGCACGCAGGGGCGGATCCTCCGGCGATGCGGTTTCCACCACCCGCGACCGCGGCGTGCGCACCGCGATCGTGCGCGCGGGCCCCGTGCCGGTCACGCGCAACGGCAGCTGCCCCGCCAATCCGTCCTGGACGAGCAAGCCGTCGACCGGCGTGGCCAGCCCGGCCGCGAGCGCGACATGGGCGCTGCCCACGCTCGGATGCCCGGCGAAGGGCACTTCGCGGCGCGGGCTGAAGATCCGCAGGCGGTAACTGGTGCCCGGCGCCACGGGCGCGAGCAGGAAGGTGGTTTCCGGCAGCCGCGTCCAGCGCGCGATCGCCTGCATCGCCGCATCGCCCAGGCCTTCGGCATCCAGCACCACCGCGAGGGGATTGCCGGCGCCGGGACGGTCGGCGAACACATCGACTTGCTGGTAGCGGCGCAGGCGCATCGGGGATCCAGGGGCAGGGCGGGGGCCTGCGCGGGCCGGCATTGTTGCGCGTCCCGTGTCGTCCTGCGCGCGCCGCGCGGTTTGGCGCGGCGATTTTGCTTAGAATCGCGGCTCTTTTCGCAAACCGGGAATCGGCGGTGCCAGGCGATCGTTGGGTGGTCTTGAAGTTCGGCGGCACGTCCGTGTCGCGTCGCCATCGCTGGGACACCATCGGCCGCCTCGCTGCCGAACGTGCACGCGAAGAAGGCGTGCGGGTGCTGGTCGTCGTGTCGGCGCTGTCCGGCGTCACCAACGAGTTGCAGGCGATCACCGCCGCCGCGCCCGGCGAATCGCTGGACGCGCGCTTCGATGCGCTGGTCGAACGGCATCGCGCGTTCTGCGCGGAACTCGAACTCGATGCAGACACCGTGCTCGGCGCGCGCCTTGCGGCCCTGCGCGCCCTGTCGACCGATCCGCGTGCGAACACGCGCGACCTGCCGTGGCAGGCCGAAGTCCTCGCGCAAGGCGAGTTGCTGTCCTCGACACTCGGCGCGGCCTACCTGCAATCCACCGGCGTCCCGTTCGGATGGTGCGATGCGCGCGAATGGCTCGACGGCGTTTCGCTGCCGAACGCCAGCCCGTGGGCGCAACGCCTCTCCGTCAATTGCCGTTGCGCGCCCGATGCCGGCCTGCAGGCGCGCTTCGCCGCGCAGCCCGCGTCGTTGCTGGTGACGCAAGGTTTCATCGCGCGGCATGCCGATGGCGGCACGGCGATCCTGGGCCGTGGTGGTTCCGATACCTCCGCTGCGTACTTCGGCGCGCTGCTCAACGCGAAGCGTGTCGAAATCTGGACCGACGTCCCCGGCATGTTCAGCGCCAACCCGCGCGACGTGCCCGACGCGCGCCTGCTCACGCGCCTGGACTACGCCGAAGCGCAGGAAATCGCGACCACCGGCGCCAAGGTGCTGCATCCGCGTTCGATCGCACCGTGCCGCGACGCCAACGTGCCGATGGCCATCCTCGATACCGAACGCCCCGATCTTCCCGGCACGCGCATCGATGCCAGCGCCGCCACGGTGCCCGGCGTCAAGGCGATCAGCCGCCGCAACGGCATCGTGCTGGTGTCGATGGAAAGCATCGGCATGTGGCAGCAGGTCGGCTTCCTCGCCGACGTGTTCGAACGCTTCAAGCGCAACGGGCTGTCGGTCGACCTGATCGGTTCGTCGGAAACCAACGTCACCGTGTCGCTCGATCCGAGCGAGAACCTGGTGACGACGAATGTGCTCGAAGCGCTGTCGGCCGACCTCGCCGAAGCGTGCCGCGTGAAAGTCATCGCGCCGTGCGCGGCGATCACGCTCGTCGGCCGCGGCATGCGTTCGCTGCTGCACAAGCTGTCGGACGTGTGGGCCGCGTTCGGTCAGGAGCGCGTGCACCTGATCTCGCAGTCGTCCAACGACCTCAACCTCACCTTCGTCATCGACGAAGCCGACGCCGACGGCATGCTCCCGCAGGTGCACGCCGAACTGATCCGCGGCGGCGCGATGCCGGTGCAGGAAGCCAGCGTGTTCGGGCCGAGCTGGCGCGAGATCGCGCACGGCAAGCCCGCGAAGCGCACGCCGTGGTGGGTGGACAAGCGCGACACGCTGCTGGCGAAGGCGCAGGGCACCCCGCGTTACATCTACGATCTGGCGACCGTGCGCGCCCGTGCGCGCGACCTGTCCGGCATCGACGCGATCGACCGCCGCTACTACGCGATCAAGGCCAACGCGCATCCCGCGATCCTGCGCACGCTGGTGGAAGAGGGGTTCGGCCTGGAATGCGTGTCGCAGGGCGAACTCGACCACGTCTTCAAGCAGGTGCCGTCGCTGTCGCCGGAGCGCGTGCTGTTCACGCCGAGCTTCGCGCCTCGCCACGAATACGAAGCCGCGTTCGCGCGTGGCGTCACCGTCACGATCGACAACGTCGAAGCCTTGCAGCGCTGGCCCGACGTCTTCCGCAACCGCACCGTGTGGCTGCGCCTGGACCTGGGCCACGGCGAGGGCCACCACGCGAAGGTGAAGACGGGCGGCGTCGCGGCGAAGTTCGGCCTGTCGCTGCAGCGCTTCGACGAATTCGTCGCGCTCGCGCGCACGCTCGACGTGCGCATCAGCGCGCTGCACGCGCACCTGGGCAGCGGCATCGACGATCCGCAGCACTGGCGCGGCGTGTACGCCGAACTCGCGGGCCTGGCCGACAGCGTCGGCACCGTGGAGACCATCGACATCGGCGGCGGCCTGCCGATCGCCTACACGCCGGACGCCGAAGACTTCGACCTCGCCGCCTGGCGCGCGGGCCTCGACGAAATCCGCGCTGCGTATCCGCGCTTCGCCCTGGCCATCGAACCCGGCCGCTTCCTCGTCGCCGAATGCGGCGTGCTGCTGCTGCACGCCACGCAGGTCGTCGAGAAGGACGGCGTGCGCCGCGTCGGGTGCGATGCGGGCATGAACGCCCTCGCGCGCCCCGCGATGTACGAGGCCTACCACGGCATCCACAACCTCACGCGCCTCGCCGATGCCGACACGATGAATTGCGACGTCGTCGGCCCCATCTGCGAGAGCGGCGACGTGCTCGGCCACGCCCGCCCCCTGCCGCGCGCGACGGTCGAAGGCGACGTGATCCTCGTCGCCGACGCCGGCGCCTACGGCATGGCCATGGCCAGCACCTACAACCTGCGGGCCCTGCCGGCAGAGGACACCATCGAATGACCGGCTGGACCTTCTCGCGCGAATCGATCCGCGCCTTCCGTTTCGTGCGCAACACGTTCGATGCCGCCACCGGCGTCGCGCAACTCGTGTATGCGTTCGACGACGGCCCCGAGCTGATCGAAACGATCACGGTGCCCGGTGCGCCGTTCGCGCTGCAGGGCGAACGCGCCGCAGCCGCGCAACGCGCGCTGCGCCTGCTGCACCTGCTGGCCGGCGTGAGCTACTACAAGGCCGCCGTGCCGCGCGAGATCGTGATCGAAGGCGACCCGATCGACGTCGACACGGCGCTGTTGCTGGAGTCGTTCTACGTCAACGGCCTCGGCGAGTTCGCGTATCGCAACGGCCTGCACCTGCACGACCGCATCAAGTTCCCGCACGCCGCGGGTGCGACGCCGGCTGCGCCGCAGCTCGGGCTGCGCGAGCACGCGCTCGTTGCCATCGGCGGCGGCAAGGATTCGCTCGTTTCGATCGAAGCGCTGCGCACCGCCGGCGTCGAACAGACCGTCACGTGGATCGGCGGATCGCAGCTGATCAAGGCCTGCGCCGAACGCACGGGCCTGCCCACGCTCAACCTCGGGCGTTCGCTGGCACCGCAGTTGTTCGAGTTCAACCGCCAGGGCGCGTTGAACGGGCACATCCCGGTCACCGGCGTGAACTCCGCGATCATGCTGTTCGCGGCCATCGTGCTCGATGCGGACCAGGTGGTGTTCTCGAACGAACGCTCGGCCAGCTACGGCAGCCTCATCGAAGGCACGGGCGAGGTGAACCACCAGTGGTCGAAGGGTTGGGCCTGGGAACAGGCGCTCGGCGACCACGTGCAGTCGCATGTGGCCGCGGACCTGCGCTACTACTCGTTGCTGCGTCCGCTCAGCGAACTCGCCGTCGCGCGCCAGTTCGCGAAGAGCGACCGCTACGATGCGCACTTCTCCAGCTGCAACCGCAACTTCCATTTGCTGGGCGAACGCCCGGCGATGCGCTGGTGCGGCGTGTGCCCGAAGTGCCACTTCGTGTTCCTCGCGCTCGCGCCGTTCATGCCGAAGCCGCGCCTGGTCGGCATCTTCGGGCGCAACCTGCTCGATGACCCGCAGCAGGTGGGCGGCTACGACGCGCTGCTGGAGTACCAGGACCACAAGCCGTTCGAATGCGTCGGCGAAGGCCGCGAATCGCGCGCCGCGATGGCCGCGCTCGCCGGGCGTCCCGAGTGGCGCGAAGACGCGCTGGTCGAACGCTTTGCGCGCGAAATCCGCCCGCAGCTGGATCCGCATGAACTCGATGTCGCGGCGTTGATGGTGCTCGACGACGCGCATCGCGTCCCGGCTGCGCTTTGGGAGCGCCTGCGTGCGCATTTCGCGGCTTGACGGCAAGCGCGTTGCGCTCTGGGGCTGGGGCCGCGAAGGTCGCGCAGCATATCGCGCGATCCGGTCGCGGTTGCCGTCGCTGCCGCTGACGCTGTTCTGTTCGCCGGACGAAGGCCACCTGGCGCGCCAGTTGGGCGATGCGATGCTGGAGGTGCGTACGTCCGTCGATGCGGATGCGCTGGCGGACTTCGAAATCGTCGTCAAATCGCCCGGCATCAGCCCGTATCGCGACGACGCACGCGCCGCCGCCGAGCGCGGCACGCGATTCATCGGCGGCACCGCGCTGTGGTTCGCCGAACACGCGGCGAGCGGCCGCGGCAGGACGCTCTGCGTCACCGGCACGAAGGGCAAGAGCACCACCACCGCCTTGCTCGCGCACCTGCTGCGCGCCGGCGGCCATCGCACCGCGCTCGCGGGCAACATCGGCCTGCCGATGCTCGAACTGCTGGACCAGGACACGGCGCAGGACGCGCCGGAATTCTGGGTGATCGAGCTGTCGAGCTACCAGACCGGTGACGTCGCCGACAGCGGCGCGCATCCCGACCTCGCCATCGTGCTCAACATCTTCCCGGAGCACCTCGACTGGCACGGCGGCGAAACCCGCTATGTCACCGACAAGCTGCGCCTGCTCAGCGACGCGCATCCGCGCATCGCGGTGGTCAACGCGCACGATCCCGCGATCACCGCGGTGCCGCTGCCGCACAGCGATGTGCGCCGCTTCGGCGATCGCGACGGTTGGCACCTGCAGGGCGACGCGCTGTATCGCGGCGATGCCTTGGTGATGGACACGACGCACCTGCCGCTGCCGGGCCGCCACAACCGCGGCAATTTGTGCGCAGTGCTCGCCGCGATCGAAGCCCTGGGCCTGGATGCCCCCGCGCTCGCGCCGCACGCGGCCACGTTCCGCCCGCTGCCGCACCGCCTGCAGCCGATCGGCACGCGCGAGGGCATCACCTACGTCAACGATTCGATCAGCACCACGCCGCACGCGACGCTCGCCGCGCTCGCGTGCTACGCGGACCAGCGCGTGGCGTTGCTCGCCGGCGGCCACGATCGCGGCATCGACTGGTCGAACTTCGCCGAGGCGATGCGCACGCGTGCGCCGGCCGCCATCGTCACGCTCGGGCAGAACGGGCCGAAGATCCACGACCTGCTTGCACCGGTCGCGCGCGAGGCGGGCTTCGCCTTGTCCGCCGCCGCCGATCTTGCCCATGCCGTCGCACAGGCGCGCACCGCATTGGGCGGGGAGGGCGTCGTGTTGCTGTCGCCGGGTGCGCCCAGCTTCGGCATGTACCAGGACTACGTTGCGCGCGGCCGGCATTTCGCCGCGCTCGCGGGCTTCGATCCCGACGCCATCAGCGCCATCCCGGGCCTCGGCATCGCGTAGGGATTCACGCCGGTCCAACACCGGCGGGGTAGGCTCGGCACCGCTTCGGAACGCCACACAAGGAGAGTCGTCATGCGTCGCGCACTTGCAGTCGTTGCGTTGCTCCTCACCGGCCTGTCCACCGCGCACGCGGCGATGCAGGCCAGGCCCGTCGAATGGAAGGTCGGCAAGGACACCTTCAGCGGTTACCTCGTCTACGACGATACGAATGGCATCAAGCGCCCCGGCCTGGTGATGGTGCCGGACTGGAAGGGCGTGTCCGACAGTGCGATCGAAAAGGCCAAGCATGTCGCCGGCGACGACTACGTGGTGCTGCTCGCCGACGTGTACGGCAAGGGCGTGCGCCCGAAGAACGACGAAGAGTCGATGGCGCAGGTCAAGAAGCTCTACGCCGATCGCAGCGTGCTGCGCGCGCGCGTCGCCAAGGCGCTCGAGGTGCTGAAGGCTTCGAAGGACGTGCCGCTCGACACGACGCACCTCGGCGCGGTCGGCTACTGCTTCGGCGGCGCCACGGTGCTGGAACTCGCGCGCATGGGCGCCGACGTCGACGCCGTCGTGACCTTCCATGGCGGTTTGAACACCGACATGCCCGCCAAGCCCGGCACCGTGAAAGCGAGCCTGCTGGTGCTCAACGGCGCCGACGACCAGGGCACGAAGGGCGACATCCCCGCGTTCGAGAACGAGATGAATGCCGCGAAGGTGGATTGGCAGTTCGTGAACTTCAGCGGCGCCGTGCACTGCTTCGCGCTGCCGGATGCGAACAAGCCGCCGGGCTGCATGTACAACGAACTCGCAATGCACCGCGCAGAAAGAATGATGCGCGTCTTCCTCGCAGAACGCTTCGCCACCAAATAGACCGGTGACCCAGTAACGCAGTCCCGCAGGGACTCCAATTCCCCCTCCCCGCCACGCGGGGAGGGCAGGGGAGGGGACGCCCCGAAACCGCGTCAGTGATCCCGAGACACCGAATACTTGGCCAACCCCCGCAACGCATCCGTAGCCGCATTCCCCGCAATCCCGTCGAGCGCCGCCTCCGCCGCATCCGCGAATTCCATCGCCCGCTTCCGGCTGTATTCCAGCCCGCCGGTCGCATGGATCGCCGCCATCACCGCCGGCATCGCGTCCACGTCCCCATGTTCGATCGCATTGCGCAGCACAGCTTGCGTGGCCGCATCGCTGTGCGCGATCGCGTGGATCAGCGGCAGCGTCGCCTTGCCTTCGGCCAGGTCGTCGCCGAGGTTCTTGCCCAGCGTGTCGGCATCGGACGCGTAGTCCAGCACGTCGTCCGCGATCTGGAACGCATAGCCCAGCTGCATGCCGTACGCGTGCATCGCATCGCACGTTGCGGCATCCGCACCGGCCAGCATCGCACCCAGGCGCGTCGCGGCGGCGAACAACACCGCGGTCTTGCGTTCGATCACGCGCAGGTACGCCGCTTCGTCGGTGTCGGGATTGCGCACGTGCAGCAGCTGCAGCACTTCGCCTTCGGCGATCTGGTTGGTCGTGTCGGCGAGCAGTTGCATCACCGGCATGCGATCCAGTTCCACCATCAGCTGGAAGCTGCGCGAGTACAGAAAGTCGCCGACCAGCACGCTGGCCGCGTTGCCCCACACCGCGTTGGCGGTGCGGCGGCCGCGGCGCAGGTCGGATTCGTCCACCACGTCGTCGTGCAGCAGCGTCGCGGTGTGGATGAACTCCACCACGGCCGCCAGCTGGTGCGCGTCCGGTCCGCGATGCCCCAGCGCGCGCGCCGCCAGCAGCAGCAACATCGGCCGCAGCCGCTTGCCGCCCGCGCCCACGATGTATTCGCCGACCTGGTTGATCAGCACCACGTCGGACGCCAGCCGGCGCCGGATCAGCGCATCCACCGCCGCCATGTCCTCGCGCGCGAGCGCCTGGATGGCCGGGAGGTCGGGCAGGGCGCGCGCGGACTGGGGACTTGCGGGGTCAGGGACGGACAAGGGAACGACCGGTCGGGACTGATGAGGCGGCAATTATAGGGGGCCGTCGTTCCGCGTTTGCCCGCCGGGGCGGCCCATGCGACCATGCGCGCGCTTCCGCAGCATTGCCGCGTGGGAGAGACCGGTTCGCCGGCGCCGAAGGAGCAACCGCCCCGGAAACTCTCAGGCAAAAGGACCTCGCGGCAAACACAATCTGAAAAGTGACCGTCGGTTCTTCGCGCGTCGCGCCCCGGGATCCTCCCCCTCCGGTGCCTGACACCCCTGTACGCGAATCCGTTTCGGCCCGCCGAAGGAGTAACGCTCTCAGGCGAATCGACAGATGGGGCGCTCCTCTCACTCCGGGCGCGCCTGCATGAAAACCCCCTTCGATACCCGCAATGAATTCATCGCGCGCCACATCGGCCCGCGCGACGCCGACACGCGCGCCATGCTCGAGACGCTGGGTTATGCCTCGCTCGATGCGCTGACCGACAGCGTCGTCCCCGGCAGCATCCGTGGCAGCAGCGTGCTGCCGGCCGGCGAAGGCCTGGGCGAAGCCGAAGCGCTCGCGATGCTGCGCGGCATCGCCGACCGGAACAGCGTCCTGCGCAGCTTCATCGGCCAGGGCTACTACAACACGCACACCCCGGCGCCGATCCTGCGCAACCTGCTCGAGAACCCCGCGTGGTACACGGCCTACACGCCGTACCAGCCGGAGATCTCGCAGGGCCGCCTGGAAGCGCTGCTCAACTTCCAGACGCTGGTCAGCGACCTCACCGGCATGGAAATCGCCAACGCGTCGCTGCTCGACGAAGGCACCGCCGTCGCCGAGGCGATGACGTTCTGCAAGCGCCTGTCGAAGAACAAGGCCGCCAACGCGTTCTTCGTGTCCAACCACTGCCATCCGCAGACCATCGACGTCGTGCGCACGCGCGCCGAACCGCTGGGCATCGAGGTCGTCGTCGGCGACGAAGGCGACCTGGCGGACGTGTCGAAGTTCTTCGGCGCGGTGTTCCAGTACCCGGCGACCAACGGCGACGTCGTCGACCTGCGCGCGCTGGTCGAAAAATTCCACGCAGTGAACGCGCTCGTCGCCGTCTCGGCCGACCTGCTCGCGCTCACGCTGCTCACGCCGCCGGGCGAATTCGGCGCGGACCTGGCCATCGGCAGCGCGCAGCGCTTCGGCGTGCCGCTCGGTTTCGGCGGCCCGCACGCGGCGTACTTCGCGACGAAGGATGCGTTCAAGCGCGACATGCCCGGCCGCGTCGTCGGCATCTCGATCGACCGCCACGGCCAGCCGGCGTATCGCCTCGCGATGCAGACGCGCGAGCAGCACATCCGTCGCGAGAAGGCCACGTCCAACATCTGCACCGCGCAGGTGCTGCTGGCCAACATCGCCAGCATGTATGCCGTCTACCACGGCCCCGAAGGCCTGCAGGCAATCGCCGAGCGCACGCACGCGCTCACCGCGATCCTCGCCGCGGGCCTGGCGCAGCTGGGCGTCAAGGCCGAACAGGCCGCGTTCTTCGACACACTGAGCTTCGCCACCGGCGATCGCACCGCCACCCTCCACGCGAAGGCGCGCGAGGCCGGCATCAACCTGCGCGAGATCGATGCGACGCACCTGGGCGTGTCGCTCGACGAAACCGCCACGCGCGCGGACGTGGAAGCGCTGTGGTCGGTGTTCGCCGATGGCAAGCAAGTGCCGGACTTCGATGCACTGTCGAGCACCGACGCCACGCTGCCCAAGGCGCTGCGCCGCACCAGCAAGTTCCTGCAGCACGCGGTGTTCAACCGCTACCGCTCCGAAACCGAGCTGATGCGCTACCTGCGCAAGCTCGCCGATTACGACCTGGCGCTGGACCGTACGATGATCCCGCTGGGCTCGTGCACGATGAAGCTCAACGCCGCCAGCGAGATGATCCCGGTGACGTGGCCGGAGTTCGGCGCGCTGCATCCCTTCGCGCCGGTCGCGCAGTCGCAGGGCTACGCGCAGATGACGCGCGAGCTCGAAGCGATGCTGTGCGAAGCCACCGGTTACGACGCCGTGTCGCTGCAGCCCAATGCCGGCTCGCAGGGCGAATACGCGGGCCTGCTCGCGATCCGCGCGTACCACGCCAGCCGCGGCGAAGGCCATCGCGACGTCTGCCTCATCCCGTCGTCGGCGCACGGCACCAATCCCGCGACGGCCAACATGGCCGGCATGCGCGTGGTCGTCACCGCGTGCGATGCGCGCGGCAACGTCGACCTCGGCGACCTGCGCGCCAAGGCCGCGCAGCACGCCGACAAGCTCGCCGCGATCATGATCACGTACCCGTCCACGCATGGCGTGTTCGAGGAAGGCGTGCGCGAGATCTGCGACATCGTGCATTCGCACGGGGGCCAGGTGTACATCGACGGCGCCAACATGAACGCGATGGTGGGCCTGTGCGCGCCGGGACAGTTCGGCGGCGACGTCTCGCACCTCAACCTGCACAAGACGTTCTGCATTCCGCACGGCGGCGGCGGCCCGGGCGTGGGCCCGATCGGCGTCAAGTCGCACCTCGCGCCGTTCCTGCCGGGCCACCGCACCGGCGGCCTGGCACGCAACGAAGGCGCCGTGAGCGCCGCGCCGTACGGCAGCGCGAGCATCCTGCCGATCACGTGGATGTACATCCGCATGATGGGCGGCGACGGCCTGCGCCGCGCGTCGCAGATGGCGATCCTCAACGCCAACTACATCGCGCGCCGCCTCGAGACGCATTACCCGGTGCTGTACGCGGGCCACGAAGGCCTGGTCGCGCACGAATGCATCCTCGACCTGCGCCCCCTCAAGGACGGCAGCGGCCTCGGCGTGGAAGACGTGGCCAAGCGCCTGATCGACTTCGGCTTCCATGCGCCGACCATGTCGTTCCCGGTGGCCGGCACGCTGATGATCGAGCCGACCGAAAGCGAATCGAAGGAAGAACTCGATCGCTTCTGCGACGCGATGATCGCGATCCGCGACGAAATCCGCGCGGTGGAAGCGGGCACGCTGGACCGCGAGGACAACCCGCTGCGCAACGCGCCGCACACCGCGCACGAAGTGGTGGGCGAGTGGACGCATCCGTACTCGCGCGAGATGGCCGTGTATCCGCTCAAGTCGCTGGTCGCGGGCAAGTACTGGCCGCCGGTGGCGCGCGTGGACAACGTCTACGGCGACCGCAACCTGGTGTGCGCCTGCCCGCCGATGGAAGCCTACGCGGAGTGACGATCCGGCCTGGCGTTGCTGCACTGCGCAACGCAAGGCCCGTTACAGCACCGTTGCTCGGCCGAACCCAACCGCCGGTCCGCTCCGGGCCGGGATTGCACGAACGTACACGGCCCTTACGGGGCCGTCTGTACGATCCGGGGCATGGAGACCGCTGCCCTCGAAGTGCGCCGCCATGAACGCCACAACGTGCTCTGCGCGGTGACCGTCGCGCGGGACGGACAGGCCCATGAAGGCTACATCCTTGACCTGTCCGTGGGCGGCGCGCGCGTGGATCTCGACGGCGGCTGGACCCCGGTGCGCGGCGCGATGCTGCGCATGTGCTTCGACGTCCCCGACAGCGAAGCGATCGCGCTCGATACGCAAGTGGCGTGGTTCGCCACCAACCACATCGGTTTGCGTTTCGCCCCGCAGCAGGACGATGCGATCGCCCGCCTGCTCGATGCCGCGGGCGCCGTGCACTGATCGCCGGCCGCATGCGCGGCCCTGCGTTTTTCCCCGTGTCGCCCTGACGAATCTGCGTTGATCGCGGCACGAATGTTCTTGCCGTGGAAAAACGCGGCTTCGGACGGTTCCGACCGCACGCGCGTTCCCATCTAATTCCGCACCGGCGAACGTTCGCGTTCGCCGCAACCGGCGTCGTCGCAGTCCTGGTGCGCGACGCGTCGCCGGAAACCACACGACATTTGCCCCCTGGTGCAATGGACCGACGCGCGTCGATCGGTTCGCATGCATCCTCCCGACAAGGACCTTCCATGTACAAAGTGATCATCGTCGACGACCACCCGATGGTCGCCGCGTCGCTGCGCAGCCTGCTCGACTCGCATGACCAGTTCGAAGTCGTCGCGGTCCACGACAACGGCGGCGCCGCCCTGGCCGCCGCACGCAACCTCTCCCCCGACCTGCTGGTGATCGACCTTGGCGTGCCCGTGCTGGGCGGCGTGGAAGTCATCTCGCGCCTGCGCGCCGGCGGTGCGCAATTCGGGATCCTGGTGATCTCCGGCGGCGAGGCGCACGAAAGCGGCCTGCGCGCACTGCGTGCCGGCGCCAACGGCTTCGTGCACAAGACCGACGCGCTCAACGAAGTGGTGATGGCAGCGCTGGTGGTCGCGCGCGGCAAGTCCTACTTCAACCAGGAACTGCTGGCGCTTGCGGGCGACAGCAATTCCGACGGCAAGCCGGTGAGCCGCCTGACCGAACGCGAGTTCGAAGTGTTCCGGTGCCTGGTGGCCGGGCAGTCCAACCGCGAGATCGGCGACCACATGCGCCTGAGCAACAAGACGGTCAGCGCGTACAAGATGAAGATCCTGCGCAAGCTGGGCGCGCGCAACATCCGCGATCTCATCGAACTCGCCCGCGAAACGCAAACGATCTGACGACGCGCGCGAAAGCGCGCAGCCCGGGCGGGACGCCGCCCACCGATGCATGCACGTGCCAAGGCGCGTGCAATCGCTGCATTTCCCCCTTCCTTCGAATGACGCCTCCCGGCAAGCGCCGATCGCATGGCGTGGCGCGGCGCGATTCCCAAGCTGTGTGGTTCCTCCCCCGGAACCCACGCCATGGACCCTTGCACCCGCATCGCCTGGAGCGCGCCGCTCCTCGCACTCGCCGGCACCGCGCACGCGGTCGATCTCGATTTCGACGGCAATGGCGCCGCCGCCGGCACGCCCGGCACCGGTACGTGGAATACGACGCTCGCCCACTGGCATGACGGCGGCGCGTTGCGCGCGTGGGACAACGGCGCGTTCGACACCGCCGTATTCGCCGTGCCAGGCACGATCACGCTCGGATCCGACGTCGTTGCAGGCGGATTGCGCTTCACGGGCACCGGCAACTACACGCTCGGCGGCACCGGGTTGCTCACGATGGCGGGGAGTCGCGACGTCGTGCTGTCCGATGGCGCGCACGTCACCGCGAGCGGTCCGCTCACCGGCGGGTTCCACCTCCGCGGTGCATCAGCGAATGCGACCATCAGCTTTACCGTCTCGGGCAACAACGCGGGCATCGGCGCAGGCGTCGTCCGCGTGGGCGATGGCGCGCGGCTCGTGCTCTCGCACGTCAACGCACTCGGCAGTGATCGCGGCGCCGCCAACCTGGTCCTCGACGACGGCGCGGACCTGCGCTTCGGCACCAACGCAATCTACGCGAACCACTACACGCTGACCGGCGGCAGGGTGCGCTTCGGTGCGAACAGCGCCGGCACGTTCACCGGATCGCCGGTCCTCACCGCAGCGACGACGATCGAATGGATCTTCGGTTCGCAAACCTGGTCCGGCGCGCTCGCCGACACCGGCGCGCACGCGTTGTCGCTCGACGTGCGCGCGAACGAAGGTTTCGGGCCCACGTTGTCCGGCGCCAACACCTACAGCGGCGCTACGACGCTGACGTCGGGCACCCTCGGGATCGCGAACGCTGGCGCGCTGTCGTCGAACAGCGCGCTGGTCTTCAATGGTGCGAATCCCGACAGCCTGCCGGCGCTCGCCTTCCGACACGGCGGCACGTTCGCGCGCGACCTCGGCACCGGGGCAGGGCAGGTGCACTGGACCGGGAGCGGCGGGTTCCGCGCATTCGGCAGCACCATCACCGTGACGCTGCAGGGCAACGCGCCGCTGGCGTGGGGGCGCGACGGCTTCGTGCAGGACGGCGCGTCGCTGCTGATCGGTCCGGGCGTCACCTTCACCAACGCGATCGACCTGGGCGATGCGCAACGCACGATCTTCGGCGGTGGCACGTTGGCGGGCGCGCTCACCGGCAACGGCGGACTGCGCGTGCGCGAAGACACGTTGACGCTGTCGACGGCGAACCACTACCTCGGCGACACGGTCATCGACGCGCGCAACGACAACGTGTTCGGCGCGTCCGTGCAACTTGGGCACGCGCACGCATTGCCCGGCGGCATCGGCGTGACGGGTGGCACGAGCGCACTGGTGTTCGACGGCGGGACGTTGGTGCTGACGGGCGCAAGCGGCGATTTCCGCCGCGGACTCGGCAGTGGCGCGCACCAGGTGCGTTTCAACGGCAGCGGGGCGTTCGGCGCGGCGGGCGGCGTGCGCACGGTGGACATCGGCGGTGCAGGCGACACGCTGCGCTGGAACAGCGGCGGTTTCGTGCCCGATGGCGAGACGCTCGGCTTCATCGCCACGACGAACAACGCCAGCGTCGACTTCCGCAACGGCCTGGACCTCGCCGGCGGCGAACGCCGCATCACGCTCTCCGCGCCCTCGCTGGGCGGCGGCGTGCCGGGTCGCGCGGTGCAACTGCGCGCCGTGATCGAAAACGGGAGCGTCGCGTTCTCGGGCTTCGGCGAGGCGTTCCTGGGTGCGGCGAACACCTACACCGGCCGCACGCACATCGGCACCGGCGCGGCCGATGCCACGCGCGTCGCGGTGGATCGCATCAACGATGGCGGGATCGCGAGCGCGCTGGGTGCATCGAGTCGCGATGCAGCCAACCTCGTGTTCGGCGGCGGCGGAACGTCTTTTCCCGCGCTGGTGTACCTCGGCGCGGGCGATGCGACCGATCGCGACTTCACGCTCGCCGGGAATGGCGAACTCGTCGCCAACGGCAGCGGCGCGCTGGTGTGGAACGGTGCGCCCAGCGTGACGTCCGGATCGCGCACGCTGCGCCTGGGCGGCACGAGCCAGGCGATCAACGAATTCGCCGGCACGCTGGCCGACGGCGGTGGCCTCCTGTCGATCGTCAAGCACGGCAACGGCACGTGGCGCCTGTCGGGCACCGCCAACACGTACACGGGGCGCACGAGCATCGGCGGCAGCAGCGCGGCCAATGTCGTCGGCACCGGCGTGCTCGAAGTCATGCGACTGGGGCAGGCCAACGAAGCCGGAAGCCTCGGCATCAACGCGTCCAACAACGCATCGCAACTGCAGATCTTCAGCCGCGGCGTGCTGCGTTACGTGGGCGCGGGCGAAACGACGAACCGCAACTTCAGTTCCGCCACCGGCGACACGCCGGGCACCGGGCGATCGGAAGGCATCGCGCTCGAATCCAGTGGCACGGGTGCGTTGCGGTGGATGGGGAGCGTCAACCTCAACGCATCGGTGAATCCGTACTTCCGCCTCGGCGGGACCAACATGGACCACAACGTGTTCGGCAGCGCGATCGCCAACACGTCGCGCAACATCGCGCTCGCGAAGGACGGCGCGGGGGTCTGGGGACTGGGTGCGGCGAACACGTACACGGGCGACACCGAACTGGCCGGCGGCGTGCTGCGGCTCGATCATGCAGCGGCGCTCGCAGGTGGCTTGGGAGAGGTCGACGCCGCAGGCACCGGCATTCGCTTCGATGGCGGCGTGCTGGGGCTCACCGCGGCGTCGGGCGATCTGTTCCGCGGGCTCGGCACGACGGCGGGCCGCAACAACCTCGCGTGGCTGGCGAGCGGGGACGGCGGGTTCGCGGCGTACGACGATACGCGCATCGTCGATCTCGGCGGTGGCGTTGCGTTGCGATGGGCGACGGGGGGCTTCGTCGGGAACGACCGACGGTTGCGCCTCTCGCACGCCACGTCCGACGCCACGCTCGACTTCCGAAACGCGATCGACCTCAACGGCGCCGTCCGCACGATCGACGTCGCCGATGGCACGCATGCGCTGGATGCGATCGTGTCCGGCGTGCTCTCGGGCAGCGGCGCCGGTGGGCTGCGCAAGACGGGCGACGGCACGCTGCGCCTCACCGGGACCAATGACTACGCGGGGCGCACCGAGCTGCTCGGCGGAACGGTCGAAATCGCGTCGCTCGCCGCCGCCGGCCAGGCAGGCAACCTCGGCCTCGGTGCTTCCGAAGCGGACGCGCTGCTGATCGATGGCGCGACGTTGCGCTATCTCGGATCGGGCGACACCTCCGATCGCGGCTTCACGATCGGCGCGCGCGGCGCGACGCTCGATGCGTCGGGCAGCGGTGCATTCATCCTGGACGGCGCGACCAATTCCACCGGTCTCCCGTCCACGCTGACGCTCACCGGCAGCAACACCGACGCCAATCGCGTTGGCGGCACGCTCGACACCACGGGCACGTTGTCGCTCGTGAAATCCGGCGCAGGCCACTGGACGCTCGCCGGCGACAGCCTGCTCGCGCGCGTCCATCTCGAAGACGGCGTGCTGCAACTCGGAAACGGAGGCGCGACGGGTTCCGTCGGCAACGCCACGATCCGCAACGCGGGCACGCTGGTTTTCGATCGCAGCGACGTGTTGCATGTCGGGCGCGTCGAAGGCGACGGCGCGCTCGTGCAGCGCGGCAACGGGACCAGCGTGCTGCAGGGCGCGGGATCGCAAGCGCGCGATGTGCGGATCGAACGCGGCACGTTGCACGTCGCTGCGTCGCTCGCGACGCCGCGCATCGCGATGGGCGACGGCGCATTGCACATCGCCGGCCTCGTCGAAGCCGTGGACGGCGGCCTCACCACGCTCGTCGCCGATGCGGGCACCGCGAGTCGCGTCGTCCTCGGCGAACGCGCAACATTCCGCGTGGACGGCCACCTGGGCGACGGCGACGACACGTTGCACATCGCAGGCGCCGCGACACTCGCCGGTGCGATCGACGGCGGCGCCGGCGACGATCGCCTCGCGTTCGCGGGCGTGACGTTTGCGGACACCGACCTCATGCGCACCCCGGGCTTCGAACGCTTGCACCTGGAAGACGCCACGCAATTGACGCTGTCCTCCGCGCTCGATTCCACCACGCTCGATATCGACCGCACGTCGACGCTCATCGCGACCTCCAACGCGCGCATCACAGGCGACGTCGACATCGCCGGCCTCGTCCGCACCGACGCTTCACGCCTCACCATCGAGGGCCAGTGGCGCGCACGCGAGGGCGCCACGCTCGAAGTCGCGGTTGCGCCCGGCGACGGAACGTCCGGCGGCCTCGCGATCGCAGGCGACGTCACCGGCACGACGCACGTGCGCTTCACCTCCGACGGCACGCCCGGCAACGCGCCGCAATCGATCCGCGTGATCGACGCAGCGCGCGCGACGGACGCGGCTGCGTTCGTCGCCGACGACATCGTGCGCCTGCAGGGCAGCCCTTTCGCCTGGACGCTCGCCCATGCCCCCGACGCCCACGCATGGTTCCTCGAATCCCGCGAAGACGCGCGCGTGCTACCGGAGCTCCCGGCCTTCGCGATCGCACCGAGCGTGGCCACCGCCGCCCTCGACGACGCCCAGCGCCTGGTCTTCGACCGCCTCGCCGCCGTCCGCGGCGAAGCCCCTGCCTGCGAACGATCGGAGGACGCGCCATCCGCTCGGGACGCCTTGCGCGGCGCCTGCCGCGGCGCATGGATGGCCGCATACACGAACGAGCGCACCGTCGGCGCCAACCCCGGCATCGCGCACGCCGGCACCGGGCACGGCCTGCTCGCCGGAGTGGACCGCGACTTCCCGGCGCGCCCGGGCACCGTGTTCCGCGCGGGGTTCGTCGGCGGCGTGCTGCGCGGCCACCACCACACCACGGGCGAAGCCTCGACCGAACGCGCCATCGCCGGCACCGCGCGCCTGCGCACCACGACGCCGCTGCTCGGCGCCTACGCCAGCCGCGCCTGGTCCGACGGCCGCTTCCTCGACGCCACGCTCGCGGCGCACCGGCCGCGCACGCACGTGCACACCGACGACGGCCACGCCGACACCGTCCTCGGCAACGGGCTCGCGCTGCGCGTGCAGGGCGGCCAGCGCCGGCACGCGGGCGCGTGGGTGTTCGAACCGCAGGTCGAACTCGGCCTGTCCGCGCAGCATTGGCGCGATCGCTACGACGCCGGCGGCCGCGACGTGCTGATGACCGACGACGTCCTCGGCGCCATGCGCATCGCCCTGCGGACCGAGCGGCCGTTCGAAGCGCGCGGCGGCCGGCCGGTGCGCCCGTGGGCCAGCCTCGCGCTGGCCGACACCGCGGGCGAATCGCGCGAACCGCTGCAGGTGCGCGCGCCCGATGGCGACTTCGCGCTGCCGGGCCCCGCGGCGGGCCTGCGCGCGGCCTTCGACATCGGCCTCGAGGCGACCTTCGCCCCCGGCCTGCAGGGCTTCGCCTCGCTGTCGTTCGTCGAAGCGCTCGCGGGCACGGACGCCGCGCAGCGACAGGCCACGGCCGGGGTGCGCTGGCGCTGGTGAGGGGCGGGGCGGGGTGCAACGGATGTGCCGTTTCGCCGAACCCGTCGGCAGGCGGAACGGTGGGCCGCTGGTAACATGTGCCGCCTGGCCCGCCCGTCCCGCGACGGTCGCGCCCCACCCGCATTCGAGGATTCGCATCCCATGGCACGTGGCATCAACAAGGTGATCCTGGTCGGCAATCTCGGCAACGATCCCGAGACCAAGTACACCCAGGGCGGCATGGCCATCACGTCGGTCAGCCTGGCCACCACGACGGTCCGCAAGGGTCGCGACGGCGGCGAGGCGACGGAAAAGACCGAGTGGCACCGCGTGAAGTTCTTCGGGAAGCTCGGCGAGATCGCCGGCGAATACCTGCGCAAGGGTTCGCAGGTGTACGTCGAAGGCCGCATCAGCTACGACGAGTTCACCGGCCAGGACGGCGTCAAGAAATTCTTCACGGACATCATCGCCGACGAAATGCAGATGCTCGGCGGCCGCGGTGAAGGCGGCGGCGGTGGCGGTGCGCGCGCCGAACGCAGCGGCGGCGGCGATCGCCCCGCGCGCCAGGCCCCCCCGCAGCGCCAGGACGCCGGCGCACCGCGCCGCGAATCGGCCGCCCCGGCTTCGCGCGACTTCGGCGACGACTTCGCGGACGACGACATCCCGTTCTGATTTTCGCGGCGCCCCCGGGCGCCGCGCGAGTCCGGCAACACGCATTGCCGCGCGGACGCGCGGTTTTCCATCGCCGATCAGGGGCGGCGATCACGAATGGCACTGGAGGCTGATGTGACGACCTGGTTGGTGACCGGCGGCGCCGGATTCATCGGCGGCAACTTCGTACTGGACGCGGTGCAGCGCGGCATCAAGGTGGTCAACCTCGATGCGCTCACCTACGCCGGCAACCGCGACACGCTCGCCTCGCTCGACGGCAACCCGAACCACGTGTTCGTCGCCGGCGACATCGGCGACCGCACGCTGGTCGATCGCCTGCTGCGCGAACACAACGTCGACGCAGTGGTGAACTTCGCGGCCGAAAGCCACGTCGACCGCTCCATCGACGGCCCGGGCACGTTCGTGCAGACCAACGTGGTCGGTACGCTGGCATTGCTCGAATCCGCGCGCGACTACTGGAAATCGCTGGAAGGCCCGGCGCGCGATGCGTTCCGCTTCCTGCACGTGTCCACCGACGAGGTCTACGGCTCGCTCGGCGACACCGGCAAGTTCACCGAGACCACCGCGTACGCGCCCAACTCGCCGTACTCGGCGTCCAAGGCCGCGTCCGACCACCTCGTGCGCGCGTTCCACCACACCTACGGCCTGCCGGTCCTCACGACCAACTGCTCCAACAACTACGGCCCCTACCAGTTCCCCGAAAAGCTGATCCCGCTGATCATCGCGCGCGCGCTGGCCGGCGAACCGCTGCCGATCTACGGCGACGGCAAGAACGTGCGCGACTGGCTGTACGTGGGCGACCACTGCAGCGCGATCCGCGCCGTGCTCGAACGCGGCCGCGTGGGCGAAACCTACAACGTCGGCGGCGACGCCGAACGCCAGAACATCGAAGTCGTGCGCACCATCTGCGCGTTGCTCGACGAACGCCGCCCACGCGCGGATGGCGGCAAGCGCGAATCGCAGATCACCTACGTCGCCGACCGCCCGGGCCACGATCGCCGTTACGCGATCGATGCGAGCAAGCTCAAGTCCGAACTCGGCTGGGCGCCCGCGCACACGTTCGAACAAGGCATCGCCGACACCGTCGACTGGTACCTCGCGCACCAGGACTGGGTGCAGCGCGTGACCGACGGCAGCTATCGCCTCGAGCGCATCGGGACGGCGGCATGAGCCAGGTCGGCCGCAAGGGCATCGTCCTCGCCGGCGGATCGGGCACGCGCCTGTATCCGATCACCAAGGCGATCAGCAAGCAGCTGCTGCCCGTCTACGACAAGCCGATGATCTATTACCCGCTGAGCGTGCTGATGCTCGCCGGGATCCGCGAAGTGCTGATCATCAACACGCCGCACGAGCAGGCGTTGTTCAAGAACCTGCTGGGCGATGGCTCGCAGTGGGGCATGAAGATCGAATACGCCGTGCAGCCGAGCCCCGATGGCCTCGCGCAGGCTTACCTGATCGGCCGCGAGTTCCTCGCGGGCGCGCCCAGCTGCCTCGTGCTCGGCGACAACATCTTCTACGGCCACGGCCTCACCGATCTGCTGCAGCGCGCCGATGCGCGCGACAGCGGCGCCACGGTGTTCGGGTACTGGGTGCGCGATCCGGAGCGCTACGGCGTCGCGGAATTCGACGCCAGCGGCCGCGTCGTGGGCCTGGAGGAAAAACCGGCGCAGCCGCGTTCCAACTACGCGGTCACCGGTCTGTACTTCTACGACGGCAAGGCCAGCGACTACGCCGCGCAACTCAAGCCGTCGCCGCGCGGCGAACTCGAGATCACCGACCTCAATCGCTGCTACCTCGAGCAGGGCGACCTGCACCTCGAAAAACTGGGTCGCGGTTACGCCTGGCTCGACACCGGCACGCACGAATCGCTCGTCGAGGCCTCCACGTACATCGAGACCATCGAGAAGCGCCAGGGCCTGCGCGTGTGCTGCCCGGAAGAGATCGCGTTCTTCAACCAGTGGATCGACCGCGCGCAGCTCGAAGCGCTGGCGCGCCCGCTGGCGAAGAACGGCTATGGCCAATACCTGCTGAGCCTGCTGGACCACGGACGCGTCGAATGAAGGCGGTCGCATGAAAGTGATCGAGACGGGGTTGCCGGGGTGCGTGATCATCGAACCCGCGGTGTGGGGCGATGCGCGCGGCTTCTTCTATGAAGCCTGGAACGCCGATCGATTCGGCGCGCTCGGCCTGCCGGCCAAGTTCGTGCAGAGCAACGTCTCCTCGTCCACGCGCGGCGTGCTGCGCGGCCTGCATTACCAGTGGCCCAATCCGCAGGGCAAGCTGGTCAGCGTGCTGCAGGGCGAGGTGTACGACGTGGCGGTCGACATCCGCCGCGGCTCGCCCACGTTCGGCCAATCCACCGCGGTAGTGCTGAGCGCGGAGAACAAGCGCCACTTCTGGGTGCCGGAAGGCTTCGCGCACGGCTTCGCGGTGCTGTCCGACACGGCGCTCTTCAGTTACCTGTGCACCGCCGGCTACGACAAGGCCGCCGATGCCGGCATCCGCTGGAACGATGCGGCACTCGCGATCGATTGGCCGATCGGCCATCCCGCGCTGTCGGAGAAGGACGCCGCCGCGCCGTTCCTCGCCGACGTGCCGGCCGAACGCCTGCCGGTCTTCGCGCCGAACGCGGTGCCATGAAGAAAGTCCTGCTGCTTGGCGGCGACGGACAACTGGGCACGCGCCTGCGCGCGATGCTGTCGCCCATCGGCGACGTGAAATGCACCACGCTCACGGGCACGCTGCCCGACGGCGGCACGTGCGATCCGCTCGACCTCACCGACCTCGACGCGATCGCGCCGATGATCGAGCGCCACGCGCCCGACATCGTCGTCAATGCCACCGCGCACACCGCGGTCGACAAGGCCGAGAGCGAACCCGACCTCGCGCAGCGCATCAACGCCGAAGCCCCTGCACGGATCGCGGCGGCCTGCGCCGCGCGCGACGCGTTGCTGGTGCATTACTCCACGGACTACGTGTTCGACGGCACGGCCACGCAGCCGTTGCGCGAAGACGATCCCACCGCGCCGCTCGGCGTCTACGGCCGCAGCAAGCGTGCGGGCGAAGAAGCGGTGGAGCGCAGCGGCGCGCGCCACATGATCTTCCGCACGGCGTGGGTGTACGACGTGCATGGCCACAACTTCCTGCGCACGATGCTGCGCGTGGGCGCCGAGCGCGACGAGTTGCGCGTGGTGGCCGACCAGGTCGGTTCGCCGACGCCCGCGTGGTTGCTGGCCGAAGTGACGGTGGAAATCCTGCGCCGCCCGGTGACGCGTTCCGGCCTCTGGCACCTCACCACCACGGGGCAGACGAGCTGGCACGGATTCGCCGAAGCGATCTTCGCCGGCGCGGTCGCGCGTGGCGTGCTGCCGAAAGCGCCGCGCGTCGTGGCGATCCCGAGCAGCGAATACCCGACGCCGGCCGCGCGCCCCGCGTACTCCGTGCTCGACACCACCGCGATCCGCCGCGACTTCGGCATCGCATTGCCCGAATGGGAAGACGCGCTCGCCACCACGCTGGACCTGCTGCGCGACTGAACGTGCGTTGCCCCGATGCCTGCGTGACAAAAACGCGCCTCGTCCACGCGTGGATATCCCACCCACCGCAAGAAGATTCCGCCGCGTAGATTCGCCTCGCGCACGTCGTTCGTCGTGCGGAACAGGGGCGGTGCATGAATCGTGTCTTCCAGGTCGTGTGGTCCGACGAAGTCGGTGCGTGGGTGGTCGTGTCGGAACTGGCGTCGCGCAAACGGCGCGGCGGCAGCGCACGCAAGGCGACCACGCCGACGTTGCAGCGCTGGCTCCTCGCGAGTGCGTTGTGCCTCGGCCCGTTCGCGAGTGCGCAGGCGCAAAGCATCTTCTGGGACGGCACCGATTCCACCGCGAATGCGGACGGCGGTAACGGCACGTGGCAAAACGGCACGACTAATTGGGACACCGCGGCCACCGCCGGCGCGAACATCGGCTGGAACAACGCGATCCCGAATGACGCCGTGTTCGGCGGCGCGGCGGGCACGGTCACGATCGCGGCGGGCGGCGTCACGGCACGCAACCTCACGTTCAACACCACGGTCTACACGATCACCGGCGGCGTGCTGACGCTGGGCGGCACGACGCCCACGATCAGCACCGCCACCACGTCGAACATCACGTCCGTCATCGCCGGCACGGCCGGCATGGCGAAAAGCGGCACGGGCACCTTGCAGCTCAACGCCGCGAACACGTACACCGGCGTGACGCAGGTGCAGCAGGGCACGCTGGCGTTGAACAACGCGCAGGCGCTCGGCCTGGCAGGCACCGCCGCGGCCAACCTCGTCGTGTCGCCGAACGCGGGCATCAACTTCCTTTCGACGACCTACGCCAACAACCTGACGGCCAACGGCGGCACGATCTTCCTCGGCGGCAACGGCACGTGGAGCGGCACGCCGACGCTGACCGCGAACACCACGGTGTCCATCGCCGGCATCACGCAGACCGGCGCATGGTCGAACACGGGCGCCAACGTCCTGTCCGCGACCGTCACCGGCGGCACCATTTTCAGCGGCGCGAACACGTATACCGGCGCGACGCAGGTGACCAGCGGCGCGCTCGCGCTCAACAACGCCAGCGCGCTTTCGCCCAACAGCAACCTGCAGTTCAACGGCACGGCATCGGGCGCGTGGAGCGCGGTCGCGGGTCTCACGTCGTCGACGTCGAACTTCGCGCGCGCGCCCGGCACCGGCGCCAACCAGGTGCAGTGGCTCGGCAGCGGCGGCTTTGCCTCGGTCAACGCGGGCACGCAGGTCGTGAACCTCGGCGGGGCCGGTGCCGCGTTGACCTGGGGCGTGACGCCGAATTTCGTCGCCACCGGCAACCAGTTGATGCTGGGCACCGGCAACAGCACGCTCGGCGGCGGCACGCTGGATTTCCAGAACGCGCTCGTCCTGCCGACGGCGGGGACCAACTACGACCTCGCGGTCTACAACGGCATCGTCGGCGGCACGAACGCGCGCGCGAAGATCTCCGGCGTGGTCTCCGGCGCCGGCAACCTCCGCATCGGCGGCAGCGTGAGCGGTGCGACGAGCGGATTGCTCGAGTTGTCCGCGGCGAATACGTACACCGGCAGCCTGGTGCTGCAGGGCGCCGGCAACTACGCGAACGTGCTGCTCAACAACGCCAACGCCGCATCGGCCGCGGGTGGCATCAACATCGCAGGGCCCGCGAACGCCACGGGCGACACGCTTGCGCTCACCGCCACGAGCGGCGACTTCACGCGCGCCCTCGGTACCGGCGCCAACCAGGTGCAATGGACGGGCAACGGGGGCTTCTCCGCCGCGGGCAGCAATCGCTTCGTCAACCTCGGCGGCGCGGGCGCGACCGTGACGTGGGGCGCGGGCAACTTCGTGCCGACCGGCAGCTGGTTGAACCTCGCCGCCACCAATGCAGGCGATGCCGAGATCGATGTCCGCAATCCGATCAACCTCAACGGCGCCGTGCGCACGATCAACATCGGCGCGGGCGGCACCGCGCGCCTGAGCGGCGTGCTGAGCAGCGGCGGCGGCGTGCTCTACCAGGGCGGCGGACAAGTGACGGTCTCCGGCGCCAACACGTACACCGGCGTCACCACGATCACGGGCGACACGGTCGTGGTCGCAAGCATCGGCAACGGTGGCGTCGCCGGCAACCTGGGTGCGGCGAGCAACGCGGCGGGCAACCTCGTCTTCAACTCCGGCGCACTGACCTACACCGGCGCGGGTGAATCCAGCGACCGCAGCTTCACGCTGGGCACGTCGAACGCCACGTTGTCCGCCAACGGCACCGGTGCGTGGTCGCTCAACGGCGCGACGGCCGCCGCCGGCGCGCACACGCTCACCTTGCGCGGCACGAGCAGCGCCGCGTTGTCGAACCAGCTCACCGGCGTCGTCACGAATACCGGCGGCGGCGTGCTGGGCATCACCAAGCTCGACACCAACACCTGGCGCCTGGCCAACGGCGCCAGCACGTACACGGGCGTCACCGCGTTCAACGCCGGCGTGCTGGAAGTGACGAGCCTGCAGAACGGTGGCATCGCATCGAGCATCGGCAGCAGCACCAATGCGGCGGCCAACCTGCTCGCGGGCGGGGGCACGCTTCGTTACATCGGCACCGGCGGCAGCACCAACCGCGCGATCCAGTTGAACAACACGTCCGGCCTGGAATCCAGCGGCACCGGCGCGGTCGCGTTCACCTCGACCGCCGCGATGGCGCCGACCGGTGCATCGGGCAGCGGCAGCGCGACGTGGACGCTGGGTGGTACGAACACCGGCGCGAACGTGTTCTCCGCCGCGCTCGCGGATTTCTCCGGCGCCAACAACGAGAACCGCAACGCGACCGGCCTGACGAAGTCGAGTCTCGGCACGTGGACCATCAACGCGGCGGCGCCTGCATACACCGGCAACACGACGCTCGGCGGCGGCCTGCTCGTCGCCGGCAGCGCCGGTGCGATCACCGGCGGGTTCGGCGTGACGTCCACGGCCGGTTCGCACCCGACGTATGTCGTGTCGACGCCGATGAGCAGCCTGCTGATGTTCAACGGCGGCGTGCTCGGCCTCACCGCGGCGAGCGGCGACTTCAGTCGCGGGCTCACCACGGTCGCGAAATCCTTCAGCGACAACGGCACGGTCGGCGTCGCGCTGCGCGGCGACGATGTATTCGTGCACGGCGTGCGCTGGACGGGCGCGGGCGGTTTCGCAGCGTTCGGCGGCAATCGCAGCGTGAACCTGGGCGGCGCCGGCGCGGGCGTGACGTGGAATACCGGGGGCTTCGTCCCCGGCGGGCAGAGCCTGCTGTTCGGCCACGCGACGTCGGACAGCACCGTGGCGTTCCTCAATCCGATCGCGTTCGCGGGGGCGTTGCGCGCGGTCGATGTGGCGGATGGCAGCGCGGCGATCGATGCGGAACTGCGCGGCACGCTGTCCGGCGCAGGCGCGAGCGGCTTGCAGAAACTCGGCACCGGCACGCTCGCGTTGACGGCCAACAACACCTACGCAGGCGCGACGCAGATCGATGCGGGCACGTTGCAAGTCGGCATGAATGGCGCGACGGGCACGCTCGGCAACGGCGCCGTCACCGTTGCGGGCGGCGCCACGCTCGCTTTCGCGCGCAACAACGCTTACAGCGTGACGCAGCCGATCACCGGTGCGGGCACGCTGGCGCAGGTCGGGGTGGGCACGACGACGCTGTCGGCGGCGACGAACGCCGTCGGCAGCGTTGCCGTGACGGGCGGGACGCTCGACGTGGATGGCGGCCTGCGCGGCGACACGTTGCTGATGGGCAACGCGACGCTCGACGTGGATGGCACGTTCCAGTCGAATGCAGGAACCACCGCGCTGTTGTCGAACGTGGCCGGCACGAACAGCACGTTGCGCGTCGGCAGCACCGGCACGTTGCGCACCAGCGGATCGCTCGGCGACGGCAACGACACCGTGCTGTCGTCTGGCACGCTCGACGTGGGCGCGGGTGGCCTGGATCTCGGCGACGGCGCGGACGTCGCGACGCTGTCCGGCGTCATCAGCGGCGCCGGCAACATGACCTTCGGCAACGGCAACGATGCGCTGACGCTCGGCGACGTGGACCTGTCGGGTTACACCGGCGTGTTCGATGGCGGACCGCAGACCGGCGCCGACACGCTGCACCTGGCGAACAGCGGCGCCCTAACGCTCACGCCCGGGCGCGCGATCAATTTCGAAACGCTGCTGAAGGACAACACCGGCGTCGCCACGTTGCAGGGCGCCAACACGTTCGCGTCCACGCAGGTCAACGGCGGCACGCTCGCCGTGCAGGGCGCGCTGACGACGCAGACGCTTGGCCTGGGCGACGGCACGGTGCTCGATGTGCAGGGCAGCGTGGGCGCAAGCGGTGGCCTGGCGACGGCGATCACCGGCAGCGCGGGGGCCAACACGATCGTCGTCGCCGCCGGTTCGACGCTGCACGCCACCGGCGACCTCGGCGATGGCGCGGACACGCTGGACCTGGCGGGCACGCTCAATGTCGATGCCGGCGTGTTCTCGCTCGGCGCGGGCGACGACATCTTCCGCACGTACGACACCACGGCGGTCAACGGCAACATCGACGCGGGCGCGGGCAACGATCTGCTCGACGTGACGGTGGACACCGGGTTCGTCGTGCCGTTCGGTGGTCTCGCCGGTTTCGAATCGCTGGGCAAATCCGGGGCCGGCACGATGCAGGTGAACGGGCCTGCGAGCTTCAACACCGTGCAGGTCAACGGCGGCCTGCTCGCCGTCACCTCGGGCGGCAGCATCGCCGCGCGCGACACGACCGTCGCCGCAGGCGCGACGCTCGACGTCGCGGGCGCGTACAACGGCACGGCCGGCAACGATACGTTCCGCGTTTCAGGCACGGTCAGCGGCACCGGCCCCATCGCGCTCGGCGCAGGCGACGACGTGCTCACGCTCTCCGATGGCTCCGTCCTCACCGACTCGATCGATGGCGGCCCGCACGCCGTCGGCGACCGGATCGTGCTCGACGCGAATGCCGCGATGGCGTTCGATGGCGCGCATACCACGAACTTCGAATTCCTCGACAAGCAGGGCGCCGGCGCGGCGACGCTCACGAACAACCTCGCCTTCACCGGCGGCACGCGCGTCCTCGGCGGCGCGCTGGTCGTCGACGGCACGCTCGCGACGCCGTCGCTGTCGCTGGCGGACGACACGACGTTGCAGGTGAATGGCAGCGTGTCGCCCACCACGATCACCGGCTCGTCGGGCACGAACACGATCCTCGTCGGTGCGGGCGCAACCCTGGCTGCGTCGGGCGATCTCGGCGACGGCGACGATGTCTTCGACCTCGCAGGCACGTTGAACACCGGCGCCGGCACGTTTGCGCTGGGCGCGGGCGACGACGTGTTCCGCACGCACGACACGACGCAAGTGATCGGCAACCTCGACGCGGGCGCCGGCAACGACATGCTCGATGTGGATGTGTCGACGGGCAACCTCGTGCCGTTCGGCGGCGTCGCCGGCTTCGAGTCGCTCGGGAAATCCGGCGCAGGCACCATGCAGATCGCCGGCCCGGCCACGTTCGACTCCGTCGCGGTCAACGGCGGCGTGCTCGATATCGCCGGCACCGCCAGCCTGCAGATGCAGGATCTCGTCGTCGCCAGCGGCGCCACCTTGCATGCGGGCGGCAACATCACCGGCACCGCGGGCGACGACACGGCCACGATCGCCGGCATCGTCTCCGGCAGCGGCGCGTTCAACCTTGGCGCGGGCAACGACACGCTGACGATCCAGGATGGCGCGGACTTCAGCGGCTTGACGACCGCCGTCGATGGTGGGACGGGCAGCAACACGCTCGTCACCGACATCGCCACCAGCGCGACGCTCGGTGGCGTGGCGCGCTTCCAGTCGCTGTCGAAGACCAACGTCGGCACGCTGCACGTCGATGGACCGGCGATGTCGGATTTCACCGACGTCGATGTCCTCGGCGGCACGCTCGCGATCGGGCCGGCCGGGCAGATCGTCGGCACGCCCGGTGGTGCGCTCGCGACGCATGTCGGGGCGGGCGCCACGCTCCATGTCGATGGCGCGTACGGGTGCAGCGATGGCGACGATGCGATGGACGTCGCGGGCACCGTCGAAGGCGCGGGCACGATCGACCTCTGTGCCGGCGAGGACACGCTGACGCTGCACGACGGCGCCGCATTGCACGCGATCGTCAGCGGTGGATCGCACGGCAGCGGGGATACCGTGGTGCTGGACTCGGCGACGGCGCTCGCCTTCGATGCCGGCGACACCATCAACTTCGAACGCCTGCGCAAGGACGGCGCAGGCGTGGCGACGCTCAGCGGGACCGGCGCGTTCGACAACGGCACCGTCGTGCAGGGCGGCACGCTGGACATCGACGGCGCGCTCGATACACCGACGATGGCGCTCGGCGACGGCACGACGCTGCGCGTGGACGGCCTGCTCTCCGACGGCGACGTCACGCCCGCGCTGTTGACGGGCACGGGGCGCAACCAGGTGTTCGTCGGCGCCGGTGGACAGGCGTTCGTCAGCGGCGACCTCGGCGATGGCGACGACCTGCTCGACGTCGCCGGCCGCCTCGATACCGGCGGCGGCACGTTGTCGCTGGGCGATGGCGACGACCTGTTCGTCGTCGAAGATGCCTCGGTCGTCACGGGCCTCGTCGATGGCGGCGCGGGCGCCGATACGTTGCAGACGGACATCGCGACGAGCGCAACGCTCGGCAGTGCGGAAAACTTCGACGCTTTGCTGAAAACCGGCGCCGGCCAGCTCGACATCGATGGCGCCGTGCCGTCCGCGTTCGCCGTCGTGAACGTGCAGGGCGGCACACTGCATGTCGCTGCACCGGCCGCATTGGTGGACGTTGCGCAGCTCACGATCGCGCAAGGCACGACGCTGCGCGTGGATGGGCAGGTCGCCGGCACCGCGGGTGCCGACGTCATGGATGTCGGCGGGCACGTGGAAGGCGACGGCCTGGTCGACCTCGGCGCCGGTGACGATCGCCTGCTGCTGCACGACAGCGCCGACACGCAAGCACTGGCGCAGGCGATCGACGGCGGCGATGGCACCGACACGATCGAAGCGCAGGTCGCCGCGGGCACCGATGTGCTGGGCCCCACGGTGCACTTCGAGTCGCTGGTGAAACACGGCGATGGCGAACTGCGCCTGTCCAGCGACGAAGGCTTCGACGACACGCAGATCCTCGGCGGCACGCTCGCCGTGGACGCAGGCAGCACGCTCGTCAGCCACCACACGCTGCTGGCGACAAACGACACGCTGCGCATCGACGGCACGTTCCTCGGGACTGCGGGCGACGACACCTTCGATTCCGCAGGCACCGTGCTCGGCGCGCTGGCGTTCGGCGACGGCAACGATGCGGTGACGTTCCGCGGCGGCAATCTCGGCGGCATCACCGCGCTCGACGGCGGCGCGGGCGACGACGTCCTGGCCTTCGACGCGATGGACGTCGACGGCGCCGCGCTCGCGCCGATGACGGCGTTCGAGCGCGTCTCGCTGCAATCCGGTTCCGTCCTCTCGCTGGCGCAAGCGCTGCCGCTGTCGGGCGGCGTGCTCGCGATCGATGCAACGTCGATGCTGCGCGGCCTGCCCGGCGCGCAGGTCGACGGCGACGTGGACAACGCGGGCATCGTGCGCGTCGAAGGCGGACGACTCGCCATCGCCGGCGACTACACCGGCAGCGGCGATGCGTTGCTGCAACTCGTCGTGTCGCCCGGCAACGGCACCGCGGGCGGCCTGGATGTCAGCGGCGACGTGCACGGCACGACGCGCATCGCCTTCGACAGCGACGGCACCAGCGTCACGCAGCCCACCACGATCAAGGTGATCGACAGTCCGCACGACGTGGCGGGCGAGGGCACGTTCACCACCGCGCGCACCGGGGGCGGATTCGTGCGCCTGCCGGGCAGCGTGTTGAACTGGGGCTTCGCGCAGGACGCGGCGGATGGCGACTGGTACCTGCGCACGGAAGCGTTCGGGGAAGAAGACCTCGGCCTGCTGCCGGAAGTGCCGGGCTATGCGGTGCTGCCTGCGACGACGTTGCTCGCCGCGCGCAGCGCAGGACAACTCGCGTTCGGGCACATGGGAGCGACGCGCGAGGATCGTTGCGGCCACGACAAGGACAAGCAGCCGGCGCAGGGGACCCTGCAGTTCGACGACTGCCACGGTGCATGGGCCGCGGTGTCCGCCGACGAAGTGGAACTGGGCGCGAATCCCGGCGCGGCCTTCAGCGGCGACAGCCTGTCCCTGTTCATGGGCGCCGACATCTTCGGGCACGAATCGGCGAACGACGATTTCCGCGGTGGCGTGTTCATCGGCCTGCAACGCGGCGACTACTGGACGACCGGCGAGAACTCTTCACCGATCCCCGCCGTCGCCGGCGCGAACGTGCGCACCGAAACGCACGCCTTCGGTGCCTATGGGTCGTACGACCCCAACGGCGGCTGGCATGTCGATGCCACCGCGATCGGCCAGCTCAACGAAGGCACGGTGCACGCGCCCGATGGGTTCTCGCAGGATGTCGTCGGCGAGAGCGTCGGCCTGCACGTGCGCACGGGACGCGCCTTCACGACGGCGTCGGGCTGGCGCTTCGATCCGCAACTGACGCTGGGCGCGATCGGGCTGCACTGGCGCGACCTGGTGGATGCAAGCGACAAGGTCCTGGTGATCGCCGACGACGTCGTCGGCACCGCGCGCGCCGAAATGCGCGTCGAGCGCGGCTTCGACACCACCGGCGGCACGCACTGGCAGCCGTGGGTGGTCGCAGGGCTGGAAGACACCTTCGGCGAGAATGCCGATGCGTTGTCGGTGATGGCGCAGGGCGGTTCGGCCCGCCAGTTCCCGAACCACGCAAGCGGCCTTGCGGCCACGCTCGACCTCGGCGTGGAAGTGCGCACGAGCGCGAAGCTCTCGTGGTTCGGCAGCGTCGCGTGGGGCCACGCCTTGCAAGGCACCGACATGGATCGCGGCCAGGCAACGCTCGGGGCGCGCGTGCAATGGTGAATCCGCGCGCGCGCGGATGAGCTTGCCACCAGCGTCCGTACGTCGCGCGCCGCAGTAGATTTACGTAATCGCGTTCCAGTAGTTCTCGGCTTCCCGCCACGTGCGCGCCACGACATGCTTCGCCGCTCGATCCCTGCATTCCGCGGTCGATCTTCGAGGAGCATGCACGTGGCCACCAAGACGAAGCAGCCGAACATCCTCGTGATGTGGGGCGACGATATCGGTCAGTCGAACCTGAGTTGCTACACGAAGGGGATGATGGGGTACCGCACCCCCAACATCGACCGCATCGCCAGGGAAGGCATGATCTTCACCGATGCGTACGCCGAGCAGAGCTGCACGGCCGGTCGCGCGTCTTTTCTCACGGGCCAATGCGGCCTGCGCACCGGCCTGACGAAGGTGGGGTTGCCGGGGGCGGAGCTGGGGCTCAAGGCCGACGACATCACCGTCGCCGAAGCACTCAAGCCGATGGGCTATCGCACCGGCCAGTTCGGCAAGAACCACTTGGGGGATCGCGACGAACACCTGCCGACCATGCACGGGTTCGACGAATTCTTCGGAAACCTCTACCACTTGAACGCAGAGGAAGAGCCCGAGGAAGTCGACTATCCGAGCGAAAAGAACTACCCCGAATTCAAGAAGAAGTACGGACCGCGCGGCGTGCTGCATTGCTGGGCCGACGGCAAGGGCGGGCAGAAGATCGAGAACACCGGCCCGCTCACGAAGAAGCGGATGGAAACGATCGACGACGACTTCATGGCCGCGGCCAAGACGTTCATCCAGGCCGCGCACGACGCGGGCGAGCCGTTCTTCGTGTGGTTCAACACGTCGCACATGCACGCTTGGACGCACGTGAAGCCGGAGAGCCGCGGGCAGTCCGGCCAATGGCAGTCCGAGTACCACGACGTGATGATCGACCACGACAAGTGCATCGGCGCGATGCTCGATTTGCTCGACGAGCTCGGCATCGCGGACAACACGTTCGTGCAGTACAGCACCGACAACGGGCCGCACATGAACACGTGGCCGGATGCCGGCACCACGCCCTTCCGCAACGAGAAGAACTCGAGCTGGGAAGGCGCGTATCGCGTCCCGCTGATGGTGCGTTATCCCGGCAAGATCGCGGCCGGCAGCGAATCCAATGAAATCGTCAGCCACCTGGATTGGTTCCCCACCATCGTGGCGATGGCGGGCGACGCCGACATCAAGGACAAGCTCAAGAAGGGCCTGAAGATCGGCAGCAAGACCTTCAAGGTGCACCTGGATGGCTACAACCTGCTGCCGTACCTGACGGGCAAGGTAAAGAAGAGCCCGCGCCCCGGTTTCATCTATTTCACGGACGAAGGCGACGTCGCCGCGGTGCGCTACGACAACTGGAAGATGCTCTTCATGGAACAGCGGGTCACCGGCACGCTGAAGATCTGGCAGGAGCCGTTCGTGGTGCTGCGCACGCCGTACATCTTCAACATGCGGATGGATCCGTACGAACGCGCGCAGATCACGTCGAACACGTTCTACGACTGGATGTTCCGGCACATCTACCTGCTGGTGCCGGCGCAGTCGATCGTCGGGGAGTTCCTGGCGACGTTCAAGGAGTTCCCGCCGCGGCAGAAGGCGGCCAGCTTCAGCCTCGACCAGGTGATCGAGAAGATGACGCAGGCCTCGTCCGGCGGGGCGTGATCCGATCCCGGTCCTCGGGAGCCCCGCGATGCGGGGCTTCTGCTCAGGCCGCAGCCCCTTCCCGCAGGTAGTTGTCCTGCATCGGATACCTGCGCGCGTACCACGCGAACCCGATCGCCGCCGCGAACGCGAACGCGGCGAAGAAGAACATCAGGAACGCGTTCTCGCTCAACCCGGTCGTGGCGATGTGCGCCGTCACCGTGTCGTTGCGCACGCCGGCATTGGTCAGCAGCACCCACAGGCTGCCAAACGTGCTGGTGAGGTACCAGAACGCCATGATCACGCCCTTCATCGACTGCGTGGCCTGGCTGTAGGCGAACTCCAGCGCGGTCGCCGACACCAGCACTTCGCCGAACGTCAGCAGCAGGTACGGCGCGATCTGCCACGCCAGCGACACCTGCTGCCCGCCATCCATCCACAGCTGCAGCACGCCGGCGGCGATCCACGCCACGCCTGCGAACACGATGCCCGTGCCCATGCGGCGCAGCGCCGTGGGTTCGAAGCCCATGCGCCGCAGCGCGGGATACAGCACGAGGTTGTTGAACGGGATGATCAGCATCACGAGCGCGGGATTGAGCGCCTGCATCTGCGAGGCTTCCTTCACCAGGAAGCTCGGCCACCACCACTGGTCGTGCGGCACGACCATGTCCTTGCCCTGCAGCACCCAGGTGGAGGCCTTCTGGTCGAACAGCGACCAGAACGGCGTGGTGAGCGCGAACACGATCAGGATGCGCAGCACGGCGCGCACGCTGTCCACGGTGGCGTCGGGATGGCGGCCGCGTGCGCGTTCCAGCTGCAGCGACGTGCCAAACCCGCCGCACGCGATCAGCACGCCCAGCGCCAGGCACGCGGTGATGACGAAGCCGAAATCCTCCGGCCAGAACGCGGGCCCGATCGCCCAGCACATCAACATCGCCACCGCGAGCGCGCCGCCGAACGCCGCGACGTACAGGCCGGGCCGCCCTTCGCCCTGCGTGGACGTCAACGCCGTGCGCGCCACGTTGAGGAAGGAATGCGGATCGTTCGTCGCAGGCGGCACGCGCACGTATTGCCTGCGGCCCGACCAGAAAATGACCGTCGCGACCAGCATCAGCACGCCCGGGATGCCGAACGCCACCGCCGGCCCGTAACTGCGCAGGAACAAGGGCATCAGCAGCGACGCGAAGAACGACCCGAAGTTGATCGTCCAGTAGAACGCGTCGAAGACGACCTTCGCCAGGTGCTTGTTGGACGTGGTGAACTGATCGCCCACGAACGACACCACCAGCGGCTTGATGCCGCCGGACCCCAACGCGATCAGGAACAAGCCCGTGTAGAAACCCGTGCGATCGGATTCGAACAGCGCCAGGCACGCATGCCCGGCGCAGTACACCAGCGAGAACCAGAAGACGGTGTTGTACTTGCCGAAGAAGCGATCCGACAGCCAACCGCCCAGCAGCGGGAAGAAGTACACACCGATGACGAAGCTGTGGAAGATGTCCTTCGCGGCGCCCTCGCGATCGCCGGCCGGCACGTAGGCCAGGATCACGCTCGACACGAGGAACTGCACCAGGATGTTGCGCATCCCGTAGAACGAGAAGCGCTCGCAGGCTTCGTTGCCGATGATGTAGGGCACCTGGCGCGGCAAGCGCGCAGGCGCGATCACGGTGTCGGCGGTGGTGTCCGTCGGCGTCGGGTTCATCCGGAAGTTCCTGCGGGAAGTCCCGGCGATCTTAATTCAGGCGCAGCCCTCGCATCGACGGCCCCGCAGCGCGGGGCCGCCACGCGGTGTCGCTCAGCTCAGGGGCTTCCAGACCAGCGCGCCGTTGGCGCCACGCTGCACGAGGATCTTCGGCTGCTTCTGCGCGCACGCTTCGGCGGCCGCTGCCATCAGCTTGGTGCGCAGCGCGGGCGTCTGGGCCGGGTCGGCGATGGCCAGCACCTGCTCCACGTCCTTGAGGCTCGGCTTCTCGGGATTGACGCACGCCATCGTGAGCGTGCGGTCCGATTCCTCGGCGCGGACTTCGATGGTGCTCAACTCCTGCGCGACGGTCGATCCGACCGCCAGGACTGCGAGGGACAGTACGGCAATTTGTGCAAATCGCATGACGTGTCTCCTGAAGCTCGGCAGCGACGCGGGGGAGTCGCCTGGGACCGAAGCCTGACCATGCGCGTGCCAACGCCGCATTGACAGTGACGTTGGTGACCCAACTAATGGAATGCCGACGGGCGGTGCAAACCTCGGGTGTCTCCCCCATTGGCACCTGCGATGCGGTGTCCGCGTACGCAGGTTGGTTGCGTTCTTGCGCGTTGCAACATCGCTTCAGGCAACGACGGGTGGCAACCATTTCAACAGCATGGTGCGCAACGCCACCGGCTCGAACGGCTTGCCGATGAAGTCATCCATTCCCGCGACTTCGCAGCGCTTGCGATCGTGCTCCAGCACGTTCGCGGTCATCGCGATGATCGGCAGCCGGCGCGCATCGATGCGCCGCCGGATCGCTTCGGTCGCCTGCAAGCCGTCGAGCACGGGCATCTGCATGTCCATCAGCACCAGCGCGTAATCGCCGGCGAGGGCGCGCGCGACCGCCTGTTCGCCGTCGTCGACGATGTCCACGTCCACGCCCAGCATTTCCAGTTGCACGCGCGCGACGTCCTGGTTGAACGCGTTGTCTTCCGCCAGCAGCACGCGGCGGCCGCGGAGGGCGGCGAGTTCCGCGGGCGTCGCAGCGCCCGGTGCGTCGTGCGTGCGGTGCACGGCCGCGGCATCGGTGACGCCGAAGCCGAGGTCCACCCAGAACGTCGCACCTTTCCCCGGGGCACTCTCCACGCCGACGTCGCCGCCCATCAACGCCGCGAGGCGCTGCGCGATCGCCAATCCCAGGCCCGTGCCGCCGAAGCGCCGCGTCGTCGATGCATCGGCTTGCCGGAACGCCTGGAACAACACCTGCTGTTCCTTCGCCGCGATGCCGATGCCGGTGTCGCGCACGCGCAATCGCAAGCGCACGCGATCGCCGTCGCGCGCCAGCACCTGCACGGCGAGCGCGACTTCCCCGGCGTCGGTGAACTTGATCGCGTTGCCGACGTAGTTGATCAGGATCTGCCCGACGCGCACCGGATCGCCGACCAGGTGCGGCGGCACGTCGTCGCCGACGTCCACGCGCACAGCCAGGCCTTTCGCGGTCGCGCGCGGCGTGGTCATCGCACTCACCATGTCGAGCACTTCGCCGAGCGCGAAGGGCACGTGCTCGATGCGCAACATGCCGGCGTCCATCTTCGACACGTCGAGGATGTCGTTGATCACGCGCAGCAGGAATTGCCCCGACTGGTGGATGCGGTCGGCCCAGCCTTGTTCGCGCGCCGGCAGCCCTGCGTCGCGCAGCAGGTGCGACATGCCGATGATCGCGTTCATCGGCGTGCGGATCTCGTGGCTCATGTTGGCGAGGAAGGTGGCCTTCGCGTCGGCGGCGTCTTCGGCGATGCGGTTGGCTTCCTTGAGGTCGGACAGGGCTTGCGCGAGTTCGACTTCCGTCTCGTGCTGCGCGGTGATGTCCAGGCAGTGGCCGCGGAACAACACGCCTTCCGGCACCGCCGTGGGCACGCCGAACGCGGTGAGCCAGCGGCGCTCGCCCGTCTTCGCATGCCGGATCGGATATTCGACGCGTGCCGGCATCATCGCGCGCGCATTGGCGGCGACCTGTTCGCGGATGGGCATGACGTCGTCCGGATCCATCAGCGCTTCGAAGTTCGCGTAGTCCTGCAGCATCACTTCGACCGGCAAGCCCGACATCTCCTCGGCGCCGGCGCTGGCGAACAACAACGCCGACGTACCGTCGTAGCGCACCAGGAATTCGATGATGGCGCCGGGGACCTTGCTGGTGACTTCGTCGAGGCGGCGATGTTGCGATTCGGCGGCGCGCAAGCGTGCGTCCAGCCTGCGATGGCGCACGACGAGCACGATCGCCGCCACCGTCGCGAGCAGCGCGACGCCCAGCAAGGCCCAGTCAGTCGATGTCAACGGTGCCATCGGACGCGATGTAGGCTTCGACCGCGCGGAGCAGGTCCGCGATGCGCGCATGCAACTTTGCTGCGTGATCCGACAACGCCGGCGAGAACCGCCGTCCCTGCGCTGCATCCTCGAGCGACTGCAGGGCCTGCGCCGTTTCCGGTTCACCCACCTGCGCGAGCGCCGACTTCAACCGGTGCGCGGACAACGCGATGGCGTTCGCGTCGCCGTTGCGGCGCGCCTGGTCGAGGACGTCGAGATCCTTGCGCGTGGTGGCCGCGAACATGTCGAGCAGCCGCAGCAGCCGGCGTGTATCGCCATTCAACAACTGGCGGAGCGCGACGTAGCGTTCGCTGGACACGCATGCCTCGGGGAGGCGGGGAGGGCCGGGCCATCGTGCGCCGGCCCCCGGGGTCGCACAAGTGTCAGGGCGCGGGGGTCGCCGGCATGGGCTTGGAGCGCTCGATGATGTTGAACAGCACCGCGCGCGGCGTGCCCGGGCTGCCGTTGGCGTCGGTGCCGGTGACGTAGACGATGTGGCGGCCGGCGCGCAGGGCGCCCGTCGGGATCGTGACCGTCGCCAGTTCGCGGCTGCTGTTGAACGCGCCGTCGTTGGCCGCCATCACGAACGCATTCGGACTGGTCGCCCACGGCGGCGTATCGAGGTACGCACGCACGCTGGCGATGTTCTGCACCGGTTCGGCGCCGTTGTTCTGGTTGAAGCGCGCATCGTCCACCCACGCCGACACCGCGATGGCCTTGCCGCGCGGCACGGTGGGCGCCGACACGGCGATCTCCGTCGTGTCCGGCCCGCCCGGCAACGTGTACGGCGAGAACAGCGAACGCGCCGCGTACTTCAGCGCGTCGATGTTCTTCGGATACGTGCTGGTCTCGAACGTGGTGCAGTCCTCGAAGAACTCCTGGCCCAGTTCGATCGTGTAGCTCGGCGCGCCGGTGCTGCCGTACACCGTGTCGGTGTTGGTGCCGTCGGCGGGATACAGGCCGATCCATTGCTTGGGCGCATAGCCGTTGAAGTACGCCAGGCGGCGGCCCATGGTGCGCAGCGCCGGGCCGTTCGGCGCGGCCGTGCTCGTGTTCGCCCACGGCCACAGCACCAGCTGCGAGAAGCTGTGGATGTCGAGGAACAGGCCGCGATAGTTGGCCGGTGCCGTGCCGCTGTCGGTGCGCTGGTCGGGCAGCACGCCGCCGGTGAACTCGCCATTGGTGCCGCGCGTGCCGAGGATGTAGCGCATCAGGTTCACGGTTTCGATTTCCGACGCCGCCGCGGGCCCGCGATAGGTCGCATCGCACGCATCGCCGCTGGAGCCGTCGGGCACCTGGCCGAACGCCCACGTGAAGTTGCGGTTGAGGTCAACGCCGTAGCTGTTCGCGCTGCACGTGCCGTTGTCGGTGTCGGTGTTCTTGCGCCACGACAGGCCGGACTCGGCTTTCTTCCGGCCATCCGGGTTGGCCTGCAGGATGAAGTGGAAGCGGAAGTTGTCGACGAGCCACGTGGCATCGGGATCGATGCCGTAGTCGCGCACCAGCCATTCGGCGAAGCGCGTCGTCAGTTCGGCGGTCGTGTACTCGCGCGCATGGATCGCGGCCAGCACCACCATGTTCGGCTTGTTGGGCAACGCGGCATCGGTCGCGCTGTTGTTGATGCGCAGCACGCGCATGCGATGGCCGCCGGTGCCGCCGGTCTTCTGCCACGTCCAGGTCGGGCCGATGTCGACCACGCGCGCCATCGTGGGGCGCAGCGCGACCAGTTCGTCCATCGTCGAATAGGTTTCCTCGACGGTGCGGTAGCACGCGAACTGCGGGATCGAATTGCCCGTCGTGAGGCGGCGACCGTCCTTCATGATCGTGGTGGTCGGCGCGCGCGCCATCGCGGCATCGGCGCGTTGCATGCGCAGCGTCGAGGCCTGGTCGAGTTCGAAGCGCACGCCCAGGCGACGCAGGAACAGCAGGTCTTCCGCGCTGGCTTCCACGCGCGCCGTGCGATTCGCCTCGTCCACCGCGACGTGCTGGAACTTCGACGCGATGCGCCGCAACTGCGCGCGATTGCGCCAGTGCGCGGTCACGATGACGAGGCTGTCGGGATTGGTGGAAAGCGTTCCCGGGATCGCGGGCTGCAACCGCGGATCGGCGACGCCCGCGATCACCAGGCGCTGTGCGCGGGTCGCGCCCAGGCCGTCCTCCTGCTGGATCGGCCGCGCGCCCATCAGCAGCAGCGCCGGGACGGCGACCAGGGTGGCCGCGATGGCGCGTGCAAGGACTTGCCGGGAAGACAGCATGGGATCGCCAGGACGTGTAGGTCCCGGCACTCTCCGGTGGCTCATGCATAGCCCGGGTGAAAGTCCCGGGCGCACTGCCGCTGGGCGTCAGCCCGCGGCGGTCTTCGCGGTGGGCGAGGTGAGCTGCGGCCAGCGCGCGGTCACCGCCGCGCGGATGCCGGCGACGTCCAGGCCCGCTTCGGCCAGCAGGTCCTCGCGGCTCGCGTGGTGCTGGAAATGGTCGGGCAGGCCCAGGTGCAGGAGGGGCAGGGCGATGCCTTCGGCGGCCAGCAGTTCTGCCACGCCGGAACCGGCGCCGCCTGCGACCACGTTGTCTTCCATCGTGACGAAGCCTTCGTGCGACTGCGCCAGTTCGAGCAGCAACGCGCGATCCAGCGGCTTCACGAAGCGCATGTTGACGACGGTAAGCCCGAGTTCTTCGCCGACTTTCTCCGCGGCCGGCACGATCGCGCCGAACGCGAGCAACGCCAGGCGCGTGCCCTTGCGGCGCACGTCGGCCTTGCCGAGCGGCAGTGTGTCGAGCGATTCCTGCACGGCCACGCCGGGACCGGTGCCGCGCGGATAGCGCACCGCGGCCGGGCCCACGTGCCTGAAGCCGGTGGTGAGCATCTGCCGGCATTCGTTTTCGTCGGCCGGCGCCATCACCACCATGTTCGGCACGCAGCGCAGGTAGCTCAAATCGAGGTTGCCGGCATGCGTCGCGCCATCGGGCCCGACGACGCCGCCACGATCGATCGCGAACAGCACGTCGAGGTCCTGGATCGCCACGTCGTGCACCAGCTGGTCGTAACCGCGCTGCAGGAACGTCGAATAGATCGCCACGACGGGCTTGGCGCCTTCGCACGCCATGCCGGCGGCGAGCGTCACCGCGTGTTGTTCCGCGATCGCGACATCGAAGTAGCGCTCCGGGTATTCCTTGCTGAAGCGCACCAGCCCCGAGCCTTCGCGCATTGCCGGCGTGATGCCGAGCAGCGTGTCGTCGGCCGCGGCCATGTCGCACAGCCAGTCGCCGAACACGTCGGTGTACGTCGGCTTCTTCGCGCCGGGCTTGCTCACCAGGCCCTGCGCGGGATCGAACGGACCGACCGCGTGGTAACCGATCTGGTCGCCTTCGGCGAGTTCGTAGCCCTTGCCCTTCGTCGTGATGATGTGGAGCAGCTGCGGACCCTTGAGGGTCTTGAGCGTCTTCAGCGTCGCGACGAGCGCATCGACATCGTGTCCGTCGATCGGGCCCGTGTAGTGGAAGCCCATTTCCTCGAACAGCGTGGACGGCACGAACATGCCCTTCCAGTGTTCTTCCCAGCGGCGCACGAAGCGCGCGGTGGGGTTGTTCTTGTCGCCGAGGAGTTTCTTGCCGCCTTCGCGGATCGCGTTGAGCGTCTTCGACCCCGTCATGCGGCCGAGCATCTTCGTCAAACCGCCGACGTTCTCGGAAATCGACATGCGGTTGTCGTTGAGGACCACGAGCAGGTTGGGCTCGGGTTCCATGCCGCCGGCGTGGTTCAGCGCTTCGTACGCCATGCCCGCGGTCATCGCGCCGTCGCCGATGATCGCCACGACGCGGCGTTCGTTGCCGGCGCGCGCGTTGGCGATCGCCATGCCGAGCGCGGCGGAGATCGACGTGGACGAATGGCCGACGCCGAAGGTGTCGTATTCGCTCTCTTCGCGCTTCGGGAACGGCGCGACGCCGTCCTTCTGCTTCACCGTGTGGATGCGTTCGCCGCGGCCGGTCAGAATCTTGTGCGGGTAGCACTGGTGGCCGACGTCCCACACCAGGCGATCGTCCGGCGTTTCGTAGAGGTAGTGCAGGGCGACGGTGAGTTCGATCACGCCCAGGCCCGCGCCGAAATGCCCGCCGCTGCGGCCGACCGATTCGATCAGGTAGGCGCGCAACTCCTCGGCGATGGCCGGGAGCTGGTCTTCGTCGAACTGGCGGAGGTCTGCCGGGACCGAAATCCGGGACAGGCGCGGATAGCGCGTGGAATCAATCATCGAGGGAGGGGGCCGCGACGGTCATGCAAAGGGGGCAGATTGTAGCCCTGAGGCCTGTCATTCCCGCGAATGCGGGAATCCACGCTTCATGCGAGCGATTGGATCCCCGCCTTCGCGGGGATGGCGCAGCGGCTCGCCACGCTTTGCGTGGGCCACTGCGTCACTTGCCGCGCAGTCGCCCGAACAGCCCGCCCTTCTGCGGTTCATCCGGTTCCGGCGCGTCCTGCACCACTTCGGCGAAGCCGGTGGCCAGGTTGGCGTTGACGAAATCCACGACGTCCTCGGTGGGCACGCCGCTGGCGGCGACGAGTTCGTCGATGGTGGCCGGGCCCTTCATCATCGCGGTGGCGACGCGGAAGTGCTTCGGGAATTCACGTTCGGTCTGCGGCCACTTGCCGAGCTTGAACTTCGCGTCGGATTCCACGCCCGGCAGCAGCTTGCCCTTGCCGGCCAGCAGGCCGCCGTACCACTCCAGGCGCTGCAGCGGTTGCGCGGCGCCGAGCGGGCCGGATTCGCGGGCCCAGGTGGCGTCGTCGATCGCGCCGAAGTCGCCGCGCGACACGGGCGAATCGAAGTAACCGGCCAGCGGCTTGAGCGCGGCGGGGCCGTGGTAGGTGCGTTCGCGGCCGTCGATCAGCAGGGCCGGGCCGGCGCCGCGCTGGTAGCGCACGCGGCCTTCGATCTCGCCCGCGGCCAGCCAGTCGGCGAGGCGACGCTGTGCCGGCGGGGCAGGCGGTGCGGGCGGTGCGGGCGGCGGCGGGACCGGCGCGGGCGCGGGCGCCGCGGCGACCGGGGCCGGCTTGGGCGGCTCGATGGAGGTCGGGGCCAGCGTGCCGGCCTGGACGGAATCGGGGAGCTTCGGCGCGGGCGCCGGCGGACGCAGGTCTTCGCGCGGCTTCTGCGGCATTTCTTCCGGCAGCTGGTCGTTCGGGACCGGCGAGGGGCTCATGCCGGAGGGCATCGGCGCGGCGGCGGCCTGCGGGGCGACGGCGCCGCCGGACATCTGCACGAGCAGCGCGGACACGCCGTTGGCATCGATCGGGCGCTCGAGGCGGAAGTCGGTCTGCGTGCGCGGCGCCGAGGTCAGGCCGATCACCTGCTTGCCCGCGGCGTGCAGCCGCAGCCAGCTCATGGGGCCGTACATGCTGTCCATGTCGACGACGACATAGTCGGCCTGCCCCTCGTCCACCAGCTGCCAGCGGTTGCCCAGGCCTGCGTTTGCCTGCTGGAAGGCCGAGCGCAGTTCCGCCTCGGTGGCGGAATCCATGCCGGTGGTGCCGAGCGTCAATGCCATGTCGCGATCCGGAAAACGGGAAAGGTCGCGAGTGTAGCGTGCCGCGCGCGGGATTCGGGCCCCGGTGGGTGCCCGCGGGGGCGGTCAGCCGAAGGCGCGTGCGCGCTTGGGCAGGTGCGACTTCAGGAACGCCATCTGGTCGGCGAGGATGTGCCGGTTGGACAGGATCAGGTGCTCGATCCAGCTCGGGCGATACGGCACGGCGAGCAGCGGCATGCTCGCCTGCTGCGGCGTGCGGCCGCCCTTGCGCGAATTGCAGTGGAAGCACGCGGACACCACGTTCTCCCAGGTGTCGCGCCCGCCGCGCGAGAGCGGCATCACGTGGTCGCGCGTGAGGTGCGGCCGCGGGAATTCATGGCCGCAGTACAGGCACAGGTGCTGGTCGCGCGCGAAGAGCGCGGCGTTGGTCAGCGCGGGCGTGGGATCGAGCGCATGCGGACGCGCATGCCCGCGCGCGGCGACGATGGGATGCAGGTCGATGGTGCTCTGCGCGCCGGTGGCGCGACACGTGCCGCCATGCACGGTGAGGCAGGGATCGCCGAGGGTCCACGCCACCGCGCCGCGTGCATACAGGCATGCGGCGTCCTGCCAACTCATCCAGTCGAGGACGCGGCCGTGGGCATCGAGGGAAAGGAGGCGGACCGCGTGGAGCGTGGCGATGCGCGGTGCATCGGTGGGCGATGCCGATGCGGATTCGGCCGACGTCGAAGCGTCGGATCCGACAACGCGGAGGATCCCGGGCGTGCGCTGGACTGTATCCGTCTCCATACGCAACCGAGCTTATACCCCTTTGATGACGGGATGCCTACCCGGCATCCCGGTTCCGTCAGTCCCCGAACGCGTCCGCGGCCATCGCCATCACCGGGCCCGCACCGCTGGCGATCATCGCCGCATGGGCCTTCGTCCGCGGCAGCACGCGCGCGAAATAGAAGCGCGCGGTGTCGCGCTTGGCCTGCTTGAACGCGGCCGGTCGATCCGACGCATCGGCCGCCGCGACGCTGCGCGCCCACCAGTAGGCCAGCGCCGCGTAGCCGGAATAGAACAAGTAGTCGTACGACGCCGCGCCCACTTCCTCCGCGTTGCCCACCGCGCGCTGCCCGACCTGCATCGTCAGCGCCTGCCAGTCGTTGGCCAGCTCGCGCAGCGGACCGGTGAATTCGGCCATCGCTTCGTTGCTGGCGTGCTCGCGGCAGAACGCATCGATCATCCCGAGGAACACGCGCAGGCCCACGCCCTGCTGCTGCATGATCTTGCGGCCGACCAGGTCCAGCGCCTGGATGCCGGTGGTGCCTTCGTACAGCGTGGTGATGCGGGCATCGCGTGCGAGTTGTTCCATGCCGTGCTCGGCGATGTAGCCGTGGCCGCCGAAGCACTGCATCGCGTGGTACGTGCATTCCACGCCCCACTCGGTGAGGCACGCCTTGACGATCGGCGTGACGAACCCGAGCAGCGCATCGGCTTCCGTGCGCTGCGCTTCGTCCGTCGAATGCGACGTGATGTCGACCAGCGACGCGGCGTGGTACCCGAGCACGCGACCGCCTTCGATCAGCGCCTTGCACGTGAGCAGCATGCGGCGCACGTCGGGGTGCACGATGATCGGATCGGCGGGTTTGTCTGGCGCTTTCGGGCCCGACAGCGAACGCATCTGCAAGCGTTCGCGCGCGTAGCGCAATGCGTTCTGGTACGCGCGGTCCGACAGCCCGAGGCCCTGCAGGCCGACCGCGAGGCGCGCGGTGTTCATCATCGTGAACATCGCGATGAGGCCCTTGTTCGGCGCGCCGATCAGATACCCCTGCGCGCCGTCGAAGTTGATGACGCACGTCGCCGACCCGTGGATGCCCATCTTGTGTTCGAGCGCACCGCAGCGGACCGCGTTGCGCTGGCCCACCACGCCGTCGCGCGAGACCTGCATCTTCGGCACGATGAACAACGAAATGCCTTTCACGCCCGCCGGCGCATCGGGCAGGCGCGCGAGCACCAGGTGCACGATGTTGTCGGTGAAGTCGTGCTCGCCGGCGGTGATGAAGATCTTCGTGCCGGTGATCGAATACGTGCCGTCCGCCTGCGGTTCGGCGCGCGTCTTCAGCAGGCCGAGGTCGGTGCCGCAATGCGATTCGGTGAGGCACATCGTGCCGGTCCAGCGACCGTCGACGATGGGCTTGAGGAAGACTTCGCGCTGCCAGGCCTCGCCGTGGTGCACCAGCGCTTCGGTCGCGCCGTGCGAGAGCAGCGGGAAGTTGCCCCACGCCAGGTTGGCGGCGTCGATCATTTCCTTCAGCGGCAGGCCCGCCAGGTGCGGCATGCCCTGGCCGCCGAATTCCACCGGCGACACCAGCCCGCTCCAGCCGCCTTCGACGAATTTCGCGTAGGCCTCGCGGAAGCCCGGCGGCGTGCGCACGTCGCCCGTCGCCTTGTCGTAGGTGCAACCGACGCGGTCGCCGATCTCGTTGAGCGGGGCCAGCACGTTTTCATTGAAGCGCGCGCCTTCGTCGAGGATCGCGTCGACCACGTCGCGCGTGGCGTCGGTGAAGCCGAGTTGCGCGAACAGGGTTTCGGCGCCCAGCACGTCGTACAGGGCGAAGCGCATGTCGTCGAGCGGTGCGCGGTAGGAGCTTCCCATCGTCCGTCCGTCCTCAGCGCAGCACGCCCGGCAAGCCGGGGGCGGGGTTGAGGGCGCTCGAGCGATCGATGCGGTACTGGCGCGACTTCTCGCCTTCGGGGCCGGCGTCGAGCGTGCCCTTCAGCGTGTAGGCGAGTTCGCGGCGGTTGGACAGCGCGTCGGCGACGGTGATCCGGGCGGCCGACGACGGCGCCAGGGTCAGGGTGGCCACGTCCGCCGATTCCGGCCCGATGGTCAGGCCCGGGTTGGCGGCCAGGGTGCCCGCGTTCTCGCCCCCGATGGTGAGCACGAGCGAGGCGGCGTCGAAGCGCATCGGCACGCTGCTGAAGTTGTCGATCCGCAGGTCCACCGACCACTGGCCGTCGGCGCGCACCGTGAGCTGCTGGATGCCCGCCGCGGGTTCGGACACGCGCTTGACCGGGCCGCCGCCGCACGCGGCGAGGGTGACCAAAAGGAACGTGGCGGACGCCACAAGCCTGCCGAACTTCGCCATGCACCACCTCATCTGCGGGGACGGCGAAGCATACATGCGGTGGGGTATCGCGGCCCGGAGGCGCGTTGCGGCGGCCTGTTTCGTGCGGATTCGCGCGAATGCGCGCGCTGACCGACGAACGGTTGTCCGGCACGCCATCACGCTACGTTGATGTACACACAGGGCCCACAAGCTCTGCCATTCCTCGCGATGTTCCGCGAGGCGGCCGGGACCGCCGGAAGTGTCCTTCGGGGGAAGTGCGATGAAGCTGTCCGTGTACCGGCAGGGCGCCACAGTGGCCTTCCTGCCTGCCTGTTGCCTGCCGCCGCGCGACATGGACCGGCAGATGCCCGAGTCCCGCCTGTGCGGCAGCGTGGTGGTGCCCGAACCGGCGATCGGCGACTGGCGCCACATCCTGGACGGGGTGGACCACAGCCTGTTCGTGTTCCTGCCGCTCGAGAAGGCGATCCTGTTGTTGTCTTCCGGCCGCATCCCGCATTGATCCATTGCCCCTAGGGGCAATGTCGCGGGCCCCCTGCGCCGGAACAGACTGCGTGGCCCCCCACGGAGCCTTGTCCATGACTTCGAACGCCCGCCCGACACCGTGTGCCTTCGTACTCGGCGCCCTGCTGCTCTGCAGCGTGCCCGCCTTCGCACAGCAAGCCCAACCGCAACCCGAACCGCAAACCACCGACGCGCCGCGCAGCATGCAGCAGTCGGTCGAGGCCACCGCCACGATCGCCGCGATCGACAAGGCCTCGCGCACCGTCACCCTGAAGCTCGACGACGGCACCACCACGGAAATCGTGGCCGGCCCCGACGTGAAGCGCTTCGACGAATTCGCCGTCGGCGACAAAGTGCACGCGCGCTACACCATCGGCGTCACCACCGAACTGCGCGCACCCACCGATGCGGAAAAAGCCGACCCGCTGGTCGTGGTCGAAGGCGGCGCCCGCGCGCCCACCGACGCCGCGCCCGCCGCCGGTGCCGGCCGCATGATCCGCGTCGTCGCGACGATCGAAGCGATCGACCGCGAAAAGAACACCGTCACGCTGAAGGGTCCCAACGGCAACTCGATGACCATCGAGGTGGCCGATCCCGCGGTGCTCGCCAAGCCGAAGGTCGGCGACACCGTGGTCGTCACGATCGCCGAATCGGTGGCGATGTCGCTCGACAAAGTCGCGGCGGCCGACAAGGCCAAGCCCGCGAAGAAGAAAAAGTGAGTCCGCTCAGCTTGCCGCCGGTGTGGGCAGCAAGCTGAGGATCGCGCCCACCAGCGCGTGTTCGTCGATCGGCTTGCCGAGGTGCCGCTGGTATCCGGCGGCGAACGCGCGCTCGCGGTCTTCCGGCCGCGCGAACGCCGTGACGGCGATCGCCGGCGTCTGCCCGCCGCGCGCCGGGCGCAGGCGGCGCACCGCACGCAGGAATTCGTAACCGTCCACGTCCGGCATGCCGATGTCGCTCACGAGCACATCGGGCGGCGACTGGTTGGACACGGCGCGTTCGAGCAACGCCAGCGCTTCTTCCGCCGACCCCGCGGTCTGCACCTGCGCGCCGTGGTCGGTGAGCACGTGGCGCAGCCAGGCGCGTGCGTCTTCGTCGTTCTCCACCACCAGCAGGCGCAAGGCGCGCAACGGCTGCACGCGCGGCGCCACGTCGGACGACACCAGCTGCACCACGTCCGGCCCCTGGTCGCGCAACGCGCGCCGCAACGGCAACTCGAGGGTGAAGCGCGCACCGAGCCCGCGCCCGTCGCTGTGCACGCCGACGCTGCCGCCGTGCAGTTCGACGAGCTGCTTCACGATCGCCAGGCCCAGGCCCAGGCCTTCGTGCGGCCGCGTGATCGAACTGTCGGCCTGGCGGAAGCGATCGAACACGTGCGGCAGGAATTCCGGCTCGATGCCTTCGCCGCTGTCGCGCACCACGACGCGCAGCACGTCGCCGTCGGCGCGCGCGATCACATCGACGGCGCCGTGGCGCGGCGTGAACTTGATCGCGTTCGACAACAAATTCCACAACACCTGCTGCAGGCGGTGCGGATCGCCGTGCACCAGCGGCAGGTCGGGCGAGGCTTCCACGCGGATCGTGATCTCGCGGACGTCGGCCGCCACGCGCACGGCATCCAGCGCAGCGGCGAGCACTTCATCGATGCGCACGGCCTGCACCTGCAGGCGCACCTTGCCGGCGACGATGCGGCTCATGTCGAGCAGGTCGTCGACGATGCGCGTCTGCGCATGCGCATTGCGTTCGATGATCTCCGCGCCCTGGCGGATGCGCGGGTCGTCGTGCGCGATGCGCCCGAGGATCTGCGCCCAACCCAGGATCGGCGTCATCGGCGTGCGCAGTTCGTGCGAGAGCGTGGCGAGGAATTCGTCCTTCACCTGGCTCGCGGCTTCGGCCTGCGCGCGCGAGGCCTTGAGGTCGCGGTCCTGGCGTTCGATCTGCGCCAGCATTTCGTTGAACGTCGTCGTGAATACGCCGATCTCGTCGTCGCCCGGCGGCACTTCGGCGCGCAGCGCGTAGTCGCGGCTGTCGGACACGCGTTGCGCGGTGCGGGTGAGGTCCGCGAGCGGGCGCGTGGCCACGCGCGCCAGTTGCCGCGCGATCGCCGCCACCAGCAGCAGCGCCATCAGTGCGACGCCCGCGACGACGAGCAGGTTGCGCCACAGGTCGCGGTTGAGCGCGTCCAGGTCGTACACCACCTGCAGGCGGCCGAGCGCTTGTCCGGCTTCCTGCACCATCACGACGGCGATGGCGTGGTGGCCGGTCTCGCTCAGGCCGAGTTGTCGCGCAGCGGGCGGTTCGTCGTCGGCGCCGTTGCGCCGGTAGCGCGCGAAGGCACGCCCGCGCAAGTCGTACAGCGTCGCGGAACTGACGTTGGGCGTGGCGCGGAAGGCTTCGAGCACTTCGCTCGCCGTGTTGCGATCGCCGAACACGAGCGGCGCGCCGCTGTTGATCGCCGCGATTTCCGTCTGCGCGCGCAATGCATCGAACGCCGCCGCGCGCAGGTTGCGATGGTTCGCCAGCGCGAGTGCGCCCGACACGAAGAGGATCGCGACGGCGCACGTGATCGTCACCAGTCGCCCGATCTGGTCGCTGAACCGCCGGCGCACGTGCACGCTCACGGCAAGTCCCCGTGGCGGATGCGCGCCAGCTTGAGCACCTTCGCGCTCACCTGCAGGCCGCCGTTGTCGATCGCCTTTGGATTGGCTTCGATGCCCAGCCGCGCATCGATGCGCACGATGCCGAGCATGCCGCCGCGCGCGGCGAAGTCGCGGTCGTCGCCGACGGTGAGCACCGGCGCGCCCGCGACGCTGCGCAGGATGTCGTTGCGACGGTCGGCTTCCACGTCGTGCAGGAACACCAGGTGGCTTGCGCGCAGTCGCCCGGCCTGCACGGCGCCGCTGCGCGGGAGCGCGACGAGTTCCACTTGGATCCGCCGCCCGCGTACCTGGCCCGCCGCCGCCGCGACGGCGCGCACCGTGGCCGCCGCATCCGCGCTGCCGACCACCGCGATGCGCCAGGGCACGTCCACGCCTGCGCGTTCGGGCGGCCAGTCGGTGTAGCGCAGGAAGTTCACCAGGAACGCCGCTTCCACCTGCAACGCGCGCGGCACCGGCTGCGGCCGCGCGGGCGGCGACAGCAACAGGCACGCGATCGCGCCCAGCAGCATCCACCACGCTGCACGCGACGGCATCGGCGCGGGTCGATCAGTGGCCAAGGTCGAACGTCACCTGCAGGTAGGCGGTGCGCGGCACCTGCGCGCCGGAGGCTTCCGCGTGGTTCGGGTCGAACACGTTCTGTCCCCACAACGCGAGTTCCAGCCCGTGGCGCGGACGCCACGTGAACCCGATATCGGTGCGCGTGTAGGCGGGGATCGCGTTGAACGGCACGCGACCCACGTGGTAGACGGCCGCGTTGAATTCGAAGTCGTCGCGCACGTCGTAGTACGAATGGAACTGCGCGAGCTCCGACGGCGAACTGGTCTCGTCGAACGGGAAGGCCGGGCCGTCGATGCGCACGCGCAGGCGGCTGTACGAGCCATCCACGCGCCAGCGATCGGTGATGCGCCCGGACACCGAGAAGTCCCCGCCCCAGGATTCGCCGCTCGCCTTGTCGGTGAACGTGCCGAAGACCGCGGGCGGCGGTTCGATCAGGCGCTGGTGGTCGTGGTGGAACAGCGCGGTATCGATCGCCCAGCGATCGGTGACCTGCCAGCGATGGCCCGCTTCCAGCGCCACCATGCGCTCGGGACGCAGCTGGTCGTTGCCTGCGAGTGCGATGGGCAGGATGTTGCCGTTCGGCGTGCCGGTGGTCACCGCGCCCACGTCGAACCACGAGAACACCAGCGCACCGTTTTCCTCGAAGCGCGATGGCACGCGCACCGGGCGCGCCGCCGAGAACCACAGCGTCTGGCGTTCGCTCGGCGTCCACCACGCGCGCACGTTGGGTTGCCACTGCGGCTTCACGAACGCGTGGTCGGTCACCTTCGTGCCCAGCATCAGGAACAGGCGTTCGGGCACGAGCTCGGTGGTGTTCTGCACGAACGCGTTGAGCGTGCTCCACGTGCGCCGCGTCGGATCGACGAACAGTTGCGCGCCGTTGCGCACGTTGTCGCGCGTCACGTCGTACTGCAGGCCCCAGATGAACTGGTTCTGCTCGCCCCACGGCAGCCAGCGCCGGTATTCCACGTCGAAGGTGTTGCGTGCCACGCCGAAGCGCGCGTTGTCGCGCACCGTGCGGGCCGTCCAGGCGCGCAACAGCCAGCCGCGTTCGTCCTCGAACCCGTGCAATGCGCGGAACAGCAAGGAGCCGCCCTCGACCGTGTCGTCGCCGCTGGCGGTCATGAAGCGGCGATCCTGGCCGAACACCGGGATCTGCACGGTCGCATGCGCCTGCGGGTGCATGTAGGCGTCGCCCTGCACGGTGAACGTGGTCTGCGGCGTGAGCGCGCCATCGACGCGGAAGCCGCCGCGCAACGAGGCCCACTGGTCTTCGATCGAGCGCCCGTTGACGTCTTCGAAGGCCCCGTGGTGTTCGTACTTCGCGTACACGCGGTAACTGGTGGTCTCGCTCGGCGACGCGCCGTAACGCGCCAGCACGGAGTCGTTGCCGTTCGTGCCCAGCTTGGCCTTCACGAACGCGCCCTGCGTTTCGGCGGCGCGTTTGGTCACGATCTGGATCACGCCCTGCATCGCGTTGACGCCCCACAACGACGCACCGGGGCCGCGGACGACTTCGATGCGGTCGATCTCGGACAAGGGCAGGTCCAGCGAATCCCACCAGGTCGTGGAGGTGAGCGGGTCGTACACCGAGCGCCCGTCGACCATCACCAGGTATCGGTTGGCCGTGAGCGCCGAGCCCGCCAGCCCGCGCGCGCCCGCGATCCAGCTGCCGGCATTGATCTGCGCAACGTAGAAGCCGGGGACCAGGCGCAGCGCTTCGACGACGCTGCGTGCGCCGCTGCGGCGGATGTCCTCGGCGGAAATGACGCTGACCGCGGCGGGCGTGGTGAAACGCGTGCCCGGCCGCCCGGAAATCGACGTCACGCGCGTGTTGACGAGTTCCTCGAGCGGCAGGTTCGCCAGGCGCGCGAGGTCTTCGTTGGTGGTCGATTGCGCGAAGCAAGGCGCGGCAAGGCTGCACGCCCACGCCAACGCGACGCCCCGAAACTTGCTCGGCATCCCCATCACCCCTGTCCACGGAACCCCGGGCGCAGGCGCACGAGGTTGGGCAGGATGCCGAGCCGCGATGTGAAGATGCCTTCACACCGCGGCAGGGGTCATGCGGTCACAGGTCCACGCGCAGCACTTCGCCCACGCCCGGGATCGGCGGACCGAAGCCGATGTGCGAGACGTAGAGGTCGCCGTCCGGTCCCATCGTCATCGCGGTCGGCAGGGTGAGGCCGCTCACGATGGTTTCCGGGCCGCCGCCCGGCCGGATGCGCACGATGCTGCCCGCGCCCGGCGTGGGATCCGGGTTCCCGCTGGTGTTCTGCAGGATGTACAGGTTGTCCTTCGCGTCGAACGCCAGGCCCAGGATCGTGGTGCCTTGCGCGACGACCTGCAGGCGCGTCGGGTTCGACAACAGGCGCCACACGCGCGAGGAGTTGTCGACGATCGGGAAGAAGTTGAGGTTCCCGATGTACCAGTAGCCGCCATGGCGCGCGAGCGCCGTCGGCACCACGTGGCCGACGTGCGCGGAGATGTCGATCACGCGCTGGATCGCGCCGGTGCTGGCCGACACGCGCACGAGTTCGCCGTGGTTGGGTTCCACCGCGTACAGCCAGCCATCGCGCGCGACCATGCTGTACCACGTGCCGTCGGGTTCGAAGTCCGCCGGCTCGACGACCGCGGTGGGATGCGTCTTCTGGTACGCGCTCAGGTTGGCGACGAGCGAAGGCGCGCCCCCGGCGCCGATGCGCACGATCGCGTTGTCGCGGTTGCGCACGCCATGCGAGCAACCGCCGCCCGAGATCAGCGCATACAGCTGTCCGTTCACGAACGCGACGTCCGCCACGCCACTGACGAGCGAGCCGAGCGTCGCCGCCGTCGTGCTGGTGGGCAGGTTGGTCGTCACCGTGGTGCGGTGGCCCGACGAATCGATGCGCGAGATGCGACCGCCCGTGCTGCTGCCGAGGTACGGGCCCACGGGCGGGACGACCTGCGTGCATTGCGCAGGCGTGGTCGACCCCGTGCCGCCGGTGCCGCCTTCGGCGACATAGAGATTGCCGTCGGGTCCGAATTTCAGGCCGCGCGGATTGTTGAGTCCCTTGGCGAAGACCGACACGCTGATGGACTGCGCGGCCTCCACGCGGACGAGGTCTGCGGCGCGCAACAACGGATCGGACTGGCCGGCGCTTGCCGTGGATGCCGCAATGGCGAGCGCGATCGCGAGTGCGCAGGTGCGCACGGAAGAGTTTGGTTTCATGGGGAAATCTCCTGGCGGAAGTGGCCCGCCAACAGAAGCAACGCGGACGCGATGCGCAGCGGACAGGGGACACCCATGCGGGGGACGCGCGCGCTGTGCGGCGACTGCGTGGAGTGCGAAGATGCCGCAACACATCGGTGGGAGCGTGCGATGGCGTCGTGGCAAGCAGGCTTGCTCGGGGGCGTGCTCATCGGGATCGCGGCCACCTTGTTGTTGTTGCTCAACGGGCGGATCGCGGGCGTCAGCGGGATCACCTTCAACGCTGCCCTGCAACGCAACCCGCGCGGCGAATCGGCGTGGCGCTGGGCCTTCCTCGCAGGATTGATGATCGCCGGCGGCATCGCGATGCGCGCGACCGGGCAGGTCGCGCTTTCGCCCGCACCGTTCGCGGTGGTGGCGGTGGCGGGGCTGCTCGTCGGTTACGGCACGCGGCTCGGCGGTGGCTGCACGAGCGGGCATGGCGTGTGCGGCATCGGCCGGATGTCGAAGCGCTCGCTCGTGGCGACGGTGCTGTTCGTCGCGTCGGGGATGGCCACGGTGTTCGTGCTGCGGCACGTTGCGGGGGCCGCATGAACCGGATCCTGGCGGCGTTGCTTGCGGGCGCGTTGTTCGGCGTCGGCCTGGTGATCGGCGGGATGACCGATCCCGATGTCGTGCTCGGTTTCCTCGATGTCGCGGGCGAATGGAACCCGACCTTGCTGTGCGTGATGCTCGGCGCGACGGGCACGACGGCGATCGCGTTCCGGTTCGTGCTGCGCCGCGATCGCCCCGTGTTCGATGCGGACTTCCACCTGCCGACGTACACGCTCGTCGATCGCGACCTCGTCGTCGGCGCCGTCGTCTTCGGCGTGGGCTGGGGGCTGGCGGGCTACTGCCCGGCCCCCGTACTCGTCGGCGCCGCGGGTGGGGCGTGGACCGCGTGGGTGTTCGTGCCGGCGATGTTGCTGGGCGCGGTGTTGCAACGTGCGGTGCTGAAACGCCGCGCGGTCAGCCCTGCGTGAATTCCCGGGCGTCGCGCAATTCGCGTTCGACCTGCTGCAACCGGCCCCCCACCGCGGACGTCTCCAGCCACGACGGCCAGCGCCGCATCGCCCACGCCGCGGCGATCGCAAGCACCGCACCGAACGCCAGATTGGCAAGCACGTACATCGGCTGGTAACGCCACACATCCAGGCCGATCGCGTTCAAGCCGATGAACAGCAGCGGCGCCCAGGCGATCGCACCGACGAGGAGCAACACGCGCTCGCCGCGGATGCGCTGGCGGCGCACGTCCAGCACGCGCGCATGCACCTGCGCCACGGGTTGCGTCCAGTCGATCGCGGCCAGCTTCACCAGTTGCGTCGTGGCCATCGCGATCAGCGCGATGCCATACAGGTGCACCGCGACGCCGTACGCAACCAGGTGCGGCGTGCCGAGGTGGTCGAACCAGTACCCGCCCGCCCACACCGCGATGGCGATGCCGACCGCCAGTTCGATCCACTGTCCCAGCGACACCAGGCCCAGCCGCCCGTGCACGCGATGGCGCAAGGCATGGCCTTCCAGTTCCGCCAGGCGCAGCGTTTGCGTTTCAAGCTTTTGCGTGGCGGATTGCCAGGCGGCTTGCAGGTCCTGCAGTTCCATCATGCGTCTCCTCGTTCGGCGCCGACGCTGCGGCGCAATTGATCCTTGATGCGGTTCAGGCGCGTGGCGACGTTGCCTTCGCTCGTGCCGAGCACCTCGGCGGTCTCGCGATGGCTGCAGCCTTCCAGGTGCAGCAGCAACAGCGCGCGGTCGAGCGGCACGAGCGTGGCCATCGCGCGTTGCACCAGCGCGAGTTGCTGGCGCGCGGCGAAGTCGACGTCGGTGTCGCCCGCGGGTTCGTCCTGCAGGTCGTCGAGCGCGGCGTGCGTGCGCGGGCGTTCGCGGCGTTGCTGCGAGATCGCCACGTTCAATGCAATGCGATACATCCACGTCGAGAACGGGCGCGCGGGGTCGTAACCGGGCCACGCCTGCCACAGGCGCAGCGCGATGTCCTGCGCGAGGTCGGCGCGATCGTGCGGTGCCTGCCGGAAGGCGGCGGCGACTTTCAGCACGATCCCGCGATGGGCTTCAAGCAGGGCAGGGAAGTCGTCGGCGGTGGCGGCGTGGCGGTCAAGGCGGCTCGTGTCCGGCGGGGCTTGCTGGGTGATACGCGGCAGCGGGCGGAATCTCACACGACCCGGGCACGCGCCGGATCAGGGATCGAGGAGGCTTTCGCTGCGCAGCCAGTACAGCGCTTCGGCCCGGGTTTCGAACACGTTGGCCACCAGGCCGAAGTTGCGCGCCGCCACCATCGCGAACCGCTCCGGGTCGATGAACTCCGGGCGCGTGACCATCACCAGGCGCAACCGCGGGCCGGCCACCGCGGCCCACGTGCGCACCATCTCGTGGCGCGCGCCGACGCCCGGCGGTTCGAAGCCGGCAATCCCGCGGATGTCCACGACCAGGCCGTGGTAGCCGCGCGCCGTGGCCGCGGCGATGACCTTGGCGACGCGCGCCACGCCTTCGTGCAGCGCGATCGCACCGGACAGGTTGAACAACGCGAAGCGGCGCTCCGCGTCGAGGCATTCGAAGTCGAAGTCGTCGCTCACGGCGCGGGCATCCGCAGCTGGAAGACGTTGCCTTCCGGATCACGGCCATCGCATGCGCGGAATCCCCGCGCTTGCCACTCGCGCTCCGGCGGCCAGAGTTCGCCGCCGAGTTCGCGCGTGCGCACGCGCGCCGCGGCCAGGTCATCGACGGGGAAACACAGCTTGAGATAGCTGTCTTCGCGCGTGGAGAAGTCGGTGCCCGCACCGTGGATGGCGTGGATCGTGAGCTGGAAGCCGTCGCATTCGAGCACCGCGTGGCGATCGTCGCCGTGCACGCGCTGCATGCCCGCCAGCTCGCGATAGAACGCCGTCATGCGCGCGACGTCGTGCACGAACAGGACGGCGGCGGGGAGGAGTTTCACGGCCGGTTTCCCGCCTCCCCCTGACGGGGGAACGCAATACACCGAGCGGGTGACGATTTCATCGACCGTTGCAAACGCCACCGTCCGTAATATCCAGCGATGTCCCGCGAATCAGCCCCCATGACCGTCGACCAACTGCGCAGTCGCCTCGCTGGACTCGACGGTGGGCTCGAACTCGTCTGTTTCTGCTGCGACGAAGGAACGCGACAACGCACGACGCCGTTCCGCGTCTACGTCGTCGAGCAGGTGCACGTGACGCGCGCCGCGCGCGCCACGTCGCCCGGCGCCCCGCTCGAATTCGGGCATGGCCCGCAGGCGCGCGAAATGGCGGTGGTGCACATCACGACGGATTTCTGACCGGCGCCGGCGCGGTGGCCTCGACGCGCGGGTGGAAGCGCCGTACCGCGAGCACCGTCAACACGACGAACAGCACCAGCACGAGGCCTTGCGCGATCCCGAACGGCGGCTCCTTCTGCGTCGGCGCCAGCGCGTGCAGCGCGGGCACCTTCAGGAACAGCTGCACGACCAGCACGAACACGTTGAGGTACACCGAGACCATCGCGCCGATGACGTAGATCGCGCGCCACGGTCCGGCGAGGCGTTGCCCGTACAACGCGATCAGCGTCAGCGCGAGCACGCCCGACGACACGACCCCGGTTCCCAACGCCGGCGTGAAGCCGCGGAAGGGAAACAGGAAGCCGGTGGCCGTGGTGAGTACCGCGGTGGACAGGAAGAGCGAGGTCCACCCCGGCATCGCCTGGTTGCGCAGCAGGCCTTTCGCGACGACGAGGCCTGCGAGGATCGCGACCAGGCTCAGGGCCGTGTGGAAGAGCGTGAACGGATGCGTCAACGGCAGGACCGGTTCCATGCGTGCATTCCCCCTCGCGGCGTTCGGCGGAGCCTGCGCCCATCGCTGCGGGCGCGCAACTGGCGGCCTCGCGGCGGCCGGGGCGGGGTTCGCTGACGTCGCTGGAACGCCCTGGGCAGTAGCATCCCGGCCCCGCAACGACCGGAGGCCGCCATGGACCGCAATCCCGTCGGCTGGTTCGAGATCTACGTGCAGGACATGGAACGCGCGAAGGCGTTCTACGGCGCCGTGTTCGAAACGCAGTTCCAGCAACTGGAGACATCGGAACTGCAGATGTGGTCGTTCCCCGCGTTCGCGAACAGCAACGGCAGCACCGGCGCGCTCGTCTGCATGAAAGGCTTTCCGTCGGGCGGCAACAGCACGATCGTGTACTTCATGTGCGAGGACTGCGCGAACGAAGAGAAACGTGCGTCGGAAAACGGCGGCAAGGTCTTCAAGCACAAGTTTTCCATCGGCGAGCATGGCTTCATTTCGCTCGTGACCGATCCCGACGGCAACATGATCGGTTTGCACTCGATGCAGTGACGCAACGAAAAAGCCCCCGCCGAAGCGAGGGCCTTTCGTTGACGCTTCACGCATCACGGATGCCGAAGCACCCGGGAGCGTGCGATGTCGTTTCAGCGGTTGGAAGCCGGCGCGGTCGACGAACCCTTGTTGCCTTCTTCCAGCGACTTCTTGTCGGCATCGCTCATCGCCTTCGGCGCGGCAGCGAACTTGGGGTCCGTTGCGTCGACCTTGGAGACTTCCGGCGTGGCCGGCTTGGTACCGGTGATTTCCGGCTTGGTGTCGTTGCTCATGGTGTGATCCTTGCGAATGGGATCCGTTGACCGGATCCGTTTGGCCGTGGCCATTGCCTGCATGCGCAGGAGGAGGCTCAAAGGCGGGATCGCAATTTCGATGAGTGCCGCCGGAGCGAAGTGGCGCGTGTCGCTCGGTGCCCGTGCAACATGCGCCGCGGGGCATTACGGGGTGGTGACGGCTGGGCCTGGAGCGGTCTCAGGCGCGCGGCAGGTAGCGATCGAGGTGGCTGTAGCGCGATTTCCACGTCGCGAGCGGCCGCAGCGTGTCCGGGCCGCCGCGTCGTTCCGGATCGCGCACCGCCACGGCGAGATCGCCGGAGACCTTCGCCAGCAACCGCGCCAGGCGTGGCGGCGGGGGCGTATCGCGCGGGCCGGCGCTTTCCAGCGTGCGCAGCAACTCGCGCAGCGTGAAGGACTGCGATGCGCGCGGCGCCTGCCAGGCGCGGGACAGGGCGGCGAACCAGCGCGAAGCGCGCGCGGGAAGGCGGGAGGACAAGCGGGGCATCGGTGCGCCTGGGTGCGTGCGGTCGCGCAGGGGCGCAACGATCGACCGACACGGTGCGCCCTGGCGGATGAGTGCGAGGTGACCCGGTTACACCGCCGCCAGCCCGTTGTACATCGCGCCGAGGAACAACACGAACGACACGGCCGCGAAGACGCCCTGCACGCGCTCGCTTTCCGAGCGGGCACACACCAGGCACCCGGTGAGCCAGAACACCTGCGAGCCCCAGTACAACGGGCCCAGGTCGATCACGTGTTGCCAACCCTTCTGCACCGTGTCGATTTCGTCGGACACCAGCAACGCGAGCAGCAACAGGAACAGCGGGCGCTTGATGGCGAAAAAATGGGCCTTGAGGCTCACGACGCCGGCGCCGCCGCGGTCCGGGAACATCAGGTCCGACATCACGAAAAGCAGCGACGGGATCAGCAGCATGCTCAGGTAACTGAGATACCCGATGTGCGGCACCGCGGCCCAGGCCTGCAGCATCCACCAGAAACTCGCCATCGCGATCAGCAGGAACGCGCTCCACACCGTGTGGATCCAGTACCAGTCCGCGCTGCGCCCGCGCTTGATCAGCGAGGCGATGTGCGCGAGCACGTTGGCCACGCCCAGGCCGTAGATCAGCGAGACGAACGTGGAAAGGTGGGCGAGGTGCTCCATGGGCGTGGCGTGTCTCCGGTCCGGGCTGGCGCGAATCGCGCGATTCAATCCGAATCCGCGGCGGCCTTCAACGGCGGGCGATGACCGCTTCCGTGCCCGCGGCGACGTTGGCCGGGGTATGCCTGCGTCGGACCTGCTCATCGCCATCACGCAACTCGGCGTCGCGCTCGCCGGGTTCTCGGGCCTGATCGCCGCGATCCGCACGGCCTCGCCGGAGGGCTGGCATCCGCGCGACATCTGGTCGCTGTCGTGGATGCTGGGGGCGAGCATCGGCGCGCTCGTGCTCGGGTTGCTGCCGGCGTGGCTGGCGTTGTTCGACTGGACCACCCTGCGCGTGTATCGCGTCGCAAGCGTCGTCGCGTTTGCCTACATCAGCGTGCTCGGAGGCGTGATGGCATGGCGCGGACGGCGCCTGACCTTGCGCGGGTTTCCGCCGCGCGTGAAGTTCTTCCCGTCGGCGATCTTTGCGTTGCTTGGCGTCTCCGCGATCGCAACGGGCGCGGGGGCGGCGGGAAGCCTGCAGGCGTCGATCGTGCCCGCGTACGTCGGAAGCCTGATCGCATTGCTGGTGGTGTCGGCGCTGGTGCTCGCGATCTTCCTCGTGCTGCTGGCGCGGGCGGCGCAGCAAGAAAAAAACTGAGCGTCCCGGTCACGTTCCCTGGGTCGCTTTCGCGACGGATCGCATCGCCTTGCGCCCCCGCAGCGTGCGCACCAGCCAGTACAGCGTCGTGCCCGCGACGAGCAGCACGGGCACGACGAGCAAGCCGGAGGCCCGGATCGGCGCGGGGAAGAACTTCGCCTGGCCGAGGAACAGCGACGCGGTCGCGATCCAGTACGCCATGCCCATGCGCCAGAGGTGGCGCACGAGGCGTTGGGCGCCGGCGATGTGGCCGGCTACCAGGAGACGCGCGTCGAGTGCCGCGGCCGACAGCACGACGAGTGCGAACAGGAAGAACGGTGCGGGCGGGAACTGGTCCACCGGGCCATGCCGCACGGCGAGCACCCCGAGCGACAAGGCACGAAGGCCCGTGGCGAACCCCAACGCCATCAACGCGACGTACCAGCCGCGCGCGGCCACGACATCGCGCTTCACCGTGAGCCACGCGGTCGTGACGAGGTAGAACGTCGAGAACGCGGCGACTACGTTGCCGCGGTTGGGATGCACGAACGTGGCGGCGATGGCGCCGGTCGCCGTCAACGTCACCATCGCGACGAAGAAGACGGTGCCCGCGCTTCGATGCAGCCGCGAGCCCTTCTTCGCGAACAGCGCAAATGCGCCGGCGACGATCACGACGAGCCCGGCGGTGATATGCAGCCAGCGCAGCAGCATGGCGATGTCCCCTTGCTTCTCTGTTGCGGCGACTCTGGAAGCGCGCCGGCGGGGCGTCCACGGGGATTGCGACGAACGACGGCCTGGCGTGGACGAAGCACGGTCCCCGCCGACGATCCGCGCGCGGCACGCTGGTATCGTCGTCCCATGCCCGACACCCGCGTTCCTGCCGCGCCGACGCCCGGACCCTGGTTCGGCTGGAAGCGCGTGCGCACGGTGGCGATCGCGGCGTTCGTCGTCAGCCTGCCGATGTCGACGAACTGGACCGCCTCGTATTGGCTGTTGCTGGTGCGGCTGTTCCTCGTCGGCATGGCCGCGCTCTGCATGTTCGGGCTGTTCGAACGCTGGCCGCGCCGCTTGCCCAGCTGGATCGCACGCTGGGGCCTGCAGGTGGCGGGCGTGGCGGCGATCATTCCAGTTGCGGCCGCGCTCTCGTACGCCTTCACCACGCCGCACGACGTGCATTGGTGGTCGGTAAAGTCGCGCATGGAGGGTTTCAGCTTCATCGCGTTCATGGGCTTGTTGGTCGCGCCGTGGATCGCGATGTCCGCGTTGTACCGGCACATCAGCGGGAAGGCGCGCAGCCAGGCGCTGGCCTTCGAGCTGGAACGCAGCGAGTACGACCGCAATGCGCTGGACGCGCGGCTGCGGTTGTTGCAGGCGCAGGTCGAGCCGCATTTCCTGTTCAACACGCTCGCGAACGTGCGCGAACTAGTGGATGCGGGCTCGCCGCAGGCATCGGAGGTGCTCGGCAGCCTCATCGCGTACCTGCGCGCAGCGGTGCCGCGCTTGCACGAAGCCAACGCCACGGTGGCGCAGGAACTGGAACTGGTGCGCGCGTACCTCGAAGTGATGCACATGCGCATGCCCGACCGTCTGCGGTGGTCGGTGGATGCGGAGCCGGGCGCGCTGCAGGTGCCGTGCCCGCCGACGAGCGTACTGACCCTGGTGGAGAACGCGGTGCGGCACGGCATCGATCCGGCGGAAGAGGGCGGGCGCATCGATGTGCGCGCGACGGTGCAGGGCGGGCAGTGCCGCATCGTGGTGGCTGACACCGGCGTGGGCGTGGCTTCGACGATCAACGCAGGCACGGGCTTGTCGAACCTGCGCGAACGGCTGCAACTCGCGTTCGGCGATGAGGCCCGACTGGTGTTGGCGCCGCTGCCGCCGCATGGCACGACTGCGGAACTCGTGTTTCCGATGCCGGCACCGCCAAGATGAGCATCGCGGCCACCGCATTGATCGCCGACGACGAGCCGTTGCTGCGACGCGCGCTCGCGCGGCAGCTTGCCGAGGCCTGGCCGTCGCTTGAGATCGTCGCCCAGGCACGCAATGGCCGCGAAGCGGTGGACCGGTTCGAAGCGCTGCGCCCGGACGTGTGTTTCCTCGACGTGCACATGCCCGGCCTCGACGGCATCGACGCCGCGCACGCGATTGGGCGGCGCGCGCATGTCGTGTTCGTGACTGCCTACGATCGTTATGCGGTGCAGGCGTTCGAACAGGGCGCGATCGATTACCTGGTCAAACCGGTGGAAGGCGCGCGCCTGGCCGACACCGTTGCGCGCTTGCAGGCGCGCCTGCAGGCCGCTTCGCCGATGGCGGACCTCGCGCCGATGCTCGCACGCCTGTCGCGGCAGCACGCGCGCTGGTTGCGCGCGTCAGTGGGCAACGATGTGCGCCTGATCGCGGTGGAGGACATCGACTACCTGCGCTCCGACGAGAAATACACGCGGATCGCCTGGCGTGGCGAAACCGGGCGCGGCGGCGAAGCGCTCGTCCGAACGCCGCTGAAGGAGCTGATGGCGCAGCTGGATCCCGATCAGTTCGTGCGGGTGCACCGCGCCGTGGTGGTGAACCTGCGTGCGGTGAGCCACATGGTGCGCGGCGACAACGAGACCGGAACGTTGCACCTGAGGTCGCGTTTGGACGTGTTACCCGTGAGTCGGCGGTATCTTCACCACTTCCGCGCGAGCTGAGCAGGAGCGCACGCATGAAAGCCTCCGTCTTCGTCGGCACCAGCCTCGACGGGTTCCTGGCCCGCGCGAACGGTGCGCTCGACTTCCTCCCGCCCGGCGGCGGCGAGCCGCACGGCTACGAGGAATTCATGGCCACGGTGGATGCGCTCGTCATCGGCCGCAATACGTACGAGGTCGTGCTCGCCTTCCCCGAGTGGCCCTACGGCGACAAGCCGGTGTTCGTGCTCAGCACGCATGCGCTGGCGCCTGCACCGGCGGGTGCGGTGGTCGAACCTCTGTCCGGCGCACCGGAAGCCATCGCCGCGCACCTCGCCGCACGCGGATTCGAGCACCTGTACATCGACGGCGGCATCACCATCCAGCGGTTCCTCGACGCCGGCCTGATCCAGCGCCTCGTGGTCACGCGCGTGCCCGTGCTCATCGGGACCGGCATTCCGCTCTTCGGTCCGCTGCAGCGCGACATCAAGCTGGAACATCTCTGCACGCGGCAGTTCGTGAGCGGGCTGGTCCAGAGCGAGTACCGCGTGCTCTGACAGGAGGCGCCCGAATGCATCCGCCACCGATTCCGCAGGACGTGATCTACACGGCGCTCTATGCCGCGCTGGGCCTCACCGATTCGATCCTGCAGATCTGGATCACGCTGACGTTCGCGGTGATCGTGTCGACCTACATCGCGGGCGATCGCTTCAACCGGCACGTGTACTGGTTGCTGACGTGCCTCTACGCGTTCGCGTCCTTCATCCTGCTGGTGCGCTTCGGCAGCGCGGCCATGCAGGCCTTCCACTACAAGAACCTGCTGATTGCGCGCGGCTTCGAACCCTGGCCCGTGCCGAACGTGGTCTCCCTGGTCATCGGCGGAGGGTCCGTGGCCCTGATCATCTCGGGGACCCTCGGGACGCTGTGGTTCGTCCGCTCGACGTGGAAGCAGCTCGAGGGCCGGCAGGCCGGCTGACTTCTTCCTCGCTTCACACAACGCCCATCGTGGACACACCCGCGCGCGCGATGCTGCGCGCCACTCATGCACGGAGACGCAGCGATGGCGGCCAACATCAGCGGGAGCGGGCGGCGCGGGAACGGATTGCGGTGGGCCATGTGGGGCTTCGCAGCGTTGCTGCTGGCGCTCCCGGCGGTGGCGATGCAGTTCGACACCGGCGTGAATTGGACGGCAACCGACTTCCTCACCTGGGGCGCGATGCTCGCCATCGCGTGCGGTGCGTACGAGTTCGGCGCGAGGAGGACGGGCAACCGGACCTATCGCGCCGGCGTCGGCGTGGCGGTGGTCACCGGCTTCCTGCTGGTGTGGATCACCCTGGCCGTCGGCATCATCGGCAGCGAAACCAATGGCGCGAACCTGATGTTCGCGGGCGTCCTGGCCGTCGGCGGCATCGGCGCGCTGATCGGGCGCTTCCAGCCGCTCGGCATGGCGCGTGCGTTGGTCGCGACGGCGATCGCGCAGGCCTCGGTGGCGGTGGTCGTGCTGGTCGCAGCGTTGGGGTCGAACCGCGAGGTGCTGGCGCTGACGGCGATCTTCGTCGTGCTGTGGCTCGTGTCGGCGTGGTTGTTCCGCAATGCCGCGCGCGAGCAGGGCCTGCCGACCTAACCCGGATGCCGGTAGGCGTGCGCGGCCCACACCAGGGCCGCGGCGCAGGCGATCGCGACGAACAGGCCGTAGCGCAGGTGGAACGGGATCGGCACGCGGCCCAGTGCCTGTTCCATGACGTTCGTCTCCAGCTTCCATCCGTGCTGGCACTGCGAACATGCGAGCTGGTACCGCTTGTCGTAGACGAACCCGAACAGAAGGTCGAATTGGCCGTACGAATACCTGAGCTGCGGGATGAAGTCCTTGTCTTCCTCGCAACGCGGGCAGTGGTGCGTCTCGGCAGGGCCCACCTGCACGACCCGCTCGCCGCGGCCGATCATGAACATCACCCGGAACATCCCCTGTGCTGGCGCGGATCCCGAAAAGCGGAATCGCGCCAGGATGATCCCGGGCACCCGTCGCGGCGTCAACGATTTCGAGCAGCACCGGCCCATGGGGTTCGCTCCCTTGGAGGACACGGTCAAACCCCCGGCGGATCCGGCCGCAGGTACACCACCAGGCACACGAAGCACAGCGCAATGGCGATCAGGGGTGCGAACAACCCCACCACGGTCGCGACCACGAACAAGCCCAGCGTGAACGTGGCCCGCAGCCGCATCCGGTGGCGGATCCGCGCCGGTGCGACATCGGCCGGTGCGCGCCCGATGAGTTCGGTGATCAGCCCGAGGTACGTCGCGTTCACCAGCACGAAGACCGCCGCGTAGAACGACACGGGCGCCGGCGCCAATTTGCTGCGTGCCATCCACGCCGTCGACAGCGGCACCAGCGACATCGCGAACAGGTGCGCGAAGTTGGTCCACAGCAGGCGCGGCGTGGCTTCGCGCGCGTAGCGCAGCAGGTAATGGTGGTTCATCCAGACGATGGCGATGAACACGTAGCTCATCCCGTAGCTCAGCCATGACGGCCAGTGCGCCAGCAGCGCGGCATAGGTGCTTTGCGCGGGCGGGCGCAGTTCCAGCACCAGCACGGTGATGAGGACGGCGAAGACGCCGTCGGAAAACAGGGTCAGGCGTTCCGGCGTGGCCTTGCGGAGCATCGTGGGCGCCCCTATCCATTGGGTCCGGGCGATCGACGTCGGTCGACCCGGCCGGGGCGCAATATCGCACCCCCACCCGACGAGGACCAAGCACGATGACCACGCAAACGAGTACCGCGCTGCTGGCCGGCGGCTGCTTCTGGGGCATGCAGGACCTGATCCGGCGCCAGCCCGGCATCCTCGCCACGCGCGTGGGCTACAGCGGCGGCGACGTGCCGAACGCGACCTACCGCAACCACGGCACGCACGCCGAGGCGATCGAGATCACCTTCGATCCGGCGCAGACGAGCTATCGCGACATCCTGGAGTTCTTCTTCCAGATCCACGACCCGTCGACGAAGAACCGCCAGGGCAACGACGTCGGCATGAGCTATCGCTCGGCGATCTTCTACCTGGACGACGAACAGAAGCGCGTGGCCGAAGACACGATCGCGGATGTCGATGCGTCGGGTTTGTGGCCGGGCAAGGTGGTCACCGAAGTCTCGCCGGCCGGCCCGTTCTGGCAAGCCGAACCGGAACACCAGGATTACCTGGAGCGTTATCCCGAGGGCTACACCTGCCACGTGATCCGCCCGGGCTGGAAGCTGCCGAAGCGCGCGTGACGCGGGGGTTTGCTACCGTGGCGCGCAACGCGAGCGGGGCCAACGTCGATGCGGTATTGGCACCAGAAAGTCGTCGACTGCTTCGAAGCCCAGGGCCTGATGACGACGCTGGGCGCGAGGCTCGCGTCCGTTGCGGAAGGCGAGGTGCACATCTCGCTGCCTTCCCGCCCGGAGATCTGCCAGCAGAACGGCTACGTCCACGCGGGTGCGCTCACCACCATCCTGGACAGCGCGTGCGGCTTCGCCGCGCTGAGCGTGGCGCCGGACGACTGCGACGTATTGACCGTTGAATTCAAGGTCAACCTCCTGCGACCTGCGCTCGCGGACCATTTCGTCGCCATCGGCAAGGTCAGGAAGGCCGGCAGGATGCTGACGGTGTGCACCGCTGAAATCCTGGCGACGCAAGACGGGAAAGACGTCTCCATCGCCCTCATGCAGGCCACGATCGCCAATCTTTCGAAGACCCGGTAGGCGCAAGCGCCGGTCGTCTTGGGTAAGCTCGCGTCGTTCGATGTTCGGGGGAGAACACGATGCATCGTTTCGGGCAGGGCGTTGCGTGGGCGCTGGGGAGCTGCGCGGTCGCCGTCGTCGTGGCGTATCTCGCCGTCGTGGCGATCAACTGGTTCGACGAGCCGCCGTCGGCCGATGCGCAGGCGCTTGCACGCATCACGGGCGACCGGCCGATCATTCCCGACCAAAGCAACGCTTACATCCTGTTCCTCGGCCTGTCGGCGCCGTTGCAGGAAGACCCCTTCATCCGCGGCCAGGAACGCAATCGCTTCCTGACGCGGGTCCAGCCGTGGAAAGCGGGGGACGCTCCGGTCTATTTGCCCGGACGGGAAGTGCAATACAAAGGGTCACGCACGCCGGCGATCGCGGCCATCGCGGAGGCCTGCGGGAAGTTCGACACGGACAGCGCGGAATGCGTGCGCCTGGTGCATGCGGACCCGGCGCAGGTCGCGCAGTGGCTGGATTCGGAATCGTGGTTGCTGGCGCGCTACGAGGACCTCGTGGCGCTGCGCCAGTGGCGCGAACGCGTGCCGAACGACATGGCGGCGCCCATGCCGTCCTTCCTCGTCGCCCGGGATGGGCAACTGTTGTTGCTCATGCAGTCCTGGCAGCACGCACGCGCAGGGCAGGGCGATGCCGCGCGCGCCCTGTTGCAGGACGACCTCGCGTTCTGGCGCATGGTGCTGCAATCGAGCGACACGCTGATCACCAAGATGATCGCCACGGGTGCCGTCGAACGGAACCTCGCGCTGGGCAACCTGGCGCTGCGCGATCTGCACGCTGCCGGCAAACCCGCCGCGCCGCCCGATGCGTGGCAGACGCCCCTCAGCCTGGCGGAGCGTTCCATGCAGCGCCCGTTCGCGGGTGAGTTCCGCTTCCAGTCCGGATCGCTGCAGCCCATCGCGGACGCGTTCGGCACCGATCGCCTGAGCGATTGGTTCAAGCGCCCGATGCTGAAGGTGCAGGCAACGAACAACCTGTCCGCAGCGCGGTTCCGTGCGGCGGGCCTGCGGTTCGACGCCGACTATCCCGCGTTGCCGGCCGCGGCCAACATGCAGGCACCGACCGGGCGGTGCGACGGCCTCTACAACTTCGTCGGGTGCGTGCTGTACGGCATCGGCGCCGCGAGCGACGACGCGCAGTACGCATTGCGCGTGGCCGACCTCGAAGGCGAGCGCCGCGCGACGTTGCTGGCGGCGGAGCTGCGTGCCGCCGGTGCGGACGCAACGGACCTTGCGCAACGTGTGCAGGCTTCGCCGCTGAAGAACCCGTACACCGGCCAACCGTTCGAATGGGATGCGGCGAACAAGCGCATCGTGTTCACCGGGATGGCGAAGGGAACGCATGCGCGCCATGCGGTGCCGCTGTGATGCCGATGCCACGCGCAGTGCGGGTGATCGCGTGGATCGTGGCGGGTCTCCTGCTGCTGGTCGTCGCGTTGTACGGCGTGATGGTGGCGATCAACTGGAACGACGAGCCGCCGTCGGTGGCGTCGCAGGAACTGGTCCGTGCCGTCCGCGATCGGCCGGCGGTGCCGGACCAGGACAATGCGTTCGTCTTCATGCTCGGGATGGGGGCGCCGCCCGGCGCGGATCCGGTCGCCATGGGGCGGACGCGCATGGCGTTCCTGCGGAACATGGCGGCCTGGAATCCGCATGCACCGCCGTTCGACTTCCCGGGCAAGGAAGTCAACGTCAAGGAACGCAGGTCGCCGGCGATCACCGCGATGGCCGAAGCGTGCTTCGACGGCAGCGCTGCGTGCGTTCAACAGTGGCAACGGCATCCCGAACGGGTCGACCAGTGGCTTGCTTCGGAGTCGTGGTTGCTCGAGCGTTACCTTCGGCTCATCCAGTTCCACCAATGGCGCGAAGAGATCCCGCGCGACATGGGCACGCCGTTCGTCCGTTACCAGCACGCGATCAACGGGCAGCAACTGCTCCTCGCGAACGCCTGGACGCTCGCGCGCGACGGCAAGGGCGATGCCGCGCGTGCGCTGCTCGATCAGGACCTGGCGTTCTGGCGCATGTTGCTGCGATCGTCGGATACGACGCTGGCGAAGATCATCTCGAGCGCCGCGATCCGGCATCATTTCGCGCTGGGCAACCTGGTGCTTCGCGAACTGCACGCTCGCGGCCAGCCCGCCGCGCCGCCTGACGGCTGGCGCACGCCGCTGACGCGCGAGGAGCGATCGATGCGCCGCGTGCTGGCGGGCGAAGCGACCTTCATCGCTGCATCGCTCGGTCCGTCGCTGCAAGACGGCGACGTTCCCGGCGGGCGCGTCGGCCGGTGGATCCTGCAACCGATGTACAAGCCGCAGGCGACGCGCAATCTCTACGCCGCCCGCACGATGCGCATGGCCAGTCGCATGGACGCGGACTATCGCGCGCTGCCGCAAGCGTTGCGCGACGCGGCGGCGTCGGCGCCGCAGCACGGCGAGGACGTCTACCGCGCCTACAACCCGCTCGGCTACGTCCTGTTCCGCATCACCACCGAGACCGACCCGATGCGGTACGCCGTTCGCGTGAGCGATGTGGAGGGCGAGCGTCGCGCCGCGATGCTGGCGGTGGAACTGCGCGCTGCCAACGCGACACCGGCGGATGCCGCGCGTCGCATCCGGGCCTCCGCGCTGAAGGACCCGTACACCGGGGAGCCCATGGTGTGGGACGCCGCGACGCAAAGCGTCGTGTTCAAGGGGATGGATCCGGACACGCGTGCAAGGCACGCGATCCTGCTCTGATGTCGAGCCACGGGAGCGCGCCATGATCGAGGCTTTCGAATCCTTGTCGCTTGCCGCCACGACGGCCATCGTCGCGGTGACGTCCTTGTTGCTCCTGCTCGCGATCGCATCCCTGTTGCGGTGTCGGTGGTTGTGGGTGGCGGCGGTGGTCGTCCCGCTCGCCGTCGCGTATGTCGCCTATTGGGCGCCGGTATGGTTCGGGGGACGGGATCCGTCCGCGTATTCGGCCTGGGAATCCCTCTTCATGGTGGCGTGGGGCGGCGTCGGCATGCTGGCGTGCCTGTTGCTGGCGATCTTCCTTCGCCAGCGGCGCGCACGAAGCAATCCGGCTCGATAGCCGTCGGGTGAAGGCGGCCTTTACGCGCCCCGGTCGGGTTAGGCGTATATCGTCGTTTCCCATCCCCGCACACGGAGTGCCGCCATGAACCGTCTGCTTTCCCTCGCCGGCCTGACCCTGGTCCTGGCGTCCCCCGCCGCGTTCGCGAAGGGCAAGGTCGATTGCAACCTGCGTTTCAACATGAGCGGCTGGTCGGTGCTGTACAAGACCGCCTCCGGCAGCGGCACGATCACCTGCGACAACGGCCAGAAGATGAATGTCACCGTCAGCGCGAAGGGCGGCGGCCTGAGCGTGGGCAAGCAGAAGATCGAAGGCGGCACCGGCGATTTCAGCGGCGTCAGCGACATCAAGGAAACGCTGGGCAGCTACGCCTCTGCCGAGGCGCACGCGGGCGCGGCGAAATCCGGTACCGCGCAGGTCATGGTGAAGGGCGACACGGAGCTCAAGCTCGCCGGCGCCGGCAAGGGCTGGGACGTCGGCATCACCTTCGGCAAGTTCACGATCGCGAAGGCGAAGTAATCGTCGCAACGCTTCACGCGTGCACACACGGGAAAGCCCGCAGCGATGCGGGCTTTTTCATTTGACCCCGTGCATCCACCGTTTCAGGAACACGAACGTCAGCAACAGGAACGCGCCCGCCGACACGAGGCCGATGATCCACATCAGCTCGAACAGGTGCGCGTACTTGGCCGCCGCGGCAACGGCATCGATCGCGCCGCTTTCCGGGATGTCGATCGACGCCAGCTTCCCGAACTGCGCCGCCAGCACTTCCGAATATGCCGTCGCCAGCCAGAAGCCGCCCATCATCAGGCCGACGACCTGCGCGACCGACAGCTGCGTCACCGCTGAAAGACCGATCGGCGACAGGCACATCTCGCCGATTTCCAGCAGCAGGTAAGCCAGCACCAGCCACCACACGCTTGCCATCGCGCCGGTCGCGGCGACGTGCTGCGTGGCCTGCAGCAACGGCAGGAACGCCAGCGCCGCGAACAACAACCCGAACACGCTCTTCAGCGGCTTGCTCGGATTCATGCCGCGCTTCTCCAGCCATGGCCACAGCCACGCGAAGAAGGGCGAGAGGATCACGACGAAGAACGAACCAAGGAACGTGAGCGAACCCGCCGTCTGCGGCACCAGGATCACGTCGCGGAAACACGCCACCGCCATCGCGAGCGCCAGCACGATCACCGCGGTGGTCGCCAGCGCGTGGTTGCCGCGGTCGCTCGCCTTCAACGCGATCACGATGCCGATCGGCGTGCCCGCCATCAGGTACACCGACCACGGCACCGTGCCGCTGGCGTCGCTGACCATCGACGGGAACATGTCCTTCGTCATCAGGCGATCGGTGAAGGTGAGCCACGACCCGTAGGTCTGCTCGTACAAGGTGAAGAACACCAGCACCGCCAGGATGATCACGATCAGCGCGAACATCTGCTGGCGCTGCACGCGATCGCAGCGCGCCACCAGGTACCAGGCGAACCACGCGAGGAACACCGCGGCCACCACGTGCATCGCGTTTTCCACCGTGGCCGTGCGCTGGATCAGCTGCCACACCACCGCCACGCCCGCGAACGACCCCAGGTAGATCCACCACTCGCGTGGCAACCCACCCACGCGTTCGCGCAACGCGACCGGATCGCGCGGCTCCGCGTGGCCATGCAGGTACTTCTGTCCCCACAGGAACATCGCCAGGCCCGCCACCATGCCGATGCCCGCTGCGCCGAACCCGTACTTCCACCCGTAGGTCTCGCCGAGGAACGCGCAGATCAAGCCGGCGAACAACCCGCCAACGTTGATGCCCGCATAGAACAAGGTGAATCCGGAATCGCGCCGCGGATCATCGTCCGCGTACAGCTTGCCGACGATGGTGGAGATGTTCGGCTTCAAAAAGCCTACGCCCATGATGATCAGCGCGAGCGAGAGGTAGAACACCTGCAGCGCGCCTTCGTCGCGCACGACCACGCCGTTCACCAGTCGGGCGTCCTGGCCTTCGAACGCCATGCCGAAATGCCCGAGGCACAACAGCACGCCGCCGAGCACCACGGCCTTGCGCATCCCGAGCCAGCGATCCGCCAGCAGGCCGCCGATCACGGGCACCGCGTACACGAGCCCGCCGTATGCGCCGATCAATTCGTAGCCCGCGTCGTCGTTGAAGCGGTGGTGCTTCAGCAAATAGAGCAGCAGCAACGCCTTCATCCCGTAGAAGGAGAAGCGCTCCCACATCTCGGTGAAGAAGCAGACGAACACCCCCTTCGGGTGCCCCATGAAGTCCTCGCTGCGCGGGATGTCGGTGAAGGCGGTGACTGCGGACACGCGAGGCGACTCCGTGGGCGGCGTGGCCGGAGCATACCCTCGGCGCCCGCAAAGCCCCGCCCCGGCTGGACTTGGGGCCGGCCCCCGGCGTAGGGTTGGCCGCGCTTTTCGAACCAACCTGCGGACCGTGCGTCCGCGTCCTGCGAGGATCACGCCCCGTGTCCCAACCCGCCACGCCCGGCCTCGCGCCGCGCAACGAATTCACCCTGCGCGCCCTGGTCCTGGGCGTCGTCATCACCCTGGCGTTCACCGCCGCCAACGTGTTCTTCGGCCTGAAGGCGGGCCTGACGTTCGCCACGTCCATCCCGGCGGCCGTGATTTCGATGGCGCTGCTGCGCAACTTCAAGGGCGCGACCATCCAGGAAAACAACATCGTGCAGACGGTGGCCTCGGCCGCCGGCACCTTGTCGTCGATCATCTTCGTGCTGCCGGGCCTGGTGATCATCGGCTGGTGGACGGGCTTCCCGTACTGGGCCTCGTTCGCCATCTGCGCGCTCGGCGGCATCCTGGGCGTGATGTATTCGATCCCGCTGCGCCGCGCGCTGGTCACCAACTCCGACCTGCCGTATCCCGAAGGCGTGGCATGCGCGGAAGTGCTCAAGGTCGGCAGCCCCGGTGCGGAAGGCACCAAGCACGGCGCCGAGGAAAGCCGCGCCGGCTTGCTGGCGGTGGTGTGGGGCGCGGTGGTCGCGTCGGCGTTCGCGCTGATCGTGGCGACGCGCGTGTTCGCCAGCGACGTGAAGAGTTACTTCAAGGTCGGCGAGAACGGCGTGTCCGGGTTCGACTTCGCGCTGTCGATGGCGTTGTTCGCGGTGGGCCACCTCGTCGGGCTGTGGGTGGGCCTGGCGATGCTGCTCGGCGCGCTGATCGGCTGGGTGTGGGGCGTGCCGCATTTCTCCGCGCTCGTGCCCGGCACCGGCGGCCTGGAAGACATCGCGGGCGCGACGTGGAGCGCGAAGGTGCGCTTCGTCGGCGCGGGCACCATCGGTGTCGCGGCCATCTGGACACTCGGTAAGCTCGTGAAGCCGGTGGTCAGCGGCCTGGCCTCGGCGATGCACGCCAGCCGCGTGCGCGCCGCCGGCAACCTCGCCACGCTGCCGCGCACCGAACACGACATCCCGATCACCGTGGTCGGCATGATCATGGCCGCGTGCTTCGTGCCGATCGCCTTCCTGCTGGTGCACTTCAGCAACGAGACCGGACTGGGATCGGTCACGCCGGCGCTCGTCATCGGCGGCCTGCTCTACATCGTGGTCATGAGCTTCCTGGTCTCCACCGTGTGCGGCTACATGGCGGGCCTGATCGGGTCGTCCAACTCGCCGCTGTCCGGCATCGGCATCCTGGTGGTGATCGGTGCGGCGCTGCTGCTGGTGTACGGCATCAAGCCGATGCTGGAACCGGGGCACGAGAAGGGACTCGTCGCATTCGCGCTGTTCGTCACCGCGGTGGTGTTCACCGTGGCCGCGATCGCGAACAACAACCTGCAGGACCTCAAGACCGGCCAGCTCGTCGACGCCACGCCATCCGCGCAGCAGTGGGCGCTGATCGTCGGCGTGATCGCGGGCTCGGCGGTGATCCCGCCGGTGCTGTCGATCGTCAACAAGGCCTACGGCTTCACCGGCGCGCCGGGCGTGGATCCCGCGCATGCGCTCGCCGCGCCGCAGGCCGGCCTGATCTCCGCGCTCGCGCAGGGCGTGATCGAAAACAACATCGACTGGTCGCTGATCGGCATCGGTGCGGCGATCGGCGTGGCGTTGATCATCATCGACGCGGTGCTGCGCCATACGACGAAGTCCGCGCACCTGGCGCCGCTCGCCGTGGGCCTGGGCATCTACCTGCCGACGTCGGCCACGCTGATGGTGGTGGTGGGTGCGGTGATCGGGGCGATCTACGACAAGCGCGCCGAACGCAGCCCGCGCCCGGAAGCCACCAAGCAACTCGGCGTGCTGCTGGCCTCCGGCATGATCGTCGGCGAAGGCCTGGTGGGCGTGCTGATCGCGGCCATCGTGGCGTTCTCCGGTTCCAACTATCCGTTGGGCCTGGTGGGCGACGACTTCGCCGCCAACTATTCGCTGTGGATCGGTGGCGTCGCGTTCGTCGCCGCCGTGTTCCTTTTGTATCGCTGGATCGAACGCATGAGCCGCAAGGTCATTGCCTGATCCGCCGCATTCCTTTCCTGATCGGAATTCCACCATGACGCTTCGTCCCGCACTCCTCGCGCTCGCCCTCGCGGCGGCGCTTCCGTCCGTCGCCCATGCAGAACGCGGCTTCGAAGTCCGCGACCTCGCGAAACTCGATCGCGTGTCCTCGCCGGTGCTTTCGCCGGACGGCCGCAAGGTCGTGTTCGCCAAGCGCGTCGTCGACTTCGATGCCAACAAGTCGGCCACCTCGCTGTGGATCGAAGACCTGATGGCGCGCGATGCCGCACCGCCCGTGCGCCTCACGCCGGAAGGCTGGAGCGTCAACTCGCCGGACTTCGCGTCCGACGGCAGCCGCGTGTACTTCCTCAGCGCGAAGTCGGGCTCGATGCAGCTCTACGCGATCCCCACCGCGGGCGGCGCGCCCGTGCAGCTGACCGACATCGCCGGCGATGTCGGCGGTTTCAAGGTGTCGCCCGACGGCAAGCGTGTCGCGCTGGCGGTGGAAGCGTTCGCCGACTGCAAGTCGGATTTCGCGTGCACGCAGAAGCGTTCGAAGGACGCCGAGGCGAAGAAGGCCTCGGGCAAGGTGTTCGACCGCGTCTTCATCCGCCACTGGGATGCATGGAACGAAGGCAAGCTGAACCGCGTGTTCGTCGCGCCGCTGGGCGATGGCAAGGCGAAGATTTCCACCGCCACGCTGGTCGGCGGCGACGTGATCGGCGACGTGCCGTCGCGTCCGTTCGGCGACACCGGCGAATTCGCGTGGTCGCCCGACGGCAAGTCGCTCGTGCTGTCGGCGCGCAAGTCCGATGGCCAGGAACCGTGGTCGACCAACTTCGACCTGTACCTCGTGCAGGCCGACGGCAAGGGCGCTGCGAAGAACCTCACCGCCGCCAACAAGGCGTGGGACACCGGCCCGGTGTTCTCGAAGGACGGCAAGACGCTGTTCTATCGCGCGATGAAGCGCCCGGGCTTCGAAGCCGACCGCTTCGCGCTGATGGCGATGGACATGGCCTCGGGCAAGACGCGCGAGATCGATCCGAAGTGGGACGCCTCGGCCAACGGCATCGCGCTGTCGGATGACGGCAAGACGATCTACACGACGGCGGAGGAACTCGGCCAGGCGCCGCTGTTCGCCGTCAACGTGGACAACGGCGAAGTGACTACGCTGGTGAAGGACGGCACGGTGTCGTCGTTCGCGATGGCCGGCCCCACGCTGGTGTACACGCGCAACACGATCCAGACCGGCGACCAGTTGTTCGCCGCGCAGCCCGATGGCAGCACGCCGCGTGCGATCACGCAGAGCGCGGGCGAGATGGTGAAGGACGTGAAGTTCGGCGAAGCGCAGCAGTTCAAGTTCGTCGGCTGGAACAACGACACCGTGTACGGCTACGTCGTGAAGCCGTGGAATTACCAGCCGGGCAAGAAGTACCCGGTGGCGTTCCTGATCCACGGCGGCCCGCAGGGCAGCTTCGGCAACGGCTGGAGCTATCGCTGGAATCCGCAGACGTACGCGGGCCAGGGCTACGCGGTGGTCATGATCGACTTCCACGGCTCCACCGGTTACGGCCAGGCGTTCACCGACGCGATCAGCCAGCATTGGGGCGATCGTCCGCTCGAAGACCTGCAGAAGGGTTGGGCCGCCGCGCAGAAGCAGTTCGACTTCCTCGACGGCGACAAGGCGTGCGCGCTCGGCGCGTCGTACGGCGGCTTCATGGTCAACTGGATCGCCGGCAACTGGAACACGCCGTGGAAGTGCCTGGTCACGCACGACGGCGTGTTCGACCAGCGCATGATGGGTTACGCGACCGAAGAGCTGTGGTTCTCCGAATGGGAGAACGGCGGCACCGTGTTCGACAACCCGCAAGGCTACGAGCGCTTCAACCCGGTCAACCACGTCAAGGACTGGAAGGTGCCGATGCTCGTCGTGCACGGGCAGCAGGACTTCCGCATCCCGGTGGAGCAGGGCATCGGTGCGTTCACCGCCGCGCAGCGCAAGGGCGTGCCGTCGAAGTTCCTCTACTTCCCCGACGAGAACCACTGGGTGCTCAAGCCGCAGAACAGCGTGCTGTGGCACGACACGGTGAACGCGTGGCTGAAGCAGTACATCGGCGAAGGGTCGAAGTAACCGCGCGGATGGATCAAAGCGCCGGCCAGCGTTCGCGCAGGTCGGCGTCGCTGCCCGCGTAGCGATTGCGGTCGCAGCGTGCGACGCCCGGGATGTCCCGGGCGTCGTCGGTGAATTGCCACAGCGTCCAGCGGTCCCAGCCCGGCGGCACGATGGCGGACTCGCTGTATTGCGCGAGCCACAGGGCGCAGCGTTGCAGGACGGGATCCGCTTTGCCCGCGAGGCAACTCTTGAGATACGCACCGCCGTAGAGCATCGGCAGGCGGCCCGTCGCGCTTTCGATGCCCTGGATGAACGCGCGCGCCTGTGCGAGCGACATGCCGGCGCCACTTTCGAAATCCAGGCACATCACCTCCACGTCGGCAGGCGATGCGACCTGCAGGTAATGCGCGACCTGCAACGCGGGCGCATCGGCGGTGCCGAAGTGGTACGACCCCCACCGCAAGCCTGCGCGCAGCGCATCGCTGCGGTACTGCGCGTACATCGGATCAACGCCCATCGCGCCCTGCGTGGCCTTGCCGATCGCGGCGACGATGCCGCTGCCTGCGACACGCGCGAAATCCACCGGAGCCTGCCAGTGCGAGAGATCGATGAGGTTGTCGGTCATGGCAGCAACGTCCGGTGTGGGGGCACGGGAACGAGGCAGTCGCGCGGTTGCTGGCTGTCGGCGAGGCGCGCCTGCCAGGCCGCGAGCGGCATGCGCGCGAAGTCGAGCAACGCGGCATAGCTCACCGCGTGGTGGTTGCAGCCCGGCGTGTCGCGCAGGTGCACGCGCAGGCGTGTTGGATCCAGCGGCGTGATGTTGGCCAACGGCTTGAATCCATCGGGGCCGAGGTCCGGCGGCAAGTGCGGCACGAGGTCGCGCACGTTGTCGTATGCGCGATGGTCGGTGACGGCACGTGCATAGGCGGCCGCGAACGCCGCATCGCCCGGGCGCGCGGAGGCGAAGAAGCGGCCGGCGACGCGATTGGTGGTGGCGTCGTGCACCAGGTCGAGCGTGAGATAGGTGCCCAGCACCGCCCCCGCGCTGTGGCCGACGACGGTGACGGGCGCTTCGCCGATGTGGTTGCGCAAGGCTTCGGCCGCGCGGGTGGGTTGCGCGTCGCCGGTGCGCGGCACGAACGCCAGGGATTCGTACAAGTCCAGGAATCCGCCGGGCACCTTGCCGCTGTCGGGCCACGGCCCGGCGCGATGCGGGAAGAACGCATCGATTTCCCATTCGTCCGTACCGACGGTGCCGCGCAGCAGGACGGCGTAGGCCGCGTTGCCATGCGCATCGTCGGTACGCGCGAGCACGCCATGCATCGTGGGGATGGGTGCTTTCGACGCATCGTGCAGCGGCGGGCGATCGTTGCCGACGAGATGGCCCTCGACGCGCCACTGCGCGGGCAGCGACTTCCAGTGCGGGAACGCGGGTTGCAGGTTGCGCGGCGCTGCGGCGTAGGCATCGCCGACGTCTGCCACCATCAGGATCCAGTCGGCCGCGATGCGGCGCTCGGCGTGGGACGGGGTTTCGCGTGATGCGGTGCAGGCGGTGGTGGAAAGCAGCAGCGTCGAACAGATCGCGAGCGCGATGTGCAGCGACGGACGAAAACGTGCCATGGCCGGGTCCTCGGAAGGGCGGCCAGCTTGGGGATCGTGTCGTGGGTCGGTGTAGCGAGTGTTCTTCGATCACGCGTCGATTGCTCCGCCCGGCGCGCTTCGGATTCGAAGCGCAAGGCATGACGATTCGTGCAATGGCGGCGTTGGCCCGCGGGGCAGATGCAATCGTGCGTCCGTAGACAAAACGCGTCGCGCGTCTGCGCGGAAAATTCTCACTACTCCCGGGCGCGTGCAGGCCGCAGGCTACGCCGCGTGGCCGTTCCGCGATCGATGGGCTGCAACGCGCAGCACCGGCGCACGCATTTCCAGGGAGCATTCGATGGCATTTCGTTCTTTCGCGCGACAGCCGCTGGCGCAAGCCGTGGGCGTCGCGATGGTGGCATTGTGGATGGCGCCGCAGGTGGCGGCGCAGTCGCTGAACGTCAGCGACGGTTTGACGCACACGGCCAGCGGTACCTACGACACGGGAAGCACGCCGCTCGGACATGCGTTGTCTGCGCAGAATGCAGGATCGCGTATCGAGGGCACGTCGGTTGTCGTGAGGACCGCGGGCAATAACGCCATGGGGATGATGACGTTCAACGGCGGCACGATCGACATGACCGGCGTCGACGTCGCGACGTCGGGAAGTACGGCATTCGGTGTCTACGTGGACACGAACGGTGGCTCCGTCGTCCTGCGCAACAGCACCATCGTGACTACTGGCAGCAACGCAGGGGGGCTGATTGCCGCGAACACCACGGCGGGGTCTCTCGCCATCTCGGCCACGGATACCAGCATCCGCACGACGGGTGTCAACGCTTACGGCGCGACGTCCCTCGACGGGATCCTCGCGTTGACGCGCGGATCCGTCACCACCGATGCGGCGGTTGCGCTCATGGCGGCGTCCGACGACGGACGAATCAACGCAACCGATGTCGCCATCCGCGCCAACGGCAATGATGTGGTGCAGGCCCTCACCGCCGGCGTCATCACCCTGCGCGGCGGCACGGTAGATGCAACCTCCGCCGCCGGACGCGGACTTGTCGCGCAGGATGCCGGCAGCGTCATCAACGTCAGCAACGGCACGCGCATCACGACGATCGGCGGCACCGGGGCCGACGTGAGCACCGGTGGTTCGATCACGTTCGATGGCGCTTCCGTGCAGGCCACCGGCGCAGGCGCTGCCGCCGTCGGCGTCACCGATGCGGGATCGATGTTCCAGGCCACCGGTGCCTCCATCACGTCCGCGCAAAGCACCGGCGTGCGGTTGACCAACGGTGGTTCGGCGACGCTCATCGATACCACCGTCACCGGCGGCGACAACGCGGTGAGTTTCAAGTCGGCGGCCGGCAGCAGCGCGCTCACCGTGTCGGGCGGAAGCCTGCAATCCGCGGGATCCGCGATCATCGCCAGGTCCGGCACGCATTCGCTCACCGTGTCGAACGGCGCGCAACTGCAGGCCGACGACAACACGCTCGTCGAAGTGGCGGGTGGGGCGGGCCTCGCGACGGTGTTCGACGGCGTCGATCTCGTGGGCGCGCTGACCGCGGCGCCGACCGGCGTGCTCGACCTCACGCTGCGGAACAACGCGATCCTCAACGGCACGATCTCGAACGGCGCCACGACCACCATGGACACCGGGTCGAACTGGACGCTTTCCGGCGATTCGGACGTGCAATCTCTGAACCTCGCGGGCACCGTCGGGTTCGCCGAACCCGGCGGCGGCGTGTTCAAGACCCTCACCGTCCATGGCGACTACGCCGGCAATGGCGGCACGCTCGCGCTCAACACGCATCTTGCCGCAGACGACGCGGGCACCGATCGCCTCGTCGTCGAAGGCAACACGCGCGGGACCACGCACGTGCAAGTCACCAACGCCGGTGGCGCGGGCATGCAGACCAACGCGGACGGGATCCAGGTGGTGCGGGTCGACGGTGCGTCCGATGGCACGTTCGCGCTGGCCAGCCGTGCGGTCGGCGGCGCGTACGAGTATTCGCTCCACCAGGGCGGCATCGCGGATCCGAACGACGGCGACTGGTACCTGCGTTCGGCGCTCGCGCAGGAAACGCCGGTCGATCCGGGCACGCCGATCACGCCCGTCTATCGCCCCGAGACCGGCGCGTACCTCGCCAACCAGGCGATGGCGACGGCGATGTTCGTGCACCGCCACGACGATCGCGGCCGCCTGCGCCACGAGGACACCCTGGATCGCAACGCATGGGTGCGCGTGACGCGCGGCCAGTTCAGCGCTACCGCGGGCGCGGGCCAGGTCGACATCGGCGCCGAACATCGCGGGCTCGAGATCGGCAGCACGCTGCATGCGTGGGAGACGGCGATGGGCGCGGTCACGGTGGGCGCCACGCTCAACCGGGCCGAGGCCGACACGCGCGATGTGTCGTTGCCCACGCTGTACCGCGCGAATGGCGAAGTCCGCGGCAAGGCGGCGGCGCTGTTCGGCACGTGGGTGCAGGATGCGTCCGAGCGCGGCGGATTGTCCGTCGATGCGTGGGTGCAGCGCGCGACGTACGAACACACGGTGCAGGGCGAGGGCCTGGTGCAGGAGTCATACGACGCGCGTGCGTGGTCGGCGTCGCTGGAAGGCGGCTATGCCTTTCCGATCCATGCGCGCGACGGCCTCGCGCTCTACCTGCAACCGCAACTGCAGTTGATCAACACCGACTACGACGCGAAAACGCACGTCGAGGCGAACGGGACCGTCGTCGCACCGCACGGCGACGGCGGCCTGACCACCCGCCTCGGCGTGCGCCTCTACGGCATCGTCAAGGAAGTGCAGCCCTTCGCCGAGTTCAACGCGTGGCACAACGACACCGGCAACGCGATCCGCTTCGATGGGCAGGCGGTGGACCTCGCGCTGGATCCGGTGATGTACGAAGGCAACGCCGGGTTGACGGTGGATTTCGGCAAGGGCTGGGCCGGGTGGGGCAGCCTGGGCCTGCAGTTCGCGGATGCGACGCGCACGTATCAGGGGCAGCTTGGGATGAAGTACCGCTGGTGATCCCGCACGACCCCGCTTCGTCGCGAAGCGGGGTCGATCGCGTTGACGATCAACGCAGCACGCGGATCTTCTCCACTTCGAATTCCGTGCCCAGCACGTCCTTGTCCACTTCCACCACCAGTTCGACGCGCTGGTCGGCGGCGATCGGTTGTCCGGCGGGGAAGCGGTTGCCTGCGATCTCCACGGTCACGCGCCCGCTGCTGTCCGCGAACGTGTATTCGTGGCCGCCGTCGTGGGACACGATGTTGCCTTGCAGGCGCGCGTACTGGTCGTCGCGTCCTTCGGCCACCAGTTGCGCGGCGGTCATCGTCGGGATCGAACTCGGACCCTGGTAGCCCGTGCCGGCGGCGGCTTCCTGCGCGGGACCGGTGTACTGGGCGAAGGTGGTGGCGGACAACAGCAGCGATCCGGACAGGCTGGCAACGACGAAGCGTTTCATGCGGTGTCTCCGGCAATGGGCATTGGGCCCGGGACACATGGTCTATGCCTGTTGCCTTCGGTAAGCACGCCGGAAAGTCACCGTCCATGGTCGGAACGCTCCCGATCCACGCCTGCACAATCGCAGCCGTGGCCCCGCTCCCGTGCGAAGCGGGGCCATCGGTGCTACTGCACCGTCGCCTGGAAATGCATCGCGTGGTAGGCGCGCGTCGGCGACAGCAGCACGTGGTACTCGCCCGCTTGCGACGGCTGCACGACGATTTGCGCGTTGTTGCCCGGGCGAACCGACGCGTGATCGTGGTCGCCCGCCGCCGTGCCCGCAGGACTCCCGAACCTGACGTACATGTCGCCGTCCCCGGTGCCGCCGAACGTTCGCAACGTCACGCGGCTCGCACCCGCCGGCACGTCGATGACGAAGGCGTGCGCCTGCCCGGGCAATGCGACGAGGTTCGACACCAGTTGCCCGCTGGACACGCGCACCGGTTGCGGTGGCGGGATCACGCCGGCGATCACCGCGGAGACCGCCGCCCCTGCATCCGCGATGCCCGCGCCGATGCGCTGGTCCGGCGTGGCCGGGAATGCGCGCGCGGTGCCGACCAGGTAGCGCTCCACGATGTCGGGCGCGAGGTGTTCGCTCGCCGCGCCCTGCATCAACGCCGCGATGCCGGCCACGTGTGGTGCGGCCATCGACGTGCCGGCCATCCCGGCGTAGTCCGCCGTCGCGGGCACGGTCTTGCCGGTGTTCCACGTCGACCAGATGAACCCGTGCGGCATCCACAAGGCGCCGCTGCTGCCATCGTTGACGTAGCGGCCGCCGCCGGGCGCGGCGACGTCCACGGGCGCGCCGAAGTTGGAGTAATGCGCGCGCTTGCCCGTCAACCCGTTGGAGGCGACGGTCACCACGCCCTTGCAGTTGGCAGGCGTCGCCCCCGCGGCATCCACGTTGCTGTTGCCGGCCGCGACCACGATCGTGCTGCCACGCGCGCGTGCCCCGTCGATCGCCGACTGCAGGTACGCCGGGCAACTTCCGCCGCCGCCGAGGCTCATGTTGATGACATGCGCGGGCGTCGCATTGGCGGGCACGCCATCGACCGCGCCGCCGGAGGCCCAGGTGATGGCATCCGCGATGTCCGCGAGCGGACCGCCGCAATGCCCGAGCACGCGCACCGGCAATAGTTTTGCATCGCCTGCCACGCCCGCAATGCCGACCTTGTTGTTCGTGACCGCGGCGATCGTGCCCGCCACGTGCGTGCCGTGCCAGCTGCTGTCGCGCGCAGGGCAGCCTGCGGTCGACCACGGCGGCCCGTGCGTCCAGTCACCGGGATCCCATCCGCCGGGTTGGCGATCGGCGGTTTCGCGTCCCGAAAAGAACGGATCGCTCAGGAAGTCGTACCCCGCGCCATCGACCACGTTGCCGTCGAGGTCCGGATGCGCGGTGATGCCGGTGTCGAGCACGGCGACCACGATGCCGTTGCCGCGCGCGCCCTGCGCCCATGCACCGGGCGCGGCAATGCCGCCCTTCGGGTCGTACAGGTCGGACTGGAGGTGCGTGTACGTGACGCCTGAGCGTTCGATGGGGCCGCTGTACCACGGGTCGTTCGGTTCGTCCGTGCGTTGCGCGATGCGCTCGGCTTCGGCGTATTCCACGGACGGATCCTTCGCGATCTCGCGTGCGATGGCTTCGGCGTCGCCGCGCGCGAGCGGGAGCGAGAACCGCACCACATCGGCGCCGACGGCCAGGCGCGTGATCGGCGCGATGCCGACGAAGCCTGCGTTGGCCGGCACGATTGCATCGCGCGCGACCACGCGCGTCGTCGTGCGCAAAGCGTGGGCGGACAGGTCGGCGATGCGCTGCGTCGCGACCGTGCGCTGGCGCTGCTCGGGCGTGCCGTCGCGGAACTTCACGATGATGCGCTGGCTGGCCGGGCCTTCGGTAGTGGTGGCCAGCGGCACGACGTACAGCGGCGAAGCAGTCTGCGCGTGCGCGTCGACGGGCGAAGCCAGCAGGGTTGCGAGCGTCGCCACGCACGGCAACGCACCGCGGGGGAAGCGGATGGAGGTCATGCAGGATTCCTCGTGGAAGCCGCGGGTGCGGCGAAAAAAGACGCGCGGCCGGGACCCGCCCGCGCAGGGGAAAGTCACCAGCCGAAGCCGACGCCGACGCCGAGCGAGTGCTCGCCGCCTTCGGAGAACGCACCGCCTAGGCTGAAGGTCGCGCGCTCGCTCAACGCGCGCTGGAAGCCCACGGCCATCGACGCTTCGCCATGCGCGCCGCCCACACCGATGCCCAGGCGGTTGTCGGTGCGCAGGCCCGCGGTGTTGATCGCCATCTGCGTCATCGCCGCGCTCATCGCGCCTTGCCGGTCGATGCGGCGGTCCTGGTCGATGAATCGCGCGTCCACGCGGGTCTCGAACGCATCGAGCTGGCCCTGCAACGCCTGCATCTGGAGGTCGGCATACGCGGTGGCCTGCTGGACGCTCTGCTGTGCGGCGGTGTCGGCGTAGCGGTTGGCCGTGGCGACGACGGCCTCGGTCTGCGCCACGTCGTGCCCGGTGGCGGGGCGCGATGGCGCCGCGCTTTCCTGCATCGGCGCCGATGCGTTGAACGTGGATTCCAGCATCGCCACGCGCTGGTGCAAGGCGTCGAGTTGGGCCACGCCGCTGTCGAACGCGGCCGCGCGCACACCGAAGGCATTTACATGCTGGCGCAGCTGCGCCAGGTTCACCGCGTCGGTGTCCTGCGTGCCGGCGGCCACGTGCGTGAGCTGGCGTTCCGCGCCCGCGCTGCCGAAGGACACGGTGTTGGCGCGCATCGCACTCGATTGCGCGCCGATGGCCACGCTGTTGAGCGCGAGCGCCTGCGCATTGGCGCCGAAGGCGAGGGCGTTGGTCGCCGCGGACGTGGCGTTGGGGCCGAAGGCGACGGTGTTGGTCGCCACCGCCTGGCTGTTCGCGCCGATGGCGATCGCGTTCGTGTGCGTGGTTTCGGCGCGTGCGCCGATCGCGATGCCGCCGGTCGAAGCGCTGTGCGCGGCATGGCCGATCGCTACCGACTCGGCACCGGCCGCGTGCGCATTCGCGCCGGCCGCGATTGCGGAGATGCCCGCAGCGCTCGCATCGTCGCTGCGGTCGCGCTTGCCGTGCGCGGCGAAGTAGCGATTCGCATCGCCGTCGGCGACCGTGCCGATCGCCGCGTTGAGCTGGTCGACGTTCACCGCGTCCGTGCCTTCCGCGCCCGCCGCGACGTTCACCAGTTGCCGTGCGCGCATCGCGTGCGCCACGTTGCCGCGATCCGTCCACGCCTGCGCGGCGCCGATGGACACGGTGTTGGCGCGGTCCGCCAGCGAGCCTTCGCTCAGCGCGACGCTGTGCGCCGCCTGTGCCGCGCTGCCGGTCCCGATCGCGCTGGCGCGCTCGCCGCTGGCGTTCGCCCATGCGCCGAGCGCCAACGCGCGCTCCGGCATCGCGAGGCTCCGATAGCCCGCAACGGTGCTCGCGATCCCCGAAGCCCGCGCTTCCGCGCCGAACGCCGACGCGCGCAACGCGTCGGCCGTGCTGTAGATGCCGACGGCGGCGGCCTGCGTGCCGGCGCGTGCATCGTTGCCCACCGCGACGCTGCGCTCGCCGGCGACCGTCCAGTTGCCCAATGCCGTGCCTTGCACGTTCGCGTAACTGCGATGGCCCGTCGCGGTGGCATTCGCATCGGCGAACGAATACGACCCCACCGCCACGCTGTCGCCCGCTGAATCGCTGTCGAAGCCGATCGCCGTGGCGTTCAGCGAACGCGCGTACGCCGCGCCGCCGATCGCGGTGCTGCGCCAGCCGTACGAGAACGCGCCCGTGCCGACCGCCGTGGCCTGCACGCCCTTCGCTTCGCTCCATGCACCGAAGGCCGCGGCCCCGTTGCCGGTGGCGAAGCTGTCGGCGCCGAAGGCCATGTTCAAGTCGCCGACGGCGCGGGCGCGCACGCCGAACGCAGCGGTATCCGCGCCCTCGGTGAAGGCGAACGCGCCATGCGATACGGCGTTGCGCCCCATCGCCTGCGCCTGGTAACCGGTGGCCACGCTGTCGTCGCCGAACGCGACGCTGCCGGCGCCCTGCGCGATCGCACGTTGTCCGATCGCGGCCGCGTTGTTGCCGGTGGCGAGACTGTCTTCGCCGTCGGCGAATGCGTTGCTGCCCAGCGCGACGCTGCGATCCCCGACCGCGAGCGCGTAGCCGCCGACGGCGGTGCTGTCGTCGCCCTGCGCGAGCGAAGACGCACCGGCCGCGACGCTGTCGCGCCCGACCACCAGCGCATCGTCGCTGCCGTCGTCGTTGCCGGACGCCTTGAAGTAGCGCGGCGTCGCGGCGACCGGCATCACGCCGGCCAGCGCGGCTTCGAGTTGCTGCACGTTCACCGCATCGGTGGGCGCAGTGCCGGCGGCGACCTGCGTGAGCTGGCGCAGTCCGAACGCGACCGAGCGTGCGCGGTCGGTCTGCGTCCACTGGCCCAGCGCGATGGCGTCATCGTGCGCGGCGAAGGCGCTCGGCCCGATGGCGATCGATGACACGCCCGTCGCATACGCGGTACCGCCGAGCGCGATCGAGAAATCCCCGAGCGCGTGCGCCGAAACGCCTCCCGCGAACGCATGGCGTCCGAGTGCAACCGATTCGAACCCTGCCGCGATGGCGTACTGGCCGGTGGCCAGCGAACGCGCCCCTGCGGCGACCGCATGCGGTCCGGTGGCGCGTGCATCCTGCGTGCCGTCTTCCAGGCCGTCCGCGTCGAACAGGCGCGAGGACACGCCGACGGGCGTGGCGGGCGTCGTCGCGGGTGTCGCGGGCGTGGACGCAGGGGCGACCGGTGCCTCGTCGGAGGACAGCAGGTGCAAGCCGAGCAACGCGGCGACGGGTGCCCCGATGCGCGCGTCGAACCACGATGCGCCCGCGACCGGGAGCGCGTTGTCGCAGTCCTGCGTCGCATCGCCGAAGGGACCGTCGCACTCGGTCGTGGGCGCCGGTTCGAGCGCGTAGGCCGGCGATGCGAGCAGCAGCGCGCAGAACGTGGACAGGGCGGTGGGGGTGCGTGGCGTCATCGTGCGTCCTCATGCGTGGCCGGGAAAATCCGATCGCAGTGGAGGCAACGGGGCGGGACGCGCGCCAGCGGATGCACGGCGTGGACGAACGAGAGTTTTCTCGTGGACGCGAGGATGTGACGCAGTCGCCGGATTCCATCGGCGCGTGGTCGGCGGTGTTCGGGTTTCTAGTGCAGCGCGTGGAAAGGTCGCGATCTCGCGCTGGTCGGACGCGCGGAGTGCGCTGCTGTTTCGCGCCGAATGCGAGGCGCCTTCGCAAAAAGAACGCCCCGTGTTTCCACGGGGCGTTCCACTCTCGACGCAACAGGGGGAAGCGTCTCGAGGTGCGCGGTGTCAGTACGTGGTCGTGAAGGTGCGCTTGCAGGGCGTCGGGCTGACCACGCCGGCGCCGTTGTTCAGCGCGTCGAGGTAGTCCTTCAGCTGTTCCTGGTAAGCGCGTTCCGGGTGGCCGGACGGCGTGTACGGATCGCTGCCCAGCGAGGCATTGGCCAGCGCCATCAGTTCGTTGACCGTGCCGCCGAACGGCGCGTAGATCGCGTTGCCGCTGACGAACCCGGCTTCGACGTTCAACTGCATCGCCGCCAGGTGCGACGAGAGCTTGTACGCCATGTTGGTCGCATTGCTGTCGAGCAGCCACGTGCGGAACGACGGATAGTCCACCGGGTTGAACCCGACGCCGTTGGCATCGACGAGGTTGAGGCTGCCGAGCAGGTTGAGTTCCGGCAACAGGCTGGCGGGCGAACCATCCAGCATCGTCGCCTGGCCGTTCTTGTTGCTCCAGAAGCCCGGCGTCTTGCCGCCGCTGCCCTTCGTGCAGTAGTTGCCGAAGCTCAGTTGCGTGGTGTGCCCCACGGTGACGACGATGCCGGTCTGCGGATTGATCGGATCGCCGCCCGCGTCGACGGGCTTGGACTGGAACCAGTTGCCTTCGACCGGCACGGCTTCGAACATCGTGTAGTCGGTGCCGGGGATCACGCCGTTGAACTGCGCATAGCCGAACGAATCGGTGAGCAGCGTGGCGATGTCGCCCAGGCTCGCCGAACCCAGCGTCATCGGCCAGTCGCGCAGGCGTGGTTCGGTGGGATCGTGGATGCCGTTCGCGTTCGCGTCGTAGAACTTCTTGACGAGGATGATGCCGCTCGAGCAGATGCAGGCGAAGGCGGTGGAGGCGCTGAGCGCGGTGGCGAGCACCGCCAGCTTGATGGCGCGCCGGCGCGGGATGTTGCGAATCATGGATGCACCTCGTGATGTCCGTTGGTTGCGTTGGGAGTTCGCGAGGAACGCGCCCTGACACGTTGTCGCTGGCCAAGGAAACGGACGAGTTCGGCCAGCTCGGCCATTCGACGACCAACGGTGCATATCGGGGAATTAGCGGCGTTTTCGCGATGTTTTCGCGTTCACGCCGCCTCCACGCCGCGCAGTGGACGTTCTCGCGCAATGCCAGGGGGAACTCGCATGGAAACGCATCACCACGGTCCGAACGACGGCGTGCGCTACCACGGTCCGGAACGTCGCCGCGGCGGCGAGCGCCGCCAGAACCACGATCGCCGCGAAATGATCCGCTTCGAACTGACGAAGGAAGATCGCCGCAGCGGCAAGGATCGCCGGCAGCAGGACGGGTGGGGGAAGCCGCTCTCGCGTTATTGAGTCAGAGGCAGCGCAAGCTTCAACAACACCGCGACCGTCCGCGCCCGTAGCGCGCATGCATGCGCTCGACGCAGAACGCTTCGCGCGTCATCGGCACGTCGCCGGGATGATGCGCGCGCACGTGGGCGACGTAGGCGTCGTAATCCGGCACGCCGATCGCCAGCCGCGCGGTCTGCAGCGCCGCGCGCCAGGCGTCGCGCCATTGCTCAGCGAACCGCATCGAGCGCCACATAGTCGCTCTCCCGCGCCGTCGGCAGGTCCGCGCGCCGCGCCCGCCATGCCGCCCGCGTCGCGAAAACCAGCGTCAGCACCACCACCGCCATCAGCAACGCACACAACGCCGCGTCGATCTGGTTGTTGAGCAGCACGCGCCGCATGTCGTCGAGCGACTTCGCCGGCGCCAGGACTTCGCCGTGCGCGAGGGCGTCGGTGTAACGCCGCACGTTCGACAGGAACCCGATCTTCGGATCGGCATGGAACAGCTTCTGCCACCCGGCGGTGAGCGTGCACGCGAGCAGCCAGGCGGTCGGCAACGCGGCGACCCACAGGTAGCGCTCGCGCTTCATCTTCACCAGCACCGCGCAAACGAAGATCATCGCCAGGCCCGCGAGCATCTGGTTCGCGATGCCGAACAGCGGCCACAAGGTGTTGATGCCGCCGAGCGGATCGACCACGCCCTGGTAGAGGAACCAGCCCCAGCCCGACACCGCGAGCGCGGTGCACACGAGGTTGGCGGTCCAGCTTTCCGTGCGCCGGAACGACGGCACGGCCAGGCCCACCACCTCCTGGATCATGAAGCGCGCCACGCGCGTGCCCGCGTCGAGCGTCGTGAGGATGAACAAGGCTTCGAACAGGATCGCGTAGTGGTACCAGAACGCGAGCATCCCGCCGCCGCCCACGATGCCGTGCAGCAGTTGCGCCATGCCCACGGCCAGCGTGGGCGCGCCGCCGGTGCGCGAGAGGATCGTCGTCTCGCCGATGTCGCGCGCGGTTTGCGCGAGCACGTCGGGCGTGACCACGAAGCCCCATTGCGAAATGGCCTGCGCGGCAGATTCGACCGTCGTGCCGATCGCCGCCGTCGGTGCGTTCATCGCGAAGTACACCGCCGGGTCCAGCACGCACGCCGCCACCAGCGCCATCACCGCGACGCAGGCTTCCATCAGCATGCCGCCGTAGCCGATCACCGGGATCTCGCGTTCGTTCGCGATCATCTTGGGCGTGGTGCCCGAGGCGATCAGCGCGTGGAAGCCGGAGATCGACCCGCACGCGATCGTGATGAACAGGAACGGGAACAGGCTGCCCGCGAACACCGGCCCGCTGCCGTCGATGAAGCGCGTGACCGCCGGCATCTGCAATTGCGGCATCGCGATGAAGATCGCGACCGCCAGCAACGCCACGGTGCCGAGCTTGAGGAACGTGGACAGGTAATCGCGCGGCGCGAGCAGCATCCAGATCGGCAGCACGGCGGCGACGAAGCCGTAGGCGATCAGCATCCACGCCAGCGCCTTGCCGTCGAAGGTGAACAGCGCCGCCCAGGTTGGCGATGCCGCGACGTGGCCGCCCCACCAGATCGACGCGAGCAACAGCACCAGGCCGACGACGGACGCTTCGAGGATGCGGCCCGGCCGCCACCAGCGCAGCCATGCGCCCATCAGGAACGCGATCGGGATCGTCATCGCGACGGTGAAGGTGCCCCACGGACTCACCGCGAGCGCCTTGACGACGACCAGGCCCAGCACTGCGAGCAGGATCACCATGATCGCGAGGATGCCGATCATCGCGGTCACGCCCGCGGCGGCGCCGAGTTCGTTGCGGATCATTTCGCCGAGCGAACGCCCGTCGCGCCGCACGGACAGGAACAACACCAGCATGTCCTGCACCGCGCCCGCGAGCACCACGCCGAACAGGATCCACAACAGTCCGGGCAGGTAGCCCATCTGCGCCGCGAGCACGGGACCGACCAGCGGACCCGCGCCTGCGATGGCCGCGAAGTGGTGCCCGAACAGCACCACCTTCTGCGTCGGCACGTAATCGAGCCCGTCGTTGCGACGCCATGCGGGCGTCGCGCGCGAGGGATCGAGTTGCATCGCGTGGGTGGCGATGTAGCGCGCGTGGAAGCGATAGCCGATGGCGAACACCGAGATCGACGCCGCGATGACCCACATCGCCCCGACGGTTTCGCCGCGCGACAACGCCAGCACGCCCAGGCAACACGCCGCGAACACCGCCACCGCGGCCCAGCCCAGCCCCTTGATCCAGCGCATGCACGAACTCCCCGTCGCGCGGCCTACAGCCAGCGGACTTTCCTGAGATAGCGGTACAGGCCGATGCAGACCGCGCCCACCACCACCACGAGGATGGCGTAGCTGTAGCGGCCTTCCAGCTCGGGCATGTGCCTGAAGTTCATGCCGTACCAGCTGGTGATCAGCGTGGGCGCGGCGAGCAGCGCGGCCCAGCCGGCGAGCTTCTTCACCACCTCGCCCTGGTTTACCGTGACCAGCGCGAGGTTGACGCTCATCGCCGCGGTGAGCATCTCGCGCAGCGTGTCGGTGCTTTCGTTGATGCGCACGGCATGGTCGAGCACGTCGCGGAAGTACAGGCGCACTTCTTCCGGCACCAGCCCGCCGTGCATGCGCGTGAGCTGCGCCAGGATGTCCTGCATGGGCGAGACCGCCAGGCGCAGCTGCGTGAGTTCGCGCTTGAGCTCGTACAGCTTCACCACCGTGTCGCGGCTGTAGCTCTCCGCGAAGATGTCCTTCTCCAGCGCGTTCAGCGAATCGCGGAACTCGGAGACGATCGGAAGATAGTTGTCGACGATGAAGTCGAGCCCGGCGTACAGCGCGTAGGCGGGGCCGAGGGCGAGCAGTTCGGGTTCGCGCTCCACGCGCGTGCGCACCGGCGCGTAGGACAGCGATGCGCCGTGCCGCACCGTCACGAGGTAACGCGCGCCGAGGAAGGCGTGCGTTTCGCCGAAGCGGATGTGGTCGTCGATCATCTGCGCGGTGTGCACCGCGACGAACAGCGAATTGCCGTACGCCTCGATCTTCGGGCGCTGGTGCGCGTGCTGCGCATCCTCCACCGCCAGGTCGTGCAGGCCGAATTCTTCCTGCAGCTTGTCGAGCAGCGCGTCCTCGGGTTCGTACAGGCCCACCCAGACGAAGCTGCCGTCATCGACGGCCAGCACGTCGCTGATCGCATCGAGGCTGATGTCGCGCCGCTTGCCGTGGCGGTCGTACACCACGCAGTTGATGACGCAGGCGGGCAGGGCGGCGGGATCGTTCATTGCCCGGATCGTGCCCCGTCGGACGGGGCCGGGGCAAGCATCGCGTCAGCGTGGGCGCGGGGTGAATGCGAACGCGGCGTGGATCGGGAGCAGCAACGCGAGCCAGGCGATCTGCACCTGGCCCCCCGGCAGCAACTGCAGCGCCAGCGCCAGCACGCCGCCGCCGAACACCACGTAGCGGACGATGCCGTGGAAACGCGACGTCGCGCCCCCGCGCAGCATCGCCCAGGCGCCGGGCAGCAACAGCAGGCACAGCGGCGAGAACAGCAGGAGGTTGTGGTTGGCCCAGCCCGCGACGTGCGCGGTGCAGCACCAGATGAAAGCCAGCAGGAGGCCGAGCAGCCCGAGCACCGTCCAGAACGGCAGCGCGATCCCGCCGAGCAGGCGCGGCGCGCGCGCGGCGAGCATGCGCACCAGTCCGGCCGCGACCAGGCCGGCGAGCAGCCACGGCCACCAGCGGCGCGGGGCGTCCGGCGGTTCGGGGGCGAGGCGGTGTTCGACGAGGACGCTCTCGGACAACACCAGCGGGCGGCCCGCGCTGTTGCGGGCTTCGCGCAGGCTGTCGGCGAGGCGCATCGGGACGAACGCGTCCTGCCAGCGCGACAAAGGCTTGTCGGCGTACGGGCCCAGGCCGATGTCGAACCCCGTGCCCATCCACCAGGCCGGCGAGGCGAGGCGCACGGCTTCGTAGCGATACGTGTTGCCCTGCGAACGGCCCGCGAGCTGGCGTTGCAGGGCGCCGCCGAGTGCGCGGTCGACCGCATCGCGCACGCGCGTCGAACAGTTGTCGGTGAAGTATTCGTAGCGGTAGCGCGCGTGCTCGGGCTTCGCGTTCTCGGCGAGCGCGGCGGCGATGTCTTCCGACTGTTGCGGCGTGAGATCCAGCCATTGGATCGACACGCCGCGGCCGACGTCGCGGTAATACGCGAGGTCCTGCTCGAGCGGCAGCGCGACGAGCATGTATTCCATGTCGCCCTTGACGAAGCGGCCGATGAAGCCCGGTTCGTCGAGGTCGAAGAAGCCGAAGTTGTAGGAGATCGGCCCGCCCGGCGCATCGGGATCGGCGACGACGATGGCGTTGTGGCCGAAACGTTCGAAGAAGATTTCGCCGGGCTGCATCGTCATCACGCCGATGCGCGGCGTGGCGAAGGCGACCGTGGCGAAGAGCCACAGCGCGAAGGCAATCAGCAGTTGCGCGAAGCGGTCAGGAGTCCGCATGCACGCTGACATGGAGCGCGTGCAGGCGACGCGCATCGGCGCGGGCGACGCGGAAGCCGAAGCGGCCCAGCGTGAGTTCCTCGCCGGCTTCCGGCAGGTGGCCGATCGCGGCGGTGAGCAGGCCACCGATGGTGTCGTACTCGTCGTCGTCGAAATCGGCGCCGAAGCGTTCGTTGAAATCGCAGATCGGCGTGAGCGCATCGACCACGAAGTGGCCGTCGGCCTGCGCGGCGATCAGCTGGTTCTCGTCGACGGCTTCGTCGTGCTCGTCGTCGATGTCGCCGACGATCTGTTCCAGCACGTCTTCGATCGTGACCAGGCCGGCGACGCCGCCGTACTCGTCGATCACGATGGCCATGTGGTTGCGCGACTGGCGGAACTCGCGCAGCAGCACGTTGAGCTTCTTGGATTCGGGGATCAGCACCGCGGGACGGAGCAGTTCGCGCACGCTGGCCGGGGCGTGTTCGGCGACCACGCCGCGCAGCAGGTCCTTGGCCAGCAGGATGCCGAGGATCTCGTCCTTGTCTTCGCCATGCACCGGATAACGCGAATGGCCGGACTCGACGACCTGGCGCATCAGCGTCATCAGGTCGGCTTCCGGGGTCAGCGCCACCATCTGCGCGCGGGGGATCATCACGTCGCCCACGGTGAGGTCGGACACCGCGATGGCGCCTTCCATCATCCGCAGGGTGTCGGCCGCGATCAGGCCATCGGCCTGCACGTCGCGCAACAACTCGACGAGATCCTCGCGGGTGGTGGGCTCGCCGGAAAGGGCGGCGGTGATGCGATCGAGCCAGGTACGGCGGCTCTTGTCTTCGTGCTGCTGGGGACTGTCGTCGTCGGCCATGGGCGGGGGGAAAGCAGTTCCGGGCAACGCGGAACGAACGGGCGGCGAGTCTAGCGCGGAAGTGCGCAGGTTCGGTGAAACGGCCGTTTCACTCGAGGGCGTAGGGGTCTTCGATCCCGAGGTCGGCCAGGATCTCGCGTTCCAGGCCCTCCATCGCCTCGGCGTCGCGCGGGTCCTCGTGGTCCCAGCCCAGCAGGTGCAGGGCGCCGTGGACCGTGAGGTGGGCGTAGTGGGCGAGCAGGGGCTTCTTCTGTTCCTTCGCCTCGCGGGCCACCACCGGGGCGCACAGGACGATGTCGCCGAGCAGGGGCAGCTTCACGCCTTCGGGCAGGTCGGCCGGGAAGCTCAGGACGTTGGTCGCGTAGTCCTTGCCCCGGTAATGGCGGTTGAGGGCGCGGCCTTCCTTGGTGCCGACGATGCGCAGGGCGAGGTCCGCCTCGCGGATGCGGCCCTGCAGCGCGGCGGCCACCCATTTGCGGAAGCTCACCGCCGCCGGCAGGCCGGCGCGCGGGACGGCGTATTCGACGCCGACATCGAGTCGGACCGGACCACGGGTCATGGATTCTTTCCTGTCGAGGCGTCCTGCGCATCGCGTGCGTCGTACGCATCCACGATGCGCGCGACCAGCGGATGGCGCACGACGTCGCGCGCCTGGAAGAAGGTGAAGCTGATGCCGTCCACGCCATGCAGCACGTCGATGGCGTCGCGCAGGCCGGACTTCTGGTGCTTCGGCAAGTCGATCTGCGTGAGGTCGCCGGTGACCACGGCGGTGGCGCCGAAGCCCAGGCGCGTCAGGAACATCTTCATCTGTTCGATGGTGGTGTTCTGCGCTTCGTCGAGGATCACGAACGCATCGTTGAGCGTGCGGCCGCGCATGTACGCGAGCGGCGCGATCTCGATGACGTTCTTCTCCAGCAGCTTGATCACTTTCTCCACGCCGAGCATTTCGTACAGCGCGTCGTAGAGCGGGCGCAGGTAGGGATCGACCTTCTGCGTGAGGTCGCCCGGGAGGAAGCCGAGCTTTTCGCCGGCTTCCACGGCGGGGCGCACGAGGATCAGGCGCTGCACGCGCGATTCGTTGAGCGCTTCCACCGCCATCGCCACCGCGAGGAAGGTCTTGCCGGTGCCGGCGGGGCCGACGCCGAAGTTGATGTCGTTGGTCGCGATCGCGTGCAGGTACTTGCCCTGGTTGGCGCCGCGGCCGCGGATGGTGCCGCGCTTGACGCGGATGGCGACGTCCTGCGGTTCGATGCCGTCGGTGGCGCGCACGGGATCGGCGTCGACGGCGTTGAGCCGGATGTTGATCGCGTGGCCGTCGAAGATTTCCTCGCCGGCCTCGGCGTAGAGCTCGCGCAGGAAGCGCTCGGCGCGCTGCACGTTCGCCTCCGCACCGGTGATGCGGAAGATGTTGCCGCGGTTGGCGATCTCCACGCCCAGGCGCAGTTCGATCTGGCGCAGGTGGGCGTCGAAGGCGCCGGCGAGGTTCGCGAGGCGTTCGCTGTCGGGCGGGTCGAGGGTGAAGTCGCGTTGTGCGGGTGCATTCATCGCGGCAAGCGTAGCGCGGCGTCGTGTTGGAGGCGATCACGGGCGCTTCGGGAAAAGTAGGTCAAAAAGATCGGGCCCTGGATTGGAATGCAGCGCACCGGGGACGGCCGGGGGCAGGGCCCCGCGGACCGTCCGTCGGACCTCGCTTGCCCCTAATTCATTGCTGAATTAAATATGCACGACATGCCCCGCACCCCCGCCAAACCCGCGCCCCGCAAGGCTTCGGGCCGCAGCCCGGCCAAACCGGCCGTGCGCGCCCGCAGCGCCGACCAGCGCGCCCCCGGCCGTCCCACGGGCGAAAGCCCGGACCAGCGCGCCCGCCTCCTGGACGCCGCCGTCGGGTGCTTTGCGCGCCGCGGGATCGCCGCCGCCACGCTGCGCGAGATCGCCACCGATGCCGGCGTGAATCCGGCGCTCGTCCACTACTACTTCGGCGACAAGCTGCAGTTGCAGCAGGCGGTGATCGCCGAACGGCTGATGCCGGCGTTCGCCGAAGTGCGCAACGCGACGATGCAATCCGGCGACGACATCGCCGGCCTGGTCGCCGGGTTCGTGCGCGGCATGTGCGACGCCGTCGAACGCCATCCCTGGCTGCCGCCGCTGTGGGTGCGCGAAGTGCTGTGCGAAGGCGGTGCGCTGCGCGAAGTGCTGTTCACGACGATGGCGCCGCAGGTCCCGCAACTGCTCGCGGCGCGCTTCGCCGCCGCGCAGGACGCCGGCGAGCTCAATCCCGACCTCGATCCGCGCCTGCTGGTCGCCTCGCTCGTGGGCCTGACGTTGTTCCCCGCCGCGGGCGCGCCGATCTGGCGCCGCCTGTTCGCCGCCGACGACATCGATGCCACCACGATGCGCGACCACGCCATCGCGCTGCTCGATCGCGGCCTCGGTACGCCCTGACCCCCCTTTGCCTGCGAGATCCCAGATGCGCACGACCATCGCCCCCGCCCTCCTCGCGCTCTGCATCGCCGCCACGCTGCCCGCGTGCCGCAACGACACGCCGCAGGCGCTCGGCACGCTGGAATACGACCGCATCACGTTGCCGTCGCCGGCCGCGGAAAAGATCGTCGCGATCGACGTGCGCGAAGGACAGCGCGTGAAAGCGGGTCAGTCCCTGCTGCGGCTGGAACTGGACCGCACGCGTTCGAGCACGGACGTGGCGCGCGCCGAAGCGCAACGCCAGCGCGCCTCGCTGCAGGAACTGGAAGCCGGCCCGCGCAGCGAACAGATCGCGCAGGCCCGCGCGCAACTGGTCGCCGCGCAGGCGGAGGAACGCCAGGCCCGCGACTACTACACGCGCGTGCGGCCGTTGGGTCGCCAGCAATTGATTGCCGCCGCGGAAGTCGAGCGCGCCCGCGCGTCCGTGGACAACGCCGCCGCCACCGCGCGCGCGCAGGCCGAAGCCTTGCGCGAACTCGAAGCCGGCACGCGCCGCGAACAGATCGCGCAGGGCGAAGCCGCGCTCGCCGCCTCCGAAGCGCAGGCCGCCGCGCAGCAGGTGACGCTCGACAAACTCACCGTCGTCGCGCCGCGCGATGCGCTCGTCGACAGCATTCCCTACAAGCTCGGCGACCAGGCGCCGGTGGGCCAGCCGCTCGCGATCCTGCTCGTCGGCGGTGCGCCGTATGCACGCGTGTACGTGCCGGAGACGATCCGCGCGAACGTGAAGGTCGGCGATGCCGCGCGCGTGTTCGTCGGCGGGCAGAAGGAATCGCGGCCCGGCACCGTGCGCATGATCCGCACCGAGCCCAGCTTCACCCCGTACTACGCGTTGATCGGCAAGGACGCGGCGCGCCTGAGCTATGTCGCGGAGATCACGCTGACAAGCGGCGACGCCGCGTCGTTGCCGCCGGGCCTGCCGGTGCGCGTGGAGTTCGGGAAATGAGCAAGGACGACGACCTCGCGATCGTCGCGCACGGGCTGACCAAGCGCTTCGGCGACCTCACCGCGGTCGACCACGTCGACCTCAGCGTGCCGAAGGCGAGCGTGTACGGCTTCCTCGGCCCCAACGGTTCGGGCAAGTCGACCACCATCCGCATGCTGTGCGGCCTGATGACGCCGACCGAAGGCGACATCGAAGTGCTGGGGCTGGAGATCCCCGCGCAGGCCGAAGCGCTGCGCCGCCGCATCGGCTACATGACGCAGAAGTTCTCCCTGTTCGACGACCTCACCGTGCGCGAGAACCTGGAATTCCTCGCCGCCGTGCAGGACATCCCGAAGGCGAAGGCGCGCGTGCGCATCGACGAACTCGTGCAGCGCTACCACTTCGAGGATCGGCAGAAGCAGCTCGCGGGCACGATGAGCGGCGGGCAGAAGCAGCGCCTCGCGCTGGCCGGTGCGGTGATCCATTCGCCGGAACTGCTGTTCCTCGACGAACCCACCAGCGCGGTGGATCCGGAATCGCGCCGCGACTTCTGGGAAAAGCTGTTCGAACTCGCCGACGGCGGCACCACGATCCTCGTTTCCACGCATTACATGGACGAAGCCGAACGCTGCCATCGTCTCGCGATCCTGGATCGCGGCGCGCTGGTTGCCGACGGCACGCCGGCCGAACTCACCGAAGCGCTCGCCGGCCGCACGCTCGCCGTGCATTCCAAGCAACCGCGCCGCACGCAGCGCGCGATCATCGCCGCGCCGGGCGTCATCAGCGCCGCGCAGGTGGGCAACACCTTGCGCGTGCTCACCGAGGCCGGCGGCGATGCCATCACCCGCGTGCGCGAAGGCCTGGCGCAGGCCGGCCTGGACGCGACGGTCGAACCCGCCGAGGCGAACCTCGAAGACGTGTTCGTCGCCGCCACGCGCAAGCACGACGCCGCCACGCAGGAGGCCGCCGCATGAGCGCGCGCCGCCTGTTCGCGATCATGCAGAAGGAATTGCGGCAGATGCGCCGCGACCGCATCACGCTGGCGATGATCGTCGGCATCCCGGTGATGCAGCTGGTGCTGTTCGGCTACGCGATCAACTTCAACCTGCGCGACCTGGAAACCGCGGTATCGGACCAGGCTTCGACCGCGGGCTCGCGCGCGTTGGTGATGGACATGGTGAACACCGGCGTGATCCACCCGGTGAAGGACGCAAGCAGCCCGCAGGAACTGATGACGATGCTGCGGCGTGGCGAGATCAGCGTGGGCATCGTGATCCCCTCGGATTTCGAACGCCGCCGCATCGATGGCCGCGAAGCGGTGCAGGTGCTGGTGGACGGCGCCGATTCGGCGGTGCAGGGCGCGGCCGCGCAGCTCTCGCAGGTGCCGATCGACAGTGCGTCCACGGTGAAGCTGAAGCCGTCGCAGATCAACGTGGTCGGTTTCTACAACCCGGAGCGGCGCTCGGCGATCAACATCGTGCCAGGCCTGATCGGGATCATCCTGACGATGACCATGGTGATGTTCACCGCGGTCGCGATCGTGCGCGAACGCGAGCGCGGGAACATGGAGTTGCTGATCGCAACCCCCGTGAGCCGCAGCGAACTGATGATCGGCAAGGTGTTGCCGTTCGCGGGCATCGGCCTGATCCAGACGACGCTGGTGTTGCTGCTGGGCGCGTGGCTGTTCGAAGTGCCGATCCGCGGAAGCTTGCTGGACGTCTACTTCGCGGCCGTGCTGCTGATCCTCGCCAACCTGTCGCTGGGCCTGATGATTTCCACCAAGGCGCAGTCGCAGTTCCAGGCGATGCAGATGACGTTCTTCGTGTTCCTGCCGTCGATCCTGCTGTCGGGTTTCATGTTCCCGTTCGCGGGCATGCCGAAGCTCATCCAGTGGATCGCCGAAGTGCTGCCGCTGACGCACTTCCTGCGGATGATCCGCGGCGTGATGCTGCGCGGCGCGACGCTGGGGGATTTGTGGCCGGAGGTGCTGGCGTTGCTGGCCTTCACCGCCGTGATGATGACGGCGGCGATCCTGCGCTTCAGCAAGCGCCTGGATTAAACGACCACGCGCCCGCGCAGCGAGTTCGAGAACGCTTCGGTGATCTGCACGTCGACGAACTGGCCGATCAGGCGCGCGGGCGCGGCGAAGTTCACCGACCGCATGTTCTCGGTCTTGCCGGTCAGTTCGTTCGGGTCTTTCTTCGACGGGCCCTCGACCAGCACCCGCTGCACCGTGCCCACCATCGCCTGCGAAATCGTGGCCGCATGCGCGTTGATGTGCGCCTGCAGGCGTTCGAGGCGTGCGTGTTTTTCCGCGGACGTCGTGTCGTCCTGCAGGTCCGCGGCCGGCGTGCCGGGGCGGCGCGAATAGATGAAGGAGAACGACTGGTCGAAGCCGACGTCCTCGATCAGCTTCATCGTCTTCTCGAAGTCCGCATCCGTCTCGCCGGGGAAGCCGACGATGAAATCCGACGAGATCGAAATGTCCGGGCGCACCGCGCGCAGCTTGCGGATCTTCGACTTGAACTCCAGCGCCGTGTAGCCGCGCTTCATCGCCGACAGCACGCGGTCGCTGCCGGCCTGCACGGGCAGGTGCAGGTAGTTGGCGAGCTGCGGGACGTCGCGATACGCCTCGACCAGCGAATCGGAGAACTCCAGCGGATGCGAGGTGGTGAAGCGGATGCGGCCGATGCCGTCGATTTCAGCGATCGCGCGGATCAGCAGCGCGAGGTCCGCCACGCCTTCATCGGCATGGTCGCCATCGCCCAGCGGGCCGCGATACGCGTTGACGTTCTGGCCGAGCAGGTTGACCTCGCGCACGCCCTGCGCGGCGAGCTGCGCGACTTCCACCAGCACGTCCTCGAACGGACGGCTGACTTCTTCGCCGCGCGTGTAGGGCACGACGCAGAACGCGCAGTACTTCGAGCAGCCTTCCATGATCGAGACGAAGGCGCTGGGGCCTTCGGCGCGCGGCTCGGGCAGGCGATCGAACTTCTCGATCTCCGGGAAGCTGATGTCGATCTGCGGCAGGCCGGTGGCGCGGCGCTCGCGCAGCAGCTCGGGCAGGCGGTGCAGCGTCTGCGGGCCGAACACCAGGTCCACGTACGGCGCGCGCTTCACGATGGCGGCGCCTTCCTGCGAGGCCACGCAGCCGCCGACGCCGATCAGCACGGGCTTGCCGTCCTTCTTCAGCGCCTTCCACCGGCCCAGCTGGCTGAAGACTTTTTCCTGCGCCTTCTCGCGGATGGAGCACGTGTTGACCAGGACGACGTCCGCGTCCTCGACGTTGTCGGTGAGCTCCAGGCCTTCGCTGGCGGCGAGGACGTCGGCCATGCGGGCCGAGTCGTACTCGTTCATCTGGCACCCGTGGGTCTTGATGAAGAGCTTGCCGCGGGGGGCAGGGCGGGGGTCGGCGGCGACGGGCGCCGTCTCGAGGACAGTCAGTTCGGTCATGGGTCTGGTCCGGGTGGGCGGCGGTGAATCCGCGCCGGGGTGTGAAGGCGCGGGAGTCTACCGCGGCCGGATCGTGACGGGGTCCGCGTTCACTGAAATCAACCGGCCGTTCATAGGAATCAAGGACTTGTCAAACCTCATGATTGAGAGGACGATCCCGCGCCATGACTAGGGGAAGGGGCATGGGGAAAGTCCTCGGGGCCATCGTCGTCGGCGCGCTCGCGCTGGGCGCGATGCCGGCCTTCGCGGGCACCCTGTATCGCTGCGACGGCGCCGACGGCGCGCGCAGCTACGTCAGCAAGCGCGTCCCCGGCGCGAAGTGCACCGTCATCAGTTATTCGCCGAAGGCCGCGCGCGCCACCGGGCCCGCGCCGTCCCTGCATGTCGGCAGCACCACCACCGCAAGCAACGTCGCCGGCACGCCGGTCACCGCCAGCCTCCCGGCCGCGCCCGCCGCCACGGAAATCGCGCCGCCGCCCGCACCCGTCGCCACCCGCCCGTACCAGGCGCCGCGCCTCGTGCAGGGCCAGGTCTATTCGTACATCCAGGATGGCGTGCGCCACTACACCAGCAAGGCGCCGAAGGGCGTGGCCGGTGCGTCGGCGGTCCGCACCATCAAGTACAGCTTCATGGAAACCTGCTATGCCTGCGGTGCGCGCCCGGGCGTCAACTTCAATACGTTGCGCCTCAACACCAACGCGTATTCGGCGGAAATCGCGGCGGCCGCCAAGCAGCACGGCGTCGACGAAGCCATCGTGCGCGCGATCATCCATGCCGAATCCGCCTTCAATCCCAATGCGCTGTCGCGCGTGGGCGCGCAGGGCCTGATGCAGCTGATGCCGGCCACCGCGCGTCGCTTCGGCGTGGGCAATGCCTTCGACGCCAACCAGAACATCGCCGGCGGCGTGCAGTACCTCGCCTGGCTCATCAAGCGCTTCCACGGCGACCTCAGCCTGGTCGCGGCCGGTTACAACGCCGGCGAAGGCGCGGTCGACAAGTACCGGGGCGTCCCGCCGTACAGCGAAACCCGCCGCTACGTCGAGCGCGTGGCCCTGCTGGCCGAGCGCTACCGCGGCGCCATCGCGGGCCCGGCGGCCGTCGCCGCCAAGTAATCCGGCGTCGCCGGACTGCGGCAGAGTTCTGCCCACGGCACAAATCCGCCGCCCGGACCCACGCTCGGATTGTCGGCCGATTAAGCGTTCCGTTACACTTCGCCGTCTTTGCGGCCTGTCCCACGCGCGTCCCTGCGCCAGGCAAGCCGTGCATCGCATCAGCGTCTTAAAGCGGAGTGCCGGATGTCCAACGTTGGGTCAGGGGTCAACGATCCCGCTCATGTCCATGACGGTGAACCCGTCAATCTGAGCCGTCGCCGGTTCCTGACCGCCACCACCGCGGTGGTCGGTGCGGTCGGTGTCGGCGTCGCGGCCGTGCCTTTCATCAAGTCCTGGAATCCCAGCGCCCGCGCGAAGCTCGCCGGTGCGCCGATCACCGCGGACATCAGCGCGCTCGCCGAAGGCACGCGCATGGTGCTCGAGTGGCGCGGGCAGCCGATCTGGATCGTCAAGCGCACCAAGCAGATGCTCGAGATCCTGCCGACGCTCGATCCGCGCCTGCGCGATCCCAAGTCGGACAACCTCGACCAGCAGCCCGCCTACGCGCGCAACGAACTGCGCTCGATCAAGCCGGAGATCTCCGTGCTGGTCGGCCTGTGCACGCACCTGGGCTGCTCGCCGGAAATGAAGGCCGAGATCAAGCCCGAACCGTTCGACCCGCAGTGGAAGGGCGGCTACTTCTGCCCCTGCCACAAGTCGCGCTTCGACATGGCCGGCCGCGTGTTCGACGGCGTCCCGGCGCCGATCAACCTGCTGGTCCCGCCGCACCACTTCGAGGGTGACAACGCCATCGTCATCGGCGTCGATCCGACGGGGAAGGCATAAGCCATGGCCAACTTCCTTGCCCGCACTTCCAAGAACATGATGGATTGGGTCAATGCGCGCGCGCCGGCGATGATGCCGGTGTACCGCAAGCACATGTCCGAGTACTACGCGCCGAAGAACTTCAACGTCTGGTACTACTTCGGTTCGCTGGCGCTGGTCATCCTGGTCAACCAGATCCTGACCGGCATCTTCCTGACGATGCACTTCAAGCCGTCCGCGGCGGAAGCGTTCTCGTCGGTCGAATACATCATGCGCGACGTCGAATGGGGCTGGCTGATCCGGTACATGCACTCCACCGGCGCCTCGCTGTTCTTCATCTGCGTCTACCTGCACATGTTCCGCGGCCTGATGTACGGCTCGTACCAGAAGCCGCGCGAGCTCGTGTGGCTGATCGGCATGGTGCTGTACCTGGTGCTGATGGCCGAAGCCTTCATGGGCTACGTGCTGCCGTGGGGCCAGATGTCGTTCTGGGGCGCGAAGGTGATCATTTCGCTCTTCGGCGCCATCCCGGTCATCGGCAACGGCCTGACCGAATGGATCATGGGCGACTACCTGCCCGGCGACGCCACGCTCAACCGCTTCTTCGCGCTGCACGTCATCGCGTTGCCGCTGGTGCTGCTGCTGCTCGTCGTGCTGCACCTGGGCGCGCTGCACGAAGTCGGGTCCAACAACCCGGACGGCGTGGACATCAAAAAGGGCCCGAAGGGCAACCGCTGGTCCACCACCGCGCCGGCCGACGGCATCCCGTTCCACCCGTACTACACGGTGGGCAAGGACCTGTTCGGCGTCGCGTTCTTCCTGATCCTGGCGGCCTTCATCATCTTCTTCGCGCCGACGTTCGGCGGCTGGTTCCTGGAGCACGACAACTTCACCGAGGCCAACCGCCTGGTGACGCCGGAGCACATCAAGCCGGTGTGGTACTTCACGCCGTACTACGCGATGTTGCGCGTCATCCCGTCGTTCTTCGCGATCAAGCTGTGGGGCGTGCTGGTGATGTTCGCGGCGATCGCGGTGCTGTTCCTGGTGCCGTGGCTCGACAAGTCGCCGGTCAAGTCCTATCGCTACCGCGGCCTGCTGTCGTGGGCGATGCTGATCATGTTCGCGATCAGCTTCGTGTGGCTGGGCAAGATCGGCGCGGGTCCGGGCACGGATCCGGTCGAGACGATCATCGGCCGCGTGCTGACCTTCCTGTACTTCGTGTTCTTCATCACCATGCCGATCTGGACCAAGCTCGACAGGACCAAGCCGGTGCCGGAACGAGTGACGATGCATGACTAAGACGCTCTCCCGCCTGGCCGCCTTCGCGGCGGGCCTGCTGCTCGCCGGCGCCGCCTTCGCTTCCGAGGAAGGCAACCTGCAGTCGGCCGGCGCGCGCCTGGACGACCGCGCCTCGCTGCAACGCGGCGCGCAGCTGTACATCAACTACTGCAGCGGCTGCCATTCGCTGAAGTACCTGCGTTACTCGCGCATGGCCGAAGACCTCGGCCTGAGCGAGGACGAGGTGATGGACAACCTCAACATCAGCGGCGTGAAGTTCGGCGAGACCATCGGCACGGCGATGACGCCGGAGCATGCCAAGGACGCCTTCGGCAAGATGCCGCCGGACCTGTCCCTGATCGCGCGCGTCCGTGGCAACGACTGGATCTACACGTACCTCAAGTCGTTCTACCTCGACGAAACGCGCCCGGTGGGCTGGAACAACACCGTGTTCCCGAACGCCTCGATGCCGAACCCGCTGTGGCAGATGCAGGGCCTGCAGCACGGCGTGATGGGCGCGAAGGACGCCAACGGCGAAGCGCACGTCGAGCGCCTGGCGCTCACGCAGCCCGGCGCGCAGAACGCCGAGCAGTTCGACCAGACGGTGCGCGACATCACCGCGTTCCTCGAATACGCCGGCGAGCCGGCCTCCCTCAAGCGCCAGGGCATGGGCGTGTGGGTGATCCTGTTCCTGGCCGCGTTCACGTTCCTCACCTGGCTCCTCAAGAAGGAATACTGGAAGGACGTGCACTGAGATCGACCCCATGGCGCCCGGGTTTCGCACCCGGACGCCACGCGGGAAGGGGCGTCCGGCACCCGGACCACCCCGGGGGTGGCGACATTTCGCGGAATGAACGCTAGGCTCGGGGGCCGGTGACCGTCCGCAAGGGGTGGATGGCGCCTTCCGGCAGGGCCCGCATCGACGGGTCCGCAGCCGGCGCTACCGATCGATGGAGAGATCGATGATGGCCGCGAGCCCGCGTATGCGTAATGCCCTGACGTTGTTCTCGTCGACCGACGACGTGCTCTGCCACCGCGTGCGCCTGGTGCTGGCCGCCAAGGGCGTCACGTACGACCTGATCCCGGTCGATCCGCAGAACCCGCCCGAAGACCTGATCGACCTCAACCCGTACCACTCCGTGCCGACCCTGGTCGAGCGCGAACTCGTGCTGTACGCGGCCTCCGTCGTCACCGAATACCTCGACGAGCGCTACCCGCATCCGCCGCTGATGCCGGTCGACCCGCTCTCGCGCGCCCGCCTGCGCCTGGCGATGCTGCGCCTGGAACACGACTGGGTGCCGCAGGTCCAGGCCATCCAGCTCGGCAACCGCCAGCAGGCCGAGGCCGGCCGCAAGCGCCTGAAGGAACTGCTCACCGCCTCGGTGCCGCTGTTCAAGGCCAGCAAGTTCTTCCTGAACCCGGAAATGAGCCTCGCCGACTGCGCGATGGCCCCGATCATCTGGCGCCTGAATTCCCTCGACATCCCGCTGCCGAAGGACGGCAAGGTCATCGAGGACTACGGCAACCGGATCTTCCGCAACCCCGGTTTCATGCGCAGCCTCACCGACCAGGAAAAGAAGTTGCGCGACATCCCTGCGTGATGCACGGGACGGGCGCTAGACTTCCGGCATGAGCGAAGACAGTCCCGGCGTCGACGGTCCGGCCATGACGAGCCATCGCCCGTATTTGCTGCGGGCGTTGAACGAGTGGATCGCCGACAACAACATGACCCCGCACCTGCTCGTGGACGCCACGCGCGCCGGCGTGCAGGTGCCGGCGCAGGCGGTGAGCGACGGCAAGGTGGTGCTCAACATCGCCGAACGCGCGGTCGCGCGGTTGCTCATCGACAACGACGCCGTCAGCTTCACCGCGCGCTTCGGTGGCGTGAGCCATCCGGTGGTCGTGCCGATCTCCGCGGTGCTTGCGATCTATGCGCGCGAGACGGGGCAGGGCATGGCGCTGCCGGACGATCCGACGGGCTCGCACGACGAACCGCCACCGCCTTCCGATGCAACACCGGATTCGCCGGGCAGCACGACGCCGCCGCGGCGCGGGCATTTGCGCGTCATCAAGTGACCACCGGAGGTGGTCATCCCCGCGAAGGCGGGGATCCAGCGCGCATCAATGCAACTGCACCACGTTCGCCGCGCGCACCGGGCCACTGAAAGACACCAGGCGACCGGAACGCAACACGAGCCGGCCGACGTGCCGATCGCTGCCGTCGTAGGAATACTCGAACCGGAACGTCCGCTCGAACCCGAGCTTGCCGTCGTCGTTGCGCTGGATGCGCAAGCCCGCGGCATGCACCGTCTGGTCGAGCCACTGCACGCCGGCGGCGCTGCAGGCATCGCGTCCCAGGGCTTCGGCGCGCTCGGCGGCGGCACGCGCCCGTTCCCAGTACGCCAGTGCGCACCCTGCGATGATCATCACAACGAGAATACTTGGCATGCACCTAATGTGACGGCGCTTCCGCGGCCCTGCAAGGCCGTCGGCCAAACATTGGGGAACCCACGCATGAAACTCGTCTTTCCTGGCGGCGAACACCCGCAGGTCCTGCTCGGCCCGGGCGTCAATCGCATCGGCTCCGATCCGCGGGCGAACATCGTGCTCGACAGTCCCGGCGTCCTCCCGCAGCACTGCCAGCTGCATGTCACGCCCACCGGCGTGATGCTCGACGTGCCGCACGGCACCACGGTCAGCGTAAACGGCCGCCAGGTCGACGGGCTCATCGCCCTGCGTCCGGGCGACAGCGTCGCGTTCGATCGCGTCGAAGCGCGCCTGGCCTCGATCGAAACCGCGGTCGCGTCCGTGCGCCACCAGGTCGGCGTGGCGGGTCGCTTGCCGGAATCGGCCAACGACGATCCCGGCGCCACCGCCGTGCGTCCCGTCGTGCCGCGCTACGTGTTGCGCGGCGTCTCGGGCGAAGGCTTCGGCCGTTCGCATGCGATCCACGGCAGCACCAGCGTCGGCCGTTCTCCGGAATGCGACCTGCGCATCGACGAACCCGGCCTCTCGCGCGTGCATGCGCGCCTGATGCCCACCGACGACGGCGTGCTGCTCGAAGACCTCGGGTCCACCAACGGCACCTTCCTCAACGGCAAGCGCGTCATCCGCGGCGAAGCGCACATCGGCGACGAAATCGGCTTCGACACGCTGCGCTTCCGCCTGATCGCACCGGGCCAGGCCGATGCCACGCACGAAGAAGTGCTCGCCAGCGTCGATGGCGGCACGTCGCGTCGCGCGTGGCTGGTGGCGATGGGCCTGCTGGCCGTCGTCGCGATCGTACTGGTGGCCGCGTTCCGCTAACCGCCGCGGCGGCCCAGCTTCATCGACAGGTCGATCGCGCGGACGTGCTTGGTCAGTCCGCCGATCGAAATGCAATCCACGCCGTCCTCGGCGATCGCGCGCACCGTCTGCAGGTCCACGCCGCCGGAGACTTCCAGCGGGATGCGGCCCTTCGCGCGCTGCACGGCTTCGCGGCGCGAGGCCGCGTCGAAGTCGTCGATCAGGATGCGTTCGCAGCCGGCCAGCAGCGCTTCGTCGAGCTGCGCCAGCGTTTCCACTTCCACGATCAGCGGCAATGACGGCTGCGCTTCGCGCGCGCGCTTGATCGCGGCGGTGATCGAACCCGCGGCGCGCACGTGGTTTTCCTTCAGCATCACCGCGTCATGCAGGCCCATGCGGTGATTGGCGCCGCCGCCCGCGCGCACGGCGTACTTCTGCGCGATGCGCAGGCCGGGGATCGTCTTGCGCGTGTCCAGGATCACCGCGCCCGTGCCGCGCACGGCTTCGACGTACTCGGCGGTGATCGTGGCGGTGCCGCTGAGCGTCTGCAGGAAATTGAGCGCCGCGCGTTCGGCGCTGACCAGCGCGCGCGCACGGCCTTCGAGCGTAGCGATGACGGTGTCGGCGCGGACGCGGTCGCCTTCGGCCACGTGCCAGGCGATGGCGACGTCGCGGTCGAGCGCGCGATGGCACGCATCGAACCACGGACGGCCGCACACGACCGCCGATTCCTTGCACAACAGGTAGGCGGTGTCGGTGATGTCGGGGAGCAGGGCGGCGGTGACGTCGCCGGTGCCCAGGTCTTCGGCGAGTGCGCGCGCGACATCGGCGGCGACCACGTCGGCCGGCGGCGGTGCGAACTCGTGGCTCATGGCGCGGCGGGGAAGTCCGCGACCTGGCCGGTCGCGAGGCCTTCATCGGCCAGCAGCACCGGGATGCCGTCGTCGATGCGGTAGGCGAGCTTGCGGTCGCGCGTGACGAGCGCCTCGCGCAGGGCGTCGGATTGCGGCTGGCCGTCGGCGCGCTTCACGCTGCCCGCGGCGATCGCCTGGTTGAGCGCCTGCAGGCCGCGCGCCTCGAGCAAGGACAGCGGCTGGCGCGTGGCGGGGCAGGCGAGGATGTCGAGCAGCTTGCGATCCATCGGCGGGCTGTGGCCTCGTCGGCGCGGCGGGGCCGCTAGAATACGCCCCTTCGCAGCAGGCGCGAGCCCCGGGAAACCCATGGCCAACGAAGACACCGCGGCAAGCACGGCGAAGCCGCTGGTCGGCATCGTGATGGGCTCGCGCTCGGACTGGGAGACGATGCAGCACGCGGCGGCCAAGCTCGAAGCGCTCGGCGTGCCGCACGAAGTGCGCGTGGTCTCCGCGCATCGCACGCCCGACGTGTTGTTCGAATACGCAGCCACGGCGGCGTCGCGCGGATTGCGCGCGATCATCGCCGGCGCCGGCGGTGCAGCGCACTTGCCGGGCATGCTCGCTGCGAAGACCGCGGTGCCGGTGCTCGGCGTGCCCGTGCAGAGCAAGGCGCTCAACGGCATGGATTCGCTGCTGTCGATCGTGCAGATGCCGGCCGGCATTCCCGTCGCGACGTTCGCGATCGGCAATGCGGGGGCGTCCAACGCGGGCCTGTTCGCGGCCGCGATGCTGGCGTCGGGTGACGCGCGCATCGCCAGGGCGCTCGAAGACTTCCGCGCGCGCCAGACCGACGACGTCGCGCGCAATGACGATCCGCGCAAGTGAACGGCACGGAGTGCACGGCATGACCACCGTCGGCATCCTCGGCGGCGGCCAGCTCGCGCGCATGCTCGCCTTGTCGGGCGCGCCGCTCGGCTTGCGCTTCCTGGTGATGGATACCGTGGCCGATGCGTGCGCGGGGCAGTTCGCGCCGATGATCGTCGGCGACTGGCGCGATGAAACCGCGCTCGCGGAATTCGCGTCGCGCGTCGACGTGGCGACGTTCGATTTCGAAAACGTGCCGGCCGAAGCCGCGCAATGGCTCGCCGAACGCGTGCCCGTGTTCCCCAGCCCGACGGCGCTCGCCGTCGCGCAGGATCGCCTCGCCGAGAAAACCCTGTTCCGCGACCTCGGCATCCCGGTGCCGCCGTTCGCCGCGGTGGATTCGCGCGCGTCGCTCGAAGCGGCGATCGCGCGCATCGGCACGCCGTGCATCCTCAAGACGCGTCGCCTCGGGTACGACGGCAAGGGCCAGTTCCGGTTGAAGTCGCCGGGCGACCTGGATGCAGCATGGGATGCGCTCGGCGTCCAGGCCACGACGGTGGGACTGATCCTCGAAGGGTTCGTCGCGTTCGAAAGCGAAGTAAGCGTGGTGGCCGTGCGTGGCCGCGATGGCGAGTTCCGCGCGTGGCCCATCACGCAGAACTGGCACGTCGATGGCGTGCTGTCGGCGAGCCTGGCGCCCGCGCCGGTGGACGCCGCGCTCGCGGACGCCGCCGTCGCGCATGCGCGCGCATTGGCCGAAGCCTTGTCGTACGTCGGCGTGTTCGCGCTGGAGTTGTTCTGCCGCGGTGGCGAACTGCTCGCCAACGAACTCGCGCCGCGCGTGCACAACTCCGGGCACTGGACGATCGAAGGCAGCGAGACGTCGCAATTCCAGAATCACCTGCGCGCCGTGCTCGGCCTGCCGCTGGGCGCCACGCGCATGGTGGGCGAGGCGTGCATGCTCAACTGGATCGGCGAGATGCCCGATGCGCGCGCGGTGCTCGCCGAACCGGGCGGTCACTGGCACGACTACGGCAAGGAATCGCGCGCCGGCCGCAAGGTCGGGCACGCGACGTTGCGCGCGGATACGCCGCAGGAACTGGCGGCGACGCTCGAACGCGTGGGCAAGTCGCTCGGGCGCGAAGTCCAGGTGCAACCCGTCATCGCCGCGCTGCGATGAGGCAAAAAAAAGCCCCGCATCGCGGGGCTTCTTTCATGCGCGCGTGTTTCAGCGCATCTGCTGTGCGACGAAATCCCAGTTGACGAGGTTCCAGAACGCCTCGACATACTTCGGCCGCGCATTGCGGTAGTCGACGTAGTACGCGTGTTCCCACACGTCGCACGTCAGCAGCGGCGTGTCTTCGCCGGTGATCGGCGTGGCCGCGTTCGACGTGCTCGCCAGCGCGAGCGAACCATCCGGGCGCTGCACCAGCCACGCCCAGCCCGACCCGAAGGTCTTGATGGCGGTGTCGGTGAACTGTTCCTTGAACTTGGCCACGTCGCCGAAGGCCTTGTTGATCGCCTCGCCGAGCTTGCCGGAGGGATCGCCGCCGCCGCCGGCCGTGGCCGGCTTCATGCAGTTCCAGTAGAAGGTGTGGTTCCAGACCTGCGCTGCGTTGTTGAACACCGCGCCCTGCGACTTGCGGATGATCCCGACCAGGTCCATCGCCGCGAACTCCGTCCCCTCGATCATCTTGTTGAGGTTGTCGACGTAGGCCTTGTGGTGCTTGCCGTGGTGGTAATCGAGCGTCTCGGCGGAGATGTGCGGCTCGAGCGCGGTACGGTCGTAGGGCAGGGGTGGCAGTTCGATCGCCATGTCAGGCTCCTTGCGGGCGGTGGGGGCGCAGTGCGCGAAGGCTTACAATTCTAGCCCTACGCTTGTCATGCAGGAGTCTGAATGTCCGTCCAGGGCACCCCCATCCAGAGCCGGATCCGTTCGGAAGTCACCGGCCACCCCATCGTGCTCTTCATGAAAGGCACGCCGCAGTTCCCGATGTGCGGCTTCTCCAGCCGCGCGGTGCAGGCGCTCAAGGCCGCCGGCGCGTCGCAGCTGCACACGGTCAACGTGCTCGAAGAACCCGAGATCCGGGCCAACCTGCCGCGCTATTCCGACTGGCCGACGTTCCCGCAGCTGTTCATCCACGGCGAACTCATCGGCGGATGCGACATCACGTGCGAGCTCGCCGAGTCGGGCGAGCTGGCGCGCATGATTTCCGAAGCGCAGAAGGCGTGAGCGTGGCGGTCGAAGGGGAGTCCACGCACGCGCCGCTCGCCGGGCGCGTCGTGCTCATCGCCGGCGCGCATGGCGGCCTGGGCACTGCGGCGTCGATGGCGTGCGCGCGCGCCGGTGCAACCGTCGTGCTGCTCGGGCGTCGCGTGCGCAACCTCGAACGCCTGCACGATGCGATCGCGAAGGACCCGCAGGTCGCGTCGGCGCCGGTGCTGTATCCGCTGGACCTGGAAGGCGCCACGCCCGACGACTACGCCGAACTCGCGCAACGCATCGGCGATGCGTACGGCCGCCTCGATGGCCTGCTGCATTGCGCCGCCGAATTCCGCGGGCTCACGCCGCTCGAGCACACCGATCCGGCCACGTTCGCGCGCGCGCTGCACATCGGGCTCACCGCGCCGTGGTGGCTGACGCAGGCGCTGCTGCCCGTGTTGCGCAAGTCCGACGATCCCGCGGTGGTGTTCGTGGTCGACGATGCGGCGCGCGTGTCGCAGGCGTACTGGGGCGGCTACGGCCTGGCCCAGCACGGGCGCGGTGCGCTCGTGGGCATGCTGCACGCCGAACTCGCCGGCACGCCGATCCGCGTGTCCGGCCTGCAACCCGGCCCGATGCGCACGGCGTTGCGCGCGAAGGCCTACGTCGACGACCAGGACCTCGACGCCCGCGATCCCGCGCTCGCAGCGGCCGCGTGCGTGGCGTTGCTGTCGCCGGCCGGCGCGGCCGACCGCGGCACCATCCGCCACCTCGCCTGACGCAGACCGATGACCATCGCCTCCGCCGCGCTGCTGCTGTTCCTGATCCTGGATCCGCTGGGCAACATCCCGGTGTTCCTGGGCTTGCTCAAGCCGTTGCCGGAAGCCCGCCGCCGCGTGGTGCTGGGGCGCGAGCTGCTCATCGCGCTCGGCGTGCTGATGGTGTTCCTGTGGGGCGGCAAGTACGCGCTGGAGCTGATGCACCTGCGGCAGGAGTCGGTGTCGATCGCCGGCGGGATCGTGCTGTTCCTGATCGGCCTGCGGATGATCTTCCCGCGGCCCGAAGGCCTGATGGGCGACATCCCCGGCGGCGAGCCCTTCATCGTGCCGATGGCCATACCGCTGGTGGCCGGCCCGTCCGGCATGGCCGCGGTGATGCTGATGGGATCCAACGAGCCGGGCCGCCTGCCGGAATGGAGCCTGGCGCTGCTGATCGCATGGGTGGCGACCGCCGTGATCCTGTTTTCGGCCACCTATCTCTATCGCTGGCTGGGCACGCGGGTGCTGATCGCCGTCGAGCGGCTGATGGGCATGTTGCTGGTCGCCATTTCGGTCCAGATGTTCCTGGACGGGCTCGGGGTTTACATCTCAAGCACGGTCGGCCCTTCCTGAATTCGGCAAGCCCGAATCCGGTCCGTCTTCCCCCTGACACGGCTCAGTCACACACCGAAATTATGGTGTTAAACTGGCGTTAACCCCACGAGACGCTCGTAGGGCGGGGATTCCACGAGGTTCCACCTCATTCGCAAACGGATTTGCGTGCGTGGGACTGCGCCCGTACGCCGCCAAACCATCCCGTATATCCGAGGCCTTGAAGAAGATGACTGATCGTAACCGCGTCCGGCTGTCCAAGCTGTCGTTGGCGCTGATCGCTGCACTCGCTGCAGCCCCCGCATTCGCGCAGAGCACGTCCGCCGGTGTCGGCGGTCGCGTCGTCGGTGCGGACGGCCAGCCGGTCGCCGGCGCCGAAGTCACCATCGTGCACGCCGAATCCGGCACCGTCAGCCGCGCCGTCACGGACGCGAACGGTCGTTACGCTGCGCGCGGCCTGCGCGTCGGCGGCCCGTACACCGTCACGGTGAACAAGGCCGATGCCGGCACGCGTTCGCAGGAAAACGTGTTCCTGGGCCTGGACAAGGTGGCTGAAGTCGACCTCTCGCTCGCCCCGGCGCAGCAGCTCAACACGATCACCGTCGTCGGCGCCTCGACGCAGTTCCAGCCCGACAACAAGGGCATCAGCACCAACATGTCGCGCGAAGACATGGACCGCATGCCGTCGCCGGATCGTTCGATCCAGAACATCGTGCGTGCCGATCCCCGCGTCGTTGTCACCGACCGCGACCGCGGCGCGTTCTCGGCCAACGGCCAGAACTTCCGCTACAACAGCATCACCGTCGACACGATCAACGCCGGCGACCCCTTCGGCCTGAACGACAACGGCCTGCCGACCAAGGGCACGCCGATCTCGCAGGACGCGATCCAGGAATACAACATCTCCACCGCCAACTACGACGTGGCCACGCGCCGCGGCGTGGGCGCGACGATCAACGCCGTCACCAAGTCGGGCACCAACGACTTCCACGGCTCGGCGTATTACGTCTACCAGAACGCTTCGAGCATGGTCGGCGAGAACGCCAGCGGCAAGAAGTGGGAAGGCTACGACAAGGACCGCACGCTCGGCCTGACCTTCGGCGGCCCGATCGTGAAGGACAAGCTGTTCTTCTTCCTCTCGCTCGAGAAGCAGAAGAAGGACGGCATCGGTTCTATCACCGGCCCGGCCGAATCCAACGCGACGCTGAAGGTCCCGGGCATCTCGCAGACCTTCATCGACAGCGTCATCGCCACCGCGCAGGCGCGCGGCCTGACGCCGGGCGACAACGGCCAGGCGCCGGACATGGACACCAAGCGTGGCCTGGTCAAGTTCGACTGGAACATCAATGACGCGCACCGCGCCAGCCTGCGCCTGAGCCAGACGAAGGAATTCGAACCCATCGTCACCAACGGCACCGTGACCGGTTCGTCGCCGCGCCTGGCGCTGTCGTCCAACTGGTACGTGCTCGACAAGAAGTCGACCAGCTACGCCCTGAGCTTCTACGACGACTGGTCCGAGAACTTCTCGACCGAAGCGTCGGTGGGCTACAGCGAATTCAACCAGGACCGCGACCCGATGGTCGGCGGCCACCAGCCGGCCGTGCTCGTGCGCGTCAACGGCACGACGGGCCCGGGCATCTTCCTCGGCACCGAGCCGCCGACCCACGCCAACCGCCTCAACGTGGAAACCTGGAACGGTTACTTCGCGGGCAGCTGGTACCTCGGCGACCACGTGGTCAAGGGTGGCCTGGATTACCAGAGCGACAAGATCTACAACCTGTTCCTGCAGCAGTACAACGGCAACTACGAGTTCAACAACCTCGCCGACTTCCAGAACGGCGTGTACAACCGTTACCAGCTCGCCACGCCGGCGCCGGGTTACACGCTCAACAACGTCGCCGCGCTGCTGACGATGAAGCAGTACGGCTTCTTCCTGCAGGACACGTGGCAGGCCAGCGACAAGCTGTCGCTGCAGTACGGCCTGCGCTACGACGTGCCGAAGATCTCGCCGGACCCGACGTACAACCCGTGCTTCGCCGCGCCCCCGGGCACCCTGGGTGACCTCGGCCCGTGCGGCCTGCGCGCCAACACGGCCGTCGGTTCCAACACGGCGTCGGCCACGGGCGGCTACGGCTACCCGAACACCGGCACGATCGACGGCAACTCGATCGTCCAGCCGCGCGCGTCGTTCAACTACACCATCAACGACAAGATGCAGCTGCGCGGTGGTGCAGGCCTGTTCGTGTCGAACACGCCGGCCGTGTGGGTCGCCAACCCGTACTCGAACAACGGCGTCGCCGTGTCCACGTACGACATCGGCCGCTTCAACCCGGCCACCCCGACCGTCACGCCGCCCTTCAGCCCGAACGGCAGCACGCAGACCGTGCCGGGCGTGACGCTGACCGACCCGGGCCTGGGCACCTCCTCGATGACGCTCGCCGTCGTCGATCCGGACTTCAAGCTGCCGACCGTCGCCAAGTACACCCTCGGCTTCGACATGCAGCTGCCGTTCCTGGATTCGGTGTTCACCGTCGAAGGCCAGTACATCGACACCGTGCACGGCATCAAGTACGACAACATCAACCTCGGCGCGCCGACCGGCGTGCTGCCGGATGGTCGCCTGACGTACCAGCGCACCCCGAACGGCACGACCACCGGCACCGGTGGCGCCAACCCGGCCCGCTGGAACGCCAACCCCTCGTTCGGCCAGAACATCCTGCTGACCAACACGGACAAGGGCCACGCCGAAAACCTGACCTTCTCGTGGAAGAAGCCGTTCGCCAACGATTGGTCCGCCATGGTGGCGTACACGATCAGCGACGCGACGGACGTCAACCCGGGCACCAGCTCGGTCGCCAGCTCCTCGTACGGCAACCGCGACTGGATCAACCCGAACGACGACTACGAAGCCACGTCGAATTACTCGATCCCGCAGCGCCTGATCGGCCAGGTCACGTGGGAACACGCGTTCTGGGGCGAGCACAAGACGCGCGTGTCGGCGTTCTATGACGGCCACTCCGGCGCGCCGTACAGCTGGGTGTTCTTCAACGACGTCAACGGCGACACCTCGTTCCGCGACCTGGCCTACATCCCGGTCAACCGCGGCGACGTGTCGTTCGCCCCGGGCACCAGCCAGGCCTCGATCGACTCGTTCTTCAACTACATCGCGAACAACGACCAGCTGGTGCGCCAGCAGGGCGGCATCTTCGACCGCAACGAAGGTCGCGCGCCGTGGGTGAACCAGATCGACCTGTCGCTGGCGCAGGAGCTCCCGGGCTTCGGCGAAGGCCACAAGGCGGAAATCCGCCTCGACATCTTCAACTTCCTCAACCTGCTCAACAAGGATTGGGGCGTCGAGCACCGCGCGAGCTTCCCGCTCGAGCGCACGCTGGCGACGGTTGCGGGCATCGATGCGCAGGGCCACTACATCTACAACATCAATGCCCAGCTGGACGCGTTCGGCAACTACGCGCCGGCGCCGCTGCCGGTCAACGAGAACTTCAACCCGTCGCAGCGTTGGGCGGCGAACGTGACGCTCCGTTACGAGTTCTGATCCAGCACCAAGGCGTCACGAAAACGGCCGGGGAAACCCGGCCGTTTTTCGTTGGGGAAGCTGCAAGCCGGGCCCCGACGCGATAAAGTCCTGCCGATGAATCCACACGACCACACCGACGCCGGACAGCCGGCCGTCCACAACGACACCCTCCTGCCCACGGTCAACGCGCGCATCTATCCGCGCGGCGGCCTCGACGTGTTGTCGCGCGCCGAAGTCGCGCGCCTGCGCGACGCTTCCTCCGGCGGCATGCACGACCTGCTGCGTCGCTGCGCGCTCGCCGTGCTCACCAGCGGCAGCGCGTCGGACGATCCGCGCGCGGCGCAGGAGCTCTATCCCGATTTCGACATCCAGGTGCTGCAGCAGGATCGCGGCGTGCGCATCGACCTGCACCACGCACCGGCGATGGCGTTCGTCGACGGCGAGATCATCCGCGGCGTCGCGGAGCTGCTGTTCGCCGTCGTGCGCGACCTGGCCTACACCGCGATCGAACTGCACGAAGACCGCGACCTCGAAAGCGGCCCCGGCATCACCGACGCCGTGTTCGGCCTGTTGCGCAACGCGCGCGTGCTGCATCCGACGGATCCCAACCTCGTCGTCTGCTGGGGCGGCCATTCGATCGGCCGCGACGAATACGTCTACACCAAGCAGGTCGGTTACGAACTCGGCCTGCGCGGCCTGGACATCTGCACGGGCTGCGGCCCGGGTGCGATGAAGGGCCCGATGAAGGGCGCGACGATCGCGCACGCCAAGCAGCGCCGTCGCAAGACGCGTTACATCGGCATCACCGAGCCGGGCATCATCGCGGCCGAATCGCCGAACCCGATCGTCAACCACCTCGTGATCATGCCGGACATCGAGAAGCGCCTCGAAGCGTTCGTGCGCATGGGCCACGGCATCATCGTGTTCCCCGGCGGCGTGGGCACGGCGGAAGAAATCCTGTACCTGCTCGGCATCCTGCTGCGCGAGGAGAACGCGGACCTGCCGTTCCCGCTGATCCTCACCGGCCCGACCGCATCGGCGCCGTACTTCGAACAGATCGACCACTTCCTGCGCCTTACCCTGGGTGATGCGGCCACGTCGCGCTACGAGATTATCGTGGGCGATCCGGCGAAGGTGGCCAAGCGGATGTCGGCGGGCGTGCGCAAGGTGCGCGAGTACCGCATCGCGCACAAGGATTCGTTCTACTTCAACTGGTCGATGACGGTGCCGCTGGAATTCCAGAAGCCGTTCGTGCCGACGCACGAAGCGATGGCCGCGCTCGACCTGCACCACGGGCGCAAGCCGCACGAACTCGCCGCGGATTTGCGCCGCGCGTTCTCCGGCATCGTCGCCGGCAACGTCAAGGAAGACGGGTTGCGCCGCATCGAGGAGCGCGGGCCGTTCGAGATCCACGGCGACGCCGACATGATGCAGGCGCTCGATGCGTTGCTCCGGGCGTTCGTCGAACAGCGCCGCATGAAGATCGCCGGCGAATACCGGCCGTGCTATCGCGTGCTGTCGTGAGCGTGGCGGCCTGAAGCGAAGGTGCCGCCGAGCGGCGGCACCACTAGCGGCTTACGGCTTACTGGCGCCAGCAGTAATCCACGTTGTTGCTGTCGCTCATGCCCTTGGTCGCGATGCCCGCTGCCATCGTGAGGACGAAATTGGCGCAGCGGGGGTCATTGGCAAGGTCGCCCTTGCGGGTCGCCGTCAGGACGTAAGTCGTCGGGGCGGTTGCCGCGACGATGGTCGTACTGACCGTGTAGTACTTCAGCGACGCGTTGTACGCGGTGCTGTTCGCGGCATTGCCGGTCAACTGGTCCAGGGTGCCATACGTCGGGTTGTCGGCGCGCCAGCGTTCTTCGCGCAGTTGCATGTCGCCGATCGCCTGCATCGCCTCCGCGCGCTTGCCCTTGCGGACATGCTCGACGTACTGGGGAATCGCGATGATCGCCAGGATCGCGATGACCGCGACCACGATCATCAACTCGATCAGCGTAAAGCCCTTCGGGCGCCTGGCCTTCGAACGTGTGGCGTGCATCACGGTTTTCCCCTGTAGTCCCGCTGCGATGCTACGCCGGTGCCCTTCGGGGCGCAAAACCGTTGGCCCCATCGGACTTCCCACTCATCGGTAAGCGCTGGAAACGGGGCCGGGACCTACGTGAGACTGCGATCGAACTCAGGGGGAGGGCTTCGGCCCATGCGCGCCATGCAACGCCAATCCGGTACTGCGCAAGACGGCTTCACGCTCCTGGAGCTGATGGTCGCGGTCGCCGTTTTCATCGTCCTCTCCGCGCTCGCGGCACCGAGCTTCATCACCTATCTGGACAAGGCGCGCGTGCGCGGCGCCGCGGATTCGGTGGTCAACCAGATCGGGCAGGCGCGGCAGGTCGCGGTCAAGTTCGATCGCAGCGTGTCGTTGTCCACCACCGGCACCGGCGCCACGTGGTGCCTCGGCGCCAACCAGGCGGCAACGCCCACCGTCGGCAGCCAGACGGGTGCCCCGGTCGCGTGCGATTGCACGCAGGCCAGCGCGTGCATGGTCGACAGCCGCGAGATGGTGATCGGCAACGTGCAGCATCCCGGCGTGACGCTCAGCTCCGCCGCGTCGGAACTCGTGTTCGACGGCCGCCTCGGTGCGCGCTCCGACGCCTTCACCGGCGATGCCGATGCCAGCAGCTTCGATCTCACGTCGCAGTCGGGGCGCTACGTGCTCACGGTGAGCGTCTCGCCGCTGGGCCAGGCCTCCGTCTGCAGCAAGTCCGGCAACATCCTGGGGTATCCGACATGCTGATCCGTCGCGCGCTTCCGTCGCCGCGCAACGCACGCGGCTTCACCCTGGTCGAGATGATGGTCGCCATCGTGCTCGGCCTGCTGGTGGTGTCCGCGGTGCTCGCCTTCATCTTCAGCCTGATCCGCGCCAACAGCGAAACCGTGCTGTCCACGCGCCTCAACCAGGAACTGCGCGCCACGATGTCGCTGGTCGCCAACGACCTGCGCCGCGCGCGCGGCCTGGCCGATCCGATCGCCGCGGTGAACCAGGGCGGCACGGTCACCAATCCCTTCTCCAACGTCGATGTCTCGACGGCGGGTTGCGCGCGCTACTCGTATGCCGAAGACATCGCCGGCGGCACCACCAATTTCCGCGCGATCCGGTTGAACGCGGGCAAGGTCGTGCTGGTGCGCCAGGCCACCGCCGCCGCCGCCACGTGCGCCGCCGCGGGCACGGTGCTCAACACCAACGGCATCGAGATCACCAGCCTCACCTTCACCAACCCGGGCGGCAACGCGCGGCGCATCGACATCCTGATGACGGGCCGCCTGCGCAACCCGCCGGCCTACATGGGTGCCACGCCGTCGATGGCCATCACCACCAAGACGATCCGCCAGACCATTTCCATCCGGTCCAACGGGACCTGATGGACACGCACGAGACATCGCAGGAGTCGACGATGACCCGCAATCGCAACTTCACCCCGCAACGCCACGCGCGCGGCAACGCGCTGCTCGTCGCGGTCATCCTGTTGCTGCTGGCCAGCGTGATCACGCTGCTCACGCTCAACGTCGGCCTGTTCGAGCAACGCTCGTCGGGCAACGACGCGCGCGCCAAGATCATTTCCGAAGTGGCCGAGGCCGGCGTCTCGCAGGGCGCGGAATACTTCCGCCTCAAGCCGACGTCGCTGCTCGCCACGTCCGGCAACTGGGCGCGCTGCATCGACCTGGCGGACAAGACGCAGTTCCCGTGCGGCTCCATCCCGGACGCCGGCCGACGCGACACGATGTACTACTGGGTCAACGGCAGCACGCCGGGCGACGTCAACGGCGACGGCATCAGCAACGACCTGCTCGACCAGCGCATGTTGCCGCTCGGCAGCGTGCTGACCGGCGGCAGCGCCCCGGCGCGCATCACCACCGTCGGCAACTTCAACAACGTGGCCTACGGCGTCGGCGTCGTGCTGTGCCGCATCGCGCTGCCGACCGCCCCGGGCGATCCGACGCGTTGCACCACCGTTGCGTCGGAGCAGAGCAGCACCTACGTCTACAACTTCGTCAGCATCGCGGGCCTGGGCCAGACGGAGACCGAAGGCACGCGCACCACCGTGTCGCAGATGCTGGGCCAGTACCAGATCTTCCAGCCGAACATGAACATGCCGCCGGTCATCGCGTCCGGCAGCGTGGACGTCACCGGCGGCCTGCAACTCGTCACCAATCCCAACGGCGGCGGCCCCGGCGTGCCGGTGTCGGTGTGGACGCGCAAGGACATCACCAAGACCGGTACGCCCAACACCTGCTACGCCGACGAGTTCTACCGCTACGGCGCCAAGAACAACGCGCCGCCCACGCTCGACACGAGCGGCGTGGTGCTGTGCGACACCTGCGGCTGCAACGGCGACGTCAGCCTGTCCTACGACAAGTCCGGCAACCAGCAGGACGAGGGCATGGACATCCTCGACGTCGACGGCAGCACCGGCACCAACGGCAAGGGCGTCAACGCGGACGTCGTGGCATCCGAATTCCCGTGCGACCTGTTCGGCTACGTCTTCGGCGTCAACGCACGCATGGACACCAACGGCGACTTCTTCTGCGAAACGCTGGTCCCGGCGGTGCAGTACACCTCGCCGACCACGATGGCCACGGTGAACCTGGATGCCGACGAAGCGTTCCTCTACAAGAACGCCACGTACATCCTGCCGCGCGACGGCACGGCGCAGAGCCTGATGGATCCGAGCCAGACGTGGGGCGGCGGCTATCCGTCCTCCTCGCTGTCCGGCATCGTCTGGTGCCAGACCAACTGCAACATCGGCTCCAACACGCAGGTCGGCACGCCGGCCAAGCCGGTCGTGCTGGTGATCGACGGCAACGCGCGCATCCAGGGCCGCGTGTTCGGCCTGGTGTTCATGCGCACGCCGGCCGCCACGCCGGCCAAGCATCCGCTCAACGGCGCGCACGACCACACCGCGGACAAGCTCGATCCCGCCACCGGCGGCACGGCCACGCTCGACATGAACGCCGGCGCCACCGTGTACGGCGCGGTCGTCGTGCAGGGCAAGATCGACAAGGCCAACGGCACCGCCGCGATCATCTACAGCGGCGACGTGTTCAAGAATTTCGCCGGCAGCATTCCGCCCAAGACTTCCAACCTCCCCGGCGCGTGGACCGACCGGTTGACCTACTGAGCGGAGCATGGACATGACTCGCACACACACTCTTCGCGCCCGGGCCCGCGGTTTCTCGCTGCTCGAAGTGCTCCTCGCCGTCGTGCTGCTCGCGACCGGCCTGCTCGCGCTCGCCGCGTTGCAGGGCGCGCTGGCGCGCAACTCGGCGGACGCCAAGATCCGGTCGCGCGTGGTCGCGCTGCTCGAGGCGGACCTCGACACGCAACGGTCCACGTCATACACCACCGTCGCGTCGCTGGGCGCGCCGATCACGGCGACCAACCCGGATTGCTCCGACCTCACCGTGCTCAACGCGGTGGAAGTGACCGCCTGCGAAGCGGGCCTAGGCAACCTCACGCTCACGCGCACCGTCACGCAGTACGGCGGCCTCGCCAACGGCAGCGCGTTCGGTGCCGGCGCGCCGGTGGCGCCCAGCAAGGCGGAGTTCAAGCAGATCACCGTCACCGCGGCATGGACCGACGCGCAGGGCCAGGCGCGCAGCGCCAACATGAGCACCTCGCTCAGCCCGCTCGCGCTGGACGTCAACAATCCGCTCGTCGACAACAATTCCGGCAACGCGCCGCCGAAGTCGCCGGTCGTGCGCCAGGCCGATCCCACCACCGCCGGCATGATCCCGATCGCGCTGGGCAACGGTGACTCGACCGCCGCGTCCAACCCGACGCCGGAACTCGTGGGCCGCAACAACAACCAGCAGCTGGTCGGCACCAAGTTCAACGTGCTCACCTACACGCCGTCGGGCACGATGGCCGTCATCCAGCAGCGCATCGAAACCGAAGTGCTCAAGTGCACGTGCCAGTACGGCGCGGGCGGCAACAACCTCGGCGAGATCTATCGCGCGTCGCAATGGCCGGCCGTGTGGACCGGCAAGCGCTACGACGTGTACATCCCGGACACCGCCACCACCGCGCCGGGCCAGCAGTACGCGTCCGGCCCGAAGGCGGGTGTCTCGCAGAGCCCGCTGTGCCAGGAATGCTGCCGCGACCACCACGACAACCCGGCGGACAGCACCAACGCGAAGTTCGATCCGGAAGCCACGGGCACCACGTACCAGAAGTACGACCTCAACGGCTCCAACCAGCTCGTCAACGCGGGCAACACCACCTCGTCCACGTACGTCGACTCGTGCCGCATCATCCGCGTCGACGGGTTCTGGCGCACGGCGGCCGACATGTATTCGCGCCAGTTCGGCCTGCTGGAAACCGAAACGGTGCAGGGCGTCCAGGCCAAGACCGGCCTGCCGACGACCGCCGCCACCACGGCGTACACCACCTACGTCAAGGACTACCTCAAGCAGTACGACGGGACGTCCGCGAGCGCGCCGACCAACGCGCAGTCGATGTACGACGACTCCGCGCGCGGCCTCAACAACCCGGCCACGATCACGATCAGCACGCCGTCCACCACGGACTATCGCTACCTGCATGCCCGTGGCCTGTACGTCGACCATCTTGAAAAGCAGGCACGCGAAACGCTGGCCAAGGCGTTGGCCGACAAGCGCGCGCAGGGCCAGTGCGCCGCGGGCAGCTCCACGTTGCCGGACTGCGTGCTGCCGTACCTGCCGTTCACCACGGTCAACATGACCGAAATCGCCGACTGGGATGCGTCCGACGACACGGTGCTCGCCGTCAACACCGGCAACCTGCTGTCGCTCAATCCGTCGCAGCCTTCGGGCGGTCGCGCGTACGGCGTCAAGGTCGGCACGTCGAACAACACCGCCTCGGTGCGCACGTCCAACTCCGGCGTCGCGGTGAGTTCGATCATCCCGGCCGCGACCGACAAGCTGGGCGACGAACCCCTGGTCAGCGACCTGCAGGCGTACACGGTGGGCGGCGCCACCACGCCGCCGACCGGCGACGAGTTCTACATCGCGCTGTCCGGTGGCGGCACCAACCCGTACGCCTTCTACGTGATCGCCAGCGACACCGGCGAGTGCGTCAAGCCGACCTCGGGCAACCGTCGCTGCTCCACCAACTCCGCGCTGCCCGCGGCGGGTTCGATCCGCCTCGAGCACTACTGGCAGGAAACGACGATCGCCACCGCGGCCAGCACCGTGCTGGGCAGCGTGCAGTGCACGTACAACGGATCGGCCGTCACCATCGCCACCAACGGCCAGAACGCGAACATCGACGTGCCTTCGTTCCGCAACTACGTCGTGACTGGCGTTACCGGCGGGACGGGCGCGAGCATCGGCCTCCCGGTCAACGACACGAAGGCCACGGAAACCACCACGATCTCGTTCACCGCCCTGCCGAAGAACGGCACGATCACCGTGACCCTCGCGGAGCAGTCGGGAAGCCCGATCAAGGCGGTCCTGACGGCGTGCACGGCCACGAAGCAGGGCAACAACTACTACTTCGAAACGGGCACGTGGACCAAGTCGTGGCTGGCGCCCTGATGCGGATGCAGCAAGAAACATGCATCTGACGGATTGACGCACCCGGGCGGGCGGCCCAAAATACGCGCCCCCGCCCGAATAGCTCAGCCGGTTAGAGCACTTGACTGTTAATCAGGGGGTCGTTGGTTCGAGTCCAACTTCGGGCGCCAGATTCCGCGAAAGGCCAGCCACCAGGCTGGCCTTTCGTTTTTGCGGTCCAGGTGCGCGCTTCATTGCGCATCCACGCACGCACGCGCCGCGCCCGCGTCCGGCGCAGCAGCGCGCAATCGCCCCGCGTTATTGAGCACCAGCGCCGTCGCGTGCCCCGTGCCGCGCCCGTCGCACAGGGTGAAGGTGGTGTTCGTCCCCGCGCTGCTGCCATCGGGCTGGAACACCAGCCGCGTGCGCCCGATCGTGCTGCGCAGGCGCACCTTGCCGCCCAGCGGCCCGACCTGCTGCAGCAACGATTCCCCCGCATCGTGGACGCGATCGCCATCCGCGTCGGCATAGGCGATCCACCCGCGATGCCAGTCGATCCCGCCCCCGCACGCATGCGGCACGCCGGGGCACACGACGACGTCCTGCGCGCCCGACGCCGCCCGGCTGGCCGCCAGCAACACGCTCGCCGCCAGCGCCTGCTGCGCCGTGCCGCTCCGCGTGGCCTCGCGCGCGCCGTCGAACACCGGCAGTGCCACGGCCGCCAGCACCCCCAGCACCGCGACGGCGATCATCACTTCGATCATCGACACGCCCGCGACGGGCAAGCGGTTGCGGGATCGGGGGCAGGGCGGCTTCATGCCGATGAACGCTACGCACCGCGCCGCCTCCGCCCCATCGGACATTGCTGCCACACCGTGTCAGGAGATCCCCCGCCAGCGCGTCAGGCTTCATGACCCCGGGGCTACACTCGCCCGCTTCCCGTTCCAGAACCGATCGCACCCGATGCCGCGACCCGAACCACCGTCCGACCACACGAAGTTCCAGCTCGTCGCGCCGTACACGCCCGCGGGCGACCAGCCGCAGGCGATCGAGAAATTGGTGCAGGGCTTCGAATCGGGCCTGGCGAAGCAGACGCTGCTCGGCGTCACCGGTTCGGGCAAGACCTACACGGTCGCCAACCTGATCCAGGCGGTGCAGAAACCCACGCTGGTGATGGCGCCCAACAAGACGCTGGCCGCGCAGCTGTACGGCGAGTTCAAGGCGTTCTTCCCGCACAACGCGGTCGAGTATTTCGTCAGCTACTACGACTACTACCAGCCGGAGGCCTACGTGCCTTCGTCGGACACGTACATCGAGAAGGACAGCTCGATCAACGAACACATCGAGCAGATGCGCCTGTCCGCCACCAAGGCGCTGCTGGAACGCCGCGACGCGATCATCGTGTGCACCGTGTCGGCGATCTACGGCCTGGGCGACCCGAACGAATACTTCAACATGGTCCTGCACATGGTGCGGGGCGAGCGCATCGACCAGCGCGAGCTGATCCGCCGCCTCACCGAGATGCAGTACACGCGCAACGAATTCGAACTGCAGCGCGGCCACTACCGCGTGCGCGGCGAGACCATCGACGTGCACCCGGCCGAAAGCGACATGGAAGCGCTGCGCATCGAGCTGTTCGACGGCGAGATCGAAACGCTGTCCCTCTTCGATCCGCTGACGGGCGAGGTGATGCGCAAGGTGCCGCGCTACACGATCTACCCGAAGTCGCACTACGTCACCACGCGCCCCACCGTGCTCAACGCGGTGGAAGGCATCAAGGCCGAACTGCGCGAGCGCCTGGAGCAGCTGTACGCGCAGAACAAGCTGGTCGAAGCCCAGCGCCTGCAGCAGCGCACCCAGTACGACCTGGAGATGCTGTCGGAAGTCGGCTACTGCAACGGCATCGAAAACTATTCCCGCTACCTCACCGGGCGCATGCCCGGCGAGCCGCCGCCGTGCCTGTTCGATTACCTCGCGCCGGATGCGCTGCTGATCGTCGACGAATCGCACGTGACCGTCCCGCAGATCGGCGCGATGTACAAGGGCGACCGCTCGCGCAAGGAAACGCTGGTGGAGTTCGGGTTCCGCATGCCGTCGGCGCTCGACAACCGCCCGCTGAAGTTCGAGGAATGGGAATTGCGTTCGCCGCGCAGCGTGTACGTGTCCGCCACGCCGGGCCCGTACGAATTGCGCGAATCCAACGGGGAAGTCGTCGAACTCGTCGTGCGCCCCACGGGCCTGATCGATCCCGTCGTCGAGATCCGCCCCGTCGCCACGCAGGTCGACGACCTGTTGAGCGAAGCCAACCTGCGCATCGCGATGGGCGACCGAGTTCTGGTCACCACGCTGACCAAGCGCATGGCGGAAAACCTCACCGAATACCTCGGCGAACACGGCATCCGCGTGCGGTATTTGCATTCGGACGTCGACACCGTGGAGCGCGTGGAGATCATCCGCGACCTGCGCCTCGGCAAGTTCGACGTGCTGGTGGGCATCAACCTGCTGCGCGAAGGCCTCGACATGCCGGAGGTCTCGCTGGTGGCGATCCTCGATGCCGACAAGGAAGGGTTCCTGCGGTCCGGCGGGTCGCTGATCCAGACCATCGGCCGCGCCGCGCGCAACCTGCGCGGCAAGGCGATCCTCTACGCCGACCGCATCACCAAGTCGATGCAGCACGCCATCGACGAAACCGATCGCCGCCGCGCGCGCCAGGTGGAATACAACGCCGAGCACGGGATCGTGCCGCGCTCCGTCGCCAAGCCCATCGTCGACATCCTGGAAGGCGCGCGCACCGAACCGGGCGGCGAACGCAAGAAGGGCAAGGGCCGCACCGCCGCCGCCGTGGCCGAGGACAACGCCGACTACACGGTGCTCAACCCCGCGCAGGCCGCGGCGAAGCTCAAGGCGCTGGAAGCGAAGATGTACCAGCACGCGCGCGACCTGGAGTTCGAGGACGCCGCGCGCGTGCGCGACCAGATCCGCAAGCTCAAGGACGCCAGCCTGGCGACCTGAAGTCGGGCGCGCGTCCCAGTTCGCCCCTCCCGCACGCAGGTGCCTGACGTTATCCTGCGCGGCGGGGAACCAGGGGAATGTTGCGCATGATGCGATGGAAGGGGACGGCCCTGTGGGCCGGGGTGTTTGCGTGCGTGGGGATCGTCGGGTGGGGACTCGGCCATCGGAATGAAGCGCCCGTTCGGGCGGGCACCGGCGAGATCGTCGCCACGTCATCGTCGCGCCCCGCATTGCGCGTGCCGGCATTGACGACACCGCGTGCCCCGCAACGCATCGCGCTGGATGCCAGCCTGGCGCGCCGGGCGCTGCACGATGGCGAACTGCGCGTGACGCTCGCCGATGGCGACAGCTATCCGGTGCGCATCGAACGCCAGGAAACCGATGCACACGGGCACTGGTCGCTCGTGGGGCGCGTGCAGACGCCGTTCGGTGCACAGCCGATGGTGCTCACGTTCGGCGGCGACGCGGTTTTCGGCGTGCTGCCCACGCCCGACGGCCGCACGATGCAGGTGACCACCGGTCCCGGCGGCGTCGTCTCCATCGCGCCTTCGGGCGGGATGGTGCCCGAAGGCAAGCCGGGGCTCGACGTCGCGCCGGACTTCCTCGTGCCACCGCGCGACCCCAGTCCCGAACCGCCGCGCGCGGTCGTCGACGGCGTGCGCCCGGACGCGCGCGGCCGCACGCGCCTCGTCGGCGATGCGCCGATTTCGGTGGTCACGCCCGTCATTTCGACGGCTGCCGCGCCGCCCGAAACCACGCCCGTGCAGATCGACGTGCTGGCGTTCTATTCGCCGGACCTCGTCACCAAGCGCGGCAGCGTGTCCGCCGTGCAGACCGAGATGGCGAACCTGTTCGCCGTCGCCAACCAGAGCCACGTCGACAGCGGCTCGCGCGTACGGCTCAACGCCGTGGGCGTGCAGCAACTGGCGGTGCCGGACACGGACACCAACAGCAAGATCCTCAACGACATGAGCTACGGACGCGTGCCGGGCGTCGACCTGGAGGCGATGCGCGACAGCTACGGCGCCGACCTGGTCACGCTGGTGCGCCCATACCACGACTTCGATGGGTCCTGCGGCATCGCCTGGCTCGGCGGCGCCGAGCTCGCGCGCAGCAGCAACCTGGCGGCCACCTACGCCTACAGCGTCGTGGACGTGGATCCGTGCTGGGCGAATACCCTGGCGCACGAACTCGCCCACCTGATGGGGTCCATGCACGACCGCGGCACCGCGACGTCGTACGAAGGCGACCTCAGCCACGGGGCGTACGTGTATTCGTTCGGGCGCGCCACGCCGGAATTCGCGACGATCATGGCGTACGCGCACGGCCAGCCGTCGATCCCCTTCTTCTCAAATCCCGCGTCCACGCGATGCGCCGGCCAGCCCTGCGGCCTGCCCGACGACACCGACAACGTGCAAAGCCTCAACCGCATGGCGCCTTCCATCGCCGCCTTCCGCGGACCGCCGAACACGCTGTCGATCGCCGACGTGGAAATGCTCGAAGCCGCGGACGGCACGCGCACGGGCTGGGTGCCGATCCGGCTCTCCGCGAAGGCGCCGGTCGGCGGCGTCACGGTGCAGGTCTCGGTCACGGGCGGCACGGCGACGCCGGGCGTGGATTACACGACGCCGTACGCCTCGTCGATCGTCATCGAGGAGGGACAACGCGAAGCGACGTTCGCGTTCGAGGTCCTCGCGGACGATGCGATCGAACCCGACGAAACCGTGCTCCTGCACATCGCGACGTCGTCCGGGTACGCGATCCACGATGCCGATGCCGTGGTCACGATCGCCAACGACGATCCGCGCCCGTCGGTGAAGGGCCGCGTGGTGTTTCCCGCCAACGTGACGCCGCCTGCGACGTCGTTCGACCTGACGGTCACCGGCATCGGCGACAACCCGTGGTCGAGCGCCGTGCTGCGCGTCGCGCCGCCGGATTTCCGCTATTCGATCCCCGCCTCGCCGGGCGCGCCGCTGGTGATCCAACCATCGATGGCGGCGACGTTCGTCACGCCGCGTGCCCGCTTCAACGAAGTGCTCCGGGACACGGCCTACGACCTGCGTGCGGAGCGCGGTGTCGTGGTGACCGGCCGCCTGCGTGCGCCGCCGGGCATGGCGTTGCCCACCGGACCGGTGCAGCTGACCCTGCGCGACGGCGTGGTCAACCACATGGTCGAACACCCGGTGGCCGTGTCGCCGCCGGACTTCTCCTATTCGTGGCGCGTGGTCACGGGCGGGGCGCTGCACGTGATGATGCCGGACGCGCTGCCGGTGGCAGGCAACGCGAAGCCGTTCCTGCCTTACTCGTACTACCTGTTCGACCTGCGCCAGGACACGACATTCGACGTCCAGTTGTCGACGCTGCCCACGCTGCGCTGGTGTTGCGGCAACTGGAGCATGGAGGCGCCGACGTCGGAGTACCACGGCTACTTCTTCGTCTCGGCGTACCTCAGCGCGCCGGCGCCCGTCGGCGGTACGACGTTCCATTACCGGCTCGTGGACGGCACGGCGCACGCAGGCGAGGACTTCGACGCGGAGAGCGGGACGGTCACGATTCCCGAAGGGCAGCAGTTCGTGCAGTTCAGCGCCCCCCACATCCTGGGCGACGACAAGCGCGAAGGGTCGGAATATTTCGACTTCGAGGTCGACCAGGCCTCCGGCGCTTCGCTGCCCGTGACCCGGATCCGCATGTGGATCGTCGAGTCCCGCAGGACGGGCGGTGCATTGCGCCCGGATCCGGCGCAGTGACCGGTTGTCGGTGGCGTTAGGGCTGGGCTACACTTCGCGCCCCTTGGCGGCTTCGTCGCCGAGGGGCAACACGGGCGGTTAGCTCAGCGGTAGAGCACTACCTTGACATGGTAGGGGTCACAGGTTCGAAACCTGTACCGCCCACCACGCTTCCACGGCGTGGCATCCAAACGACAGAACGAGGTGGCCCGCGGAAACGCTGGCCGAGCGTGCGACATGAGCACTACCGACGCCCACATTTGATCCCGTCCGAGTCGCTGGCTGGTCTGCAGGCGCCTTCGGGCGCTTTTTTCGTTTCCAGCCCTTGCCACATTTCCCGGTGCTCCGAGCCATGAACGCAGAAGTCCAGCACGCCGTCGCCGTCACGCTGCCCGATGGCAGCGTCCGCAATTTCGACCATCCCGTTTCCGTCGCCGACGTCGCCGCCTCCATCGGCGCGGGCCTGGCCAAGGCCGCGCTGGCCGGCAAGGTCGACGGCAAGCTGGTGGACACCAGTTTCCGCATCGACCACGACGCCTCGCTCGAGATCGTCACCGACAAGCATCCCGACGCCCTCGACGTGCTGCGCCACTCCACGGCGCACCTCCTGGCGCAGGCGGTGCAGCGCTTGTTCCCCGGCGCGCAGGTCACCATCGGCCCGGTGATCGACAACGGCTTCTATTACGACTTCGCCTACGAGCGCCCGTTCACGCCGGAAGACCTGCCGGCGATCGAAGCGGAGATGCAGAAGATCGTGAAGGAAGCGCAGCCCGTGTCGCGCAGCGTCAAGTCGCGCGACGACGCCGTGGCGTTCTTCAAGGGCATGGGCGAACACTTCAAGGCGGAGATCATCGAATCGATCCCCGCGACGGAAGACCTCTCGCTGTATTCGCAGGGCGAGTTCACCGACCTGTGCCGCGGCCCGCACGTGCCGGGCACGGACAAGCTGCGCGCTTTCAAGTTGATGAAGGTGGCCGGCGCGTATTGGCGCGGCGATTCGAACAACCAGATGCTCAGCCGCATCTACGGCACCGCGTGGTTGAACGACAAGGACCTCAAGGCGTATTTGACGCAGCTGGAAGAGGCCGAGAAGCGCGACCATCGCAAGATCGCCAAGCAGCAGGACCTGTTCCACCTGCAGGAAGAAGCGCCGGGCCTGGTGTTCTGGCATCCGAAGGGCTGGTCGATCTGGCAGGTCGTCGAGCAGTACATGCGCGGCGTGTACCGCGACAGCGGCTACCAGGAAGTACGTTGCCCGCAGATCCTCGACGTGTCGCTGTGGAAGCGCTCGGGCCACTGGGACAACTACCAGAGCAACATGTTCTTCACCGAATCGGAGAAGCGCACGTACGCGGTCAAGCCCATGAACTGCCCGGGCCACGTGCAGGTGTTCAACCACGGCCTGCACAGCTACCGCGACCTGCCGATCCGCTACGGCGAATTCGGCGCGTGCCATCGCAACGAACCCTCGGGCGCGCTGCACGGCATCCTGCGCGTGCGCGGCTTCACGCAGGACGACGGGCACATCTTCTGCACCGAGGACCAGATCGAGGCCGAGGTCACCGCCTTCCACAAGCAGGCGATGGACGTGTACGCCCGCTTCGGGTTCCAGGACGTGCAGCTGAAGATCGCGCTGCGCCCCGAGCCCCGCCTGGGCGACGACGCCACCTGGGACAAGGCCGAGGACGCCCTGCGCTCGGCCCTGCGCGCCGCCGGCGTGGAATGGGAGGAACTGCCGGGCGAGGGCGCCTTCTACGGCCCGAAGATCGAGTACCACCTCAAGGACGCCATCGGCCGCACCTGGCAGCTGGGCACGATGCAGGTCGATTTCATGATGCCGGGCCGCCTGGGCGCCGAGTACGTGGACGAACACAGCGCCAAGCGCCACCCGGTCATGCTGCACCGGGCGATCGTGGGGTCGATGGAGCGTTTCATCGGGATCCTGATCGAGCACCACGCCGGCCATTTCCCGCCGTGGCTGGCCCCGGTGCAGGCCGTCGTCATGAACATCACCGACGCGCAGGCAGACTGGGTGGCCGAGGTTCGGAAAACCCTTACGAATCAAGGCTTCCGGGTCGACGCCGATTTGCGGAACGAGAAAATCGGCTATAAGATCCGCGAGCACACGCTGCAGCGCGTGCCGTACCTGCTGGTGGTCGGGGACCGCGAGAAGGAAAACGGCGCAGTCGCCGTGCGCACGCGCGGTGGCGAAGACCTGGGCACCATGTCCATCGCCGACTTCGCGCAGCGCCTGCGCGACGAGTCATCCGCAGCAGCGTAAGCATTCAAAGGCCCGGTCGCGTTCCCTCGCGCGGCCGGATCATTCCACGTTGGAGATTGCGACATCAGCACGCCCGAAAAGCAGAATCGAAAGAACAGCGAAATCCGCGTACCCCGCGTGCGCGTCATCGGCAGCGACGGCGAAATGATCGGCGTCCTGACGCGCGACGAAGCGCTGCGGATGGCCGAGGACGAAGGCATGGACCTGGTGGAAATCCAGCCCAACGCCGATCCGCCGGTGTGCCGCATCATGGACTTCGGCAAGTTCAAGTTCGAGACGCAAAAGAAGGCGGCTGCTGCGAAGAAGAAGCAGAAGCAGGTCGAGATCAAGGAAGTGAAGTTCCGCCCCGTCACGGACGAGGGCGACTACCAGATCAAGCTGCGCAACATGCGCCGCTTCCTGGAAGAGGGCGACAAGATCAAGGTCAACATCCGTTTCCGTGGCCGCGAGATGAGCCACCAGGAACTGGGCCAGCAGATGGCCAAGCGGATCGAGACCGACCTTGGCGAGGACATCGTGATCGAGTCGCGGCCGCGCCTGGAAGGCCGCCAGATGGTCATGATGATCGCCCCCAAGAAGAAGACCTGAGGGTTCCGGCCATTCAGGCCGGAAAACCCAAGCAAATTCATTGTGTTGGGGCGCAGGCCCCTGCATAATGCGCGGCCCCGGCTCGTCCGGGGTTGTTTCATGCAGCACCAGGACCCGCCTTGATCCATCCGGATCAATGGCTTACGACCGGCAAGGGCAGGACGGAAAGCGTGGCGCGAGCCACCGCCCGGGCCAGTGACAGATTTCGAACGGATACCCCAATGCCCAAGATCAAGACCAATCGGGCGGCGGCCAAGCGCTTCCGGAAGACTGCTTCCGGCAAGTACAAGTGCGGCCACGCCAACAAGAGCCACATCCTCACCAAGAAGGCGACCAAGCGGAAGCGCAACCTCCGGCAGACGAACCACGTTCGTGCCGAGGACGCGGGCCGTCTGGACCGCATGCTTCCGTATCTCTGAGGAGGGCTGACAAATGGCACGAGTCAAACGTGGTGTGACGGCCCGCCGTCGACACAAGAAAATCCTGAAGCAGGCCAAGGGCTACTACCACGCCCGCCGCAAGGTCTTCCGCGTCGCCAAGCAGGCGGTCACGAAGGCCCTGCAGTACGCCTACATCGGCCGCAAGCAGAAGAAGCGTAATTTCCGTTCGCTGTGGATCACGCGCATCAACGCCGCGGCCCGCATCAACGGCATGAGCTACAGCCGCTTCATGAACGGCCTGCTGAAGGCCGGCATCACCCTCGACCGCAAGGTGCTGGCCGACATCGCCGTGCACGACGCGGTGGGTTTTGCGGCGCTCGCTGAAAAGGCGAAGAGCGCGCTCGCGGCGTAACAACCTCGAAGTCCGCGCCCCAGGCGCGGCTTTCGAAGGGAAGCAACGCATGGGGAAGGGCGCAAGTCCTTCCCCATTTGCGTTTCAGGGATCACGAAAAATTTGCTGGAAGGATGGCGATGGACGGAATCGAATCGCTGCTGCAACAGGCCTTGCGCGACATCGCCGGTGCGAACGCACCCGACGCGCTGGAACACCTGCGCGTCGCGCTGCTCGGCAAGCAGGGCAGCGTCACCACGCAACTGAAGGCGCTGGGTACGCTGGCACCCGAGCAACGCAAGACCGCCGGCGAAGCGATCAACCGCGCGCGCGATGCGATCGGCGAGGCGTTGTCCGCCCGCAAGATCGCGCTCGACGACGCCGCGCTCGACGCCCGCCTGGCCACCGAAACCATCGACATCACGCTGCCCGGCCGCCATGCCGCGCGCGGCAACCTGCATCCGGTGTCGCGCACGCTGGAACGCATCGCCGACATCTTCGGCCGCCTCGGGTACGAACTCGCCGACGGCCCGGAGATCGAGGACGACTGGCACAACTTCGAAGCGCTGAATTTCCCGCCGCACCATCCGGCGCGCGCGATGCACGACACGTTCTATTTCGACGATGGTCGCCTGCTGCGCACGCACACGTCCGGTGTGCAGATCCGCTACATGCAGGACCTGATCAAGCGCGGCGAACAACCGCCGCTGCGCATGATCGCCGCGGGCAAGGTGTATCGCAGCGACAGCGACCAGACGCACACGCCGATGTTCCACCAGGTCGAAGGCCTGCTGATCGACGAACGCGCCAGCTTCGCCGACCTGAAGGGCACGCTCGCCGAATTCGTCCGCGCGTTCTTCGAGCGCGACTTCGACATGCGCTTCCGCCCGAGCTACTTCCCCTTCACCGAACCCTCGGCCGAAGTCGACATCGCCTGGCACCAGCCGGACGGGTCGACGCGCTGGCTCGAAGTGCTCGGCTGCGGCATGGTCCATCCGACCGTGCTGCGCAACGTGGGCATCGACCCGGAGCGCTACACCGGCTTCGCGTTCGGCCTGGGCGTGGAGCGCTTCGCGATGCTGCGTTACGGCGTGGACGATTTGCGCAGCTTCTTCGACAACGACGTGCGCTTCCTGCGCCAGTTCGCTTGAGGGTCCAAGGATGAAGTTCCCCGAGAATTGGCTCCGCCAGCACGTGCGCACCGACGCCACGCGCGAGCAACTGTCCGCCACGCTCACCGCCATCGGCCTCGAGGTCGAGGAGATGGAAGCGCTCGGCGACAACCTCGACGGCGTGATCGTCGCGCGCATCGTCGAATGCGCGAAGCATCCCGAAGCCGACAAGCTGCAGGTCTGCAAGGTCGACACCGGCAGCGAGATGCTGCAGATCGTGTGCGGCGCGCCCAACGCGCGCCCCGGTCTGGTCGCGCCGCTGGCCACCATCGGCACGCAGGTGGGCACGCTGGTGATCAAGGCCGCCAAGCTGCGCGGCGTGGATTCCAACGGCATGTTGTGTTCGGCGAAGGAACTCGGCCTGGACGCCGATGCGTCCGGTTTGCTCGAACTCCCCGACGACGCGCCGATCGGCACGCCGCTCGCCGATTACCTCGGCCTGCCGGACGCGCGCTTCGAACTCAAGCTCACGCCCAATCGCGCCGATTGCTTCAGCGTGCGCGGCATCGCGTATGACGTGGCCGCCGCGTTCGGCAGCGAAGTCGTGCCGTTCGACGCCACGCCGATGCCCGCGCTCAACGACGCCGCGCTCAAGATCACGCTCGGCGCCGGCAGCGACGTGCCGCGGTTCGTCGGCCGCGTGATCGAAGGCGTGGACGCGACGAAGCGCACGCCGATCTGGATGGCCGAGCGTTTGCGCCGCAGCGGCATCCGCCCGATCAGCCTGCTCGTCGACGTCACGCAATACGTGATGCTGGAAATCGGGCAGCCGATGCATGCGTTCGATCGCGATCTGCTGAAGGGCGACATCGGTGTGCGCCGTGCGCGCGCCAATGAATCGCTGAAGTTGCTCGATGGCCGCGATGTCGCGCTGGACGACCAGTTTCTCGTCGTCACCGACAACGACCGCGCCGTCGCCCTCGGCGGCATCATGGGCGGCGCCGACACCAAGGTGACCGACGCGACGCGCAACGTGTTCCTCGAAGCCGCGCACTGGGTGCCGAGCGCGATCATCGGGCGCGGGCGTCGCCTTGGGTTGCACACCGATGCGGGGCATCGGTTCGAACGCGGCGTGGATCCGGAATTGCCGCGCCAGGCCATCGAGATTGCGACGCGGTTGATCGTTGAAATCGCCGGCGGCGCGCCGGGCCCGGTGACCGAAGCCGTGTTGCCGGAACACCTGCCGCAGCCGAAGCCGGTGACGTTGCGTCGCGCACGCCTCGCACGTGTGCTTGGCATGCAAGTCGCGGACGCCGATGTCGAACGCATCCTCCGCGCGCTGGGCCTCGACGTTGCAAAGTCCAACGACGGCTGGACCGTCACGCCCCCGACGCGCCGCTTCGACCTCGCGATCGAAGAAGACCTGATCGAAGAGATCGCGCGCATCGTCGGCTACGACAACATCCCCGCCACGCTCCCCGGCGGCGGCACGCGCCTGGCCGCGCCGACGGAAACGCGCGTCGAAGCCTCCACCGTGCGTCGCCACCTGGCCTCGCGCGATTACCTCGAAGCCGTCAACTACGCCTTCGTCGACGAAGCGCTGCTCACCAAGTGGCACGCGATGGAGCTCGCCGTCCGCCTTGCCAACCCGCTCAGCGCCGAACTCGGCGTGATGCGCACGGCGTTGCTGCCCGGCCTGGTGTCCGCCCTCGGGCGCAACCTCGCGCGCCAGCAGAAGCGCGTGCGCCTGTTCGAGCTCGGCAAGATCTTCATGCAGCCGTTCAAGGCCGGGGACGCGCCGATCGAAGCGACGTTCGTCGCCGGCGTGGCGTGCGGCCCCGTGGCGGACGAGCACTGGGGCGGCAAGGCGCGCGACGTCGACTTCCACGACCTGAAGGGCGACATCGAAAGCCTGGCCGCGCTGTCGGGCGCGAAGCTCGAGTTCCGTCGCCCCGCCGAGCACACGCCTTCGCTGCACCCGGGCCGCTCGGCGGATGTGTATCGCCGCAACGACGATGGCACCGAGGTCCGGATCGGCGAGATCGGGCAACTCCATCCGGCCCTGCAGCGCGCCCTGGACCTGGAACATCCGGTGGTGGTCTTCGAGCTGCTGCTGGGGCCCTTGCTGTCGCGGCCGATCGCGCGCGCCAGGCCGCTGTCGAAGTACCCGTCCGTCCGCCGCGACCTCGCGTTCGTCGTCCCCGAAACCGTCTCCTGGGCCGACCTGCGCGCCACCGTGGAAGCGGCCGCGGGCGCGTCGTTGCGCGATCTGGTGCTGTTCGATCGGTACGCCGGCGCGGGGGTCGAATCGGGATTCAAGAGTCTCGCTATGGGCTTGATTCTCCAAGATGAATCACGCACCCTGACCGACCGCGACGTGGATGCCGTGGTGACCGACGTGGTGTCGGCGCTGCAGCACTCCCACCACGCCGCGTTGCGGGTCTGATCGTCTAGGGGGACGAGATGGCACTGACCAAAGCAGAGATGGCCGAGCGGTTGTTCGACGAGGTCGGCCTCAACAAGCGCGAGGCGAAGGAATTCGTCGACGCGTTCTTCGATGCCCTGCGCGAGGCCCTCGAGGCCGGCCGCCAGGTGAAGCTGTCCGGCTTCGGCAACTTCGACCTGCGTCGCAAGAACCAGCGCCCGGGCCGCAACCCCAAGACCGGCGAAGAGATCCCGATCTCCGCGCGCACCGTGGTCACGTTCCGGCCGGGCCAGAAGCTCAAGGAACGCGTCGAGGCTTACACGGGAGCGGGGAATGCTTGACCCCGGCAGCAACAAGGAATTGCCGGCCATCCCGGCCAAGCGCTACTTCACCATCGGTGAGGTGAGCGAGCTGTGCGACGTGAAGCCGCACGTGCTGCGTTACTGGGAGACCGAATTCCCGAGCCTGAAGCCCGTCAAGCGCCGCGGCAACCGCCGCTACTACCAGCGCCACGACGTCCTGATGGTCCGCCAGATCCGCGGCCTGCTGTACGAGCAGGGCTACACGATCGGCGGCGCCAGGCTGCGGCTGGAAGGCGAGGGGGCCAAGCAGGAGAGTGCGCTGAGCACGCAGATCATCAAGCAGGTGCGGATGGAGCTCGAGGAAATCCTCGTGCTGCTGCGCCGATGAGTTCGAAGCCGCTATAATCCGCGGCCTACCCGGGGTATAGCGCAGCCTGGTAGCGCACCAGTCTGGGGGACTGGTGGTCGTCGGTTCGAATCCGGCTACCCCGACCAAATCTGTAATCGAAAAGCCTCGCCTTGCGGCGGGGCTTTTTTATTGTGTTCGTGGGCGTGATCGGCGTTACGAACGGATCAACGGCGGACACCCGTCGCCGCTGCGGATTGCTAATAGGGACATTTCCCAATTGTTCGCACGTCGTTTCGGCAGAAAACTCCGACACGAAGTTTCCCGTGTTGGAGTACGCAAATGCAGCAGCAGACCCTCGCTTCGATGACCGTCACCCAGGACCAGGAAGATGCCGTCCTCGCGGCCGTCCGGCAGATCGAGGCGCAGCTGCGCGGGTTGGTGTCGTTGGAGGCGGGCGACCGCAAAACACTCCCGGTGATGGGCCCGGAGTGCGAGCGGTTCGCCCGCTGTGTCATCCGCCAGTTGCAGCACAACGCGCACCTCGTGCCGCCCGGCCTCGACCTCGCCGGCGCACTCGCCGACCTGGCGGCGCTGGACCGCATGCGCCGGATCGACATCGTGCTGCAGCAACTCGCCTTGCGCGTGGCGGACACGATGGCCGCGCTGTGCAGCGATGTCATGGATGTCGCGCACGCAGGCCATGGGCTGCTGAAGCTCTTCGGCGACCAGGACGGGCTGCAGGGGATCCGCAAGGAATGCGGTTATCGCCATCTGCGTGCGCCGAGGACGCCGCAGGCGTTGTGGGGCAATCGCGACATGCGTGCGCGCGGGAGTGCGCATTGATTGCCGGAATGCAGCAGGTTCTCCCGATTGGGTGAAGCGATGTAGCGATGTGTCGTTCCGTTGCTGCGTTGTTGTCTGATTGGGGTGGAGTGGGGCGCAAGACATGATTTGCGCACGGAGTTTGAAAGCTCCGCTCAACCATGTGTCGCGACACGGAAGCGCATCGCTCCGCGTCGGGAGGGGACTAATACAAGACCTCGCAAGAGGGAATAAGCCCAGCCGTAGTTGAGCGGTCTTTCAACCTCCCGACACCTTGCGTCGCACCCGCGACGCAAGGTTTTCCTTCCCGGAAACACGGAGGTCCCCATGCACGACATGCCCCGCGCGCACGAAACGCCCACCGTCTTCGTCATCCCCGACCACGCGCACCTGGAACTGGTCCAGATCCGCGATCACTTGCGCCTGCTGACGCGCCTCACCGAACCCGGCACCGCCGCCAGCGACCACGACATGGCCCTGCGCCCCCACGCGATGTCGTGGTGGTTCTCGCGTCTCTCGCGCGACATCGACCACATCCTTGAAGAGACGTATTGGTCCGCGGCTGCGGCGAGCGGCACTGCAGAACACTGACTGCGACGTTTCGCAATGTGTGTACGACGAAGGAAGCGCGCCTAGATTTGCCGAGGCGCGCTCAAGTTCGAAACGTGCCCGCACGGATAGGCTTGGCTCGGCGAAGACAAGGACGTTTGCGTGGATGCAATAGCCCCGCTTGCCGCGATTCCCAAGCCACTCCGGCACGAGCTGGATCGCTGTCCGTGGCGCAACCCTTCGCTGTGGGCGACGTGGCGCGACCGTGTCATCGACGATGTGCCGACTTCCTTCGCGCACCTGTGGCCCTTCGACATGCAATTGACCAGGCCGGCACGCACCGGCCTGCCCGAAATGTGCGTCGACATTCGCGTGGTCTTCGACTGCCATGTGGTGACCGAGCGATACGACCCGGCGAAGCACGGCTTCCCCAAGGGCGGTCTTCTCGACGCATCGGCGCACCTCTGGTTCGACGCCGGTGGCGCCATGCGCCTCTTTCATGCCGACCGTTACGCGCTGTCGAAGGCATTGCCCGCGTTGATCCTTGGACTAGTGACGGGGGCGACCCGTTGCTTCGCTGCACGCAGGCACAACTACATGGTCTGGCGCCCGCACGGCACCGGGCCTGGCGGGCCGCACTACCAGGTCTTCTTCGATCTCTACCGCACCAACGAACCGAAACCGCGCCTCGTGCTGTACGTGCAAAGTGCGTACCTCAAGGATCGCCCGCTCGGTGTGCAGCGCGAAAAGGTGTTGGTCTTCGCCACTGTCTGCGCAGCTACCATGGGGCTCATCGGCCCGAAGACCCGCAAACGAGCGCACAAGCGTTGAAAAGCAAAAGCCCCGCAATGCGGGGCTTTTGTTGTCGCGGACCGGATCCTCTTATCAGCGCTTGCTGGACCATCCTTCGATGGCGGGCGGTTCCTTGCACCGGCTAGGGAACGTGCGGGAGAGGCTAGCGGCCGACTGGTCTTCAGTCAACGCCTCCCACCCGATTGCGGACGCTTCCATCAATCTTCGCGAACACATCCGATGGACCCGGTGTTACGCCGCCACACCCCCGAACTTTGCCTCCGCCAACGCCACCGCATCCGGCCCCGCCGCAAACCGCAGCCGGCGCGTCGTGTCATGCGCCGCGCGCCAAACGCCTTCCGCCACATCCAGCTCGTTCGTCGTGACCGTCGTCTTCCCGAACCCTTGGAAGATCGGCTCCGCAAACGCCGCGTACTCCTGCGGAATCAACCCTTCCAACCGCTGCCCGGTGTTGCTGATGAACTTCGTCGTCGGCCCATACCCGGGTTCCACCAACTTCGCCCGCACCCCAAACGCCCCCAGCTCCAGCGCCAGCGATTCGGTAAACCCTTCGATCGCATGCTTGCTGGCCGCATACACCGCCACCAGCGGCATCGGCGCCAGGGTCACGCTCGACGTCACGTTGACCACCACGCCGGCGCCGCGCGCGCGGAACTGCGGCACCACGGCCTGCGTCATCGCCATCGTGCCGAAGGTGTTGGTTTCGAAGATTTCGCGCGCGGTCGCCATCGGCGTGGCTTCGAACGCGCCCATCACGCCGATGCCGGCGTTGTTGACCAGCACGTCGATCGGGCCGGCCGCTGCGATCGCGGCCTGGATGCTCTCGGGCCGCGTCACGTCCAGCGCCAGCACGCGCATGCGTTCGGACTTGGGCAGCACGTCTTCGCGCGGGGTGCGCATCGTGGCGATGACGTTCCAGCCGGCCCAGTGGAAATGGCGGGCGGTTTCCAGGCCGTAGCCCGAGGAACAGCCGGTGATCAGGACGGTTTTCATGGTGTGGACCTCGGGGTCGTGGGGGAGGGGCCACGATGACGCCCGGGCGCCGGACGATCTACGATGCGGCGTCCACCTTTCATTGGCGAGCGTCCAGCCATGGGTGATCCGCTGTCCGAGGCCATCGCGCTGCTCCAGCCGCGCACCGTGTTCGCCAAGCGCATCAGCGGCGCCGGGCGCTGGGGCGTGCGCTATGCGCCGTTCGGCCAGCCGAGTTTCTGCGCGGTGCTCGAAGGCGCGTGCCGCCTGGCCGTCGACGGGCACGCACCGCTGCGGCTTGCAGCCGGCGACTTCGTGCTGCTGCCCGCCACGCCGGGCTTCACGCTCGTGGGCTTCGACGACGTCGCGCCGCAGCACCTCGATCCGTTCGTCGCGGCCGCCTCGCAATCAGGCGAAGTGCGCCACGGCACGCGCGGCGGCAAGCCGGACGTGCGCCTGCTCGGGGGCTACTTCGATTTCGAATCGCCGGACGCGGGATTGCTGGTGTCGCTGCTGCCCGCCGTGATCCACGTGCGCGGCGTGGCGCGTTTGTCGGAACTCGTGCGCATGGTCGGCGCCGAGTCGATGTCGCAACGCCCCGGCCGCGAGCTCGTGCTCACGCGCCTCGTCGAAGTGCTGCTGATCGAAGCGTTGCGCGCCACGACCGGGGACGATGCACCGCCCGGTTTGCTGCGTGGCCTGGCCGACGCGCGTCTTGCGCCCGCGATCCGCCAGATGCACGAACACGTCGCGCGCCCGTGGACGATGGCGCAACTCGCCGCGAAGGCCGCGCTCTCTCGCTCTGCGTTCTTCGAACGCTTCACGCGCACCGTGGGCCTGCCGCCGATGGAATACCTGCTCGCCTGGCGCATGGCGGTCGCAAAGGATCTGTTGCGCCGGCAAGGCGTCGCGCTGGCGGAAGTCGCCGAACGCGTGGGCTATGGATCGGCGAGTACGTTCAGCGCGGCCTTCAGCCGGCACGTAGGGCAACCGCCGGGACGCTTTGCACGGACACCGGCGAAGGCGCAGGCCTGACGGGCCTGCGCCTGCGATGTCTTACCGCTCCACCGCCCCGATATCCGTCCCGACGCCCTTCGTCCGCGGGAATCCCGCCCCGCGTTGATCCGTCGCGAAGTTCTGCACATTGTTCCCCGCATCAATCGCCTGGCTATCCGCCAGCGGCAACTGCGTCAACGTCAACCCGCCGTTATCAGCCAGCGCACCCAACCGCGGATTGTTGGTCGTGATCGTATTCGTCGCGGACACCGGCACGGTCGACACGCCGATGATGTTGTCCTGGCCATTGATCCCGTCGCCGCCGACTTCCGAATCCTCCAGCCCGATGTCGTTCGCCAGCCCCGCGCAGGTGTTGCCGGAGACGATCGCGCTGTTGAGCAGCACCGTGCTCCCGGTACCGAACCCGCCCCCGCGGCAACCCCGCGTCCCCGCGGCCAGCGCGCGGTTCTGCGTGATCGTGCTGTTGAGGATTTCGCGGATCGCGTTCTCGTGCGGCATCGACACGCCGCCCACGCTCTCGTCGGCGACGTTGCCGGACACCGTGCTCTGGATGATGCGCGTCGAGCCACCCGGCAGCAGTTGCCCGCCGGCGGAATCGTGCGCGTGGTTGTTCGCGATCGTCGAGCGGATGATCGAAATCAACCCGCCGCCCATCGCGAATCCGCCCGCGAAACCCCCGGCCGTGTTCCCGTTGACGTTGCTCATCTCGATGCGCCCGCCGGAGACGGACACCACGCCGCCGCCATCACCGGACGCGAAGTTGTTGAGGACGTTGCTGGTCTGCAACGTGAGCCCGCTGCCCGACCAGAGGCCACCACCGTCGCCGCCTTCGGCGCGGCTGGTGTGGATGCGCGAATAGAACACGCTGGCGCCCATCAACGCGAACACCGCGCCGCCGTAACCGCCATCGCCGCCGCTGCGCGTTTCGCGCGCAACGCAGTGGTGGATCTGCATGTTCTGCAGTTGCACGCGGCCACCGCCATGGATGCAGCCGCCGAACGCATCGGCATCCAGCGCGCGGCCCCACGACACCGTGAAGCCTTGCAGGACCAGCACCGGCAACGCTTCGAACGGAATCGGCGCCGGCGGCGTGTGCACGAACACCGGGCCGCGGCTGTCGCCGTTCACGGTCAGGTGCGTCCAGCCCGGGCCGAGGAACGCGATGGTGTATTGCGACAGGCGGATCGGCCCGGTCTTCAGCACGATCTGGTTGCACGGCAGGCCGCGCAGGTCCACCTGGGTGTTGTTTGGCGCGGACTGCGCAACCGCGCGCAGGCTCCCGGGCCCGGCATCGTTGCAGTTGGTGACGCGCGCTTGCGCGTGGACGGTGCCCGCTGACAACCACAGCGCGGCGGCGATGACGAAGAGCGACAGCGGTCCACGCATGGCAGGTTCCTCACGCACGGGTGGGCGAGCGTCTCCCGGCGCGTGTCAACGTGATGTGTGAGTGAAGCTCTGCCGTGCATCGTTTCGCGTTGCCTGAACGCTTCATCTGCCGTCTCACGGACTGAGACCCGCCACGCGCACGCTCTGCAGGTGGACACGCTCACCAAACTCGCCATCCTCGCCGACGCCGCCAAGTACGACGCCTCCTGCGCATCGTCCGGCGCCGGCAAGCGCGACTCATCGAAGACCGGTGGCATCGGCAGCACCGAAGGCATGGGCATCTGCCATTCGTACACGCCCGACGGGCGCTGCGTGTCCTTGCTGAAGATCCTGCTCACCAACTTCTGCATCTTCGATTGCGCCTACTGCGTCAATCGCGTCTCCAGCAACGTGCGGCGTGCGCGGTTCACCCCCGACGAAGTGGTGCGCCTCACGCTCGACTTCTACCGGCGCAACTACATCGAAGGCCTGTTCCTCTCCAGCGGCATCATCCGCGACAGCGACTACACGATGGAGCGCCTGGTCGAGGTCGCGCGCTGCCTGCGCGAGGACCATCTGTTCGCCGGTTACATCCATCTCAAGACCATCCCGGATGCATCGCCCGAGTTGCTCGCCGCCGCGGGCCGCTACGCCGATCGCCTCAGCATCAATGTAGAGCTACCCACAGAGACGGGCCTGTCCACGCTCGCACCGGAGAAGAGCCTGCCGCGCATCCGCACCGCGATGGGCGACCTGCGCTGGCGCATCGAGGAAGGCAAGGAAGCGCGCAGGGCGACGAAGGTGCGCAAGCCGCCGAAGTTCGCGCCGGCGGGGCAGAGCACGCAGATGATCGTGGGCGCCGACGGCGCGGACGATCGCGCGATCCTGCTCGCCAGCGACAACCTCTACGGCAATTACAAACTGCGCCGCGTGTACTACTCGGGCTTCAGCCCAATCCCCGACGCGTCGTCGAAGCTGCCGCTGCAACCGCCGCCGCTGCAGCGCGAGCATCGCCTCTACCAGGCCGATTGGCTGCTGCGCTTCTACGGGTTCGGCGTCGAGGAAATCGTGCCGCCCAACGCCGACTCGAGCGGCACGATGCTGGACCTCGACATCGATCCGAAACTCGCGTGGGCGCTGCGCCACCCCGATCGCTTCCCGGTGGACCTCAACACCGCGCCGAAGGAACTCCTGCTGCGCGTGCCGGGCCTGGGCACGCGCAACGTCGCGCGCATCGTGCAGTCGCGGCGCCACGGACGCCTGCGCGTCGCCGATCTCTCGCGCCTGCGCGCGCCGCTCGCGAAGGTGCTGCCGTTCGTGGCGTTGCTCGACCACCATCCGCATCGCAGGCTCGACGATCCCGCTGCGTTGCGCGCGCAACTCGCGCCGAAGCCGCGGCAGGCGGACCTGTTCGCCGCATGAGCGAACGCTGGTCCGCGACGGTCGATCCTCCGTGGGACTTCGATGCGTGGCGCGCGCAAGCGAGGGCGGCATTGCGTGCGGACATTGCGCAGGAGGCGCTGGACTGGCGCGGCGACGCCCAGGGCGCGCTGCTCGTAGGCAATGCCATCACCACCGCACCGCCCGTGCGCGACGTCCCCACCATGCCGCGCGACTTCTTCGACCTCGCCGCGCGCGTCGCCTGCCATCGCGACCCCGACGCGCACGCGCTGCTCTACCGCATGGCCTGGCGCATCGCGCACGGCGAACGCCACCTGTGCACGCTCGCCACCGACATCGACACGCACCGCGCGCAGAAACTCGACCAGGCCGTCCGCCGCGACCTGCACAAGATGAAAGCCTTCGTGCGTTTCCGCGCCGTGCCCGGGGTCGACGACGCCTTCATCGCCTGGTTCGAACCCGACCACCACATCGTCGATCGCGTCTCGCCGTTCTTCGCGCGCCGGTTCGCGGGCATGCGCTGGTCCATCCTCACGCCCGACCGCAGCGCGCACTGGAATGGCGAAGCGCTCGTGTTCGCACCCGGTGCGTTGCGCAGCGATACACCGGCGGACGATGCGCAGGAATCGATGTGGCGCACGTACTACGCGCACATCTTCAATCCCGCGCGCCTCAACCCGCGGATGATGCGCCAGGAGATGCCGCAGAAATACTGGAAGCATTTGCCGGAAACGCACACGTTGCCCACGCTGCTGCGCGACGCCGGCGCGCGCGTGGAAGCGATGGCCGATCGCGCACCGCAGGCCCCGCGTCGCCGCATCCCGGCGCCCGCGCCGGTCATCGACAGCCCCGCAAGCGATCTCGACACGCTGCGCACGCGCGCCCGAGATTGCCGCGCCTGCCCGCTGTGGGAACCCGCCACGCAGACCGTCTTCGGCGAAGGCCCGCGCAATGCCCGCATCGCGCTCGTCGGCGAACAACCCGGCGACGAAGAAGACCTGAGCGGCCATCCCTTCGTCGGTCCCGCCGGCCGCCTGCTGCAACGCGCGCTCGACGAGCTCGGCATCGCGCGCGACACGCTCTACCTCACCAACGCGGTGAAGCACTTCCGCTTCGAACAACGCGGCAAGCATCGCCTGCACAAGACCCCGGATCCGGCGCACGTGCGCGCGTGCCGCCAATGGCTGGTGCGGGAACTGGGACTGCTGAAGCCCGAAGTCATCGTCTGCCTCGGCGCCACCGCCGCCGGCAGCGTGCTCGGGAAAGACTTCCGCTTGATGGAGATGCGCGGCCAGTGGGAGCGCCTGGCCAACGGCACGCGCGCCTTCGCCACCGTGCATCCGGCGTGGGTGCTGCGCCAACCGCCGGCCGATCGCGACAACGCCTACCGCGGCTTCGTGGACGACCTGCGCCTGCTGCTCGACGGTCACTGAATCGCCCTAACCGGGCGAGGAATCCCGCAACTGCGGGGCGCTTCGCACTTCCTGCCCGCCATCCGTGCCATTGATACGGGCATGTCCGTGCTGCCCGCCATCGCCTGCTTCCTCGTCCTCGCGGTGTGCATCCTCGTCATCGCGCGCACCGCGCGACGCGCCGACGCCCCGCCATGAACGCCCGCGCCGTCGTCACCTTCGTCGGCGGTCCGCTGCACGGGACGGTGCGCGCCTGCGATGCGGTGGAAGGCCCCGTGTGGCACACGCTGCCGGATGGCCAGGTGGCGGTATACGGGCCGCGCTGCAGCGGCAGTGAACCCGCACTGGCGCGGCGCATCCTGTATGCGCCGATCGGGATGTCCGATTCGGTGTACGTGCGGATGGCGGCGTTGCTATTCCCGCGCGCGGGCAGGCACTAGGCCACTTCGTCCGGAAACAGGCGGGACTCGGATTCGATCCGTGTGCGCGGCAATTCATGGCGCGGCAGGTCGATGGTGAACACGCAGCCCACGCCGGGCACATCGCGCACGCCGAGCGTCCCGCCGTTGGCTTCCACGCCGCGCCGCGAGATCGACAACCCCAAGCCCAGTCCACGATTGTCGTCGCTGCTTTGCACGAAAGGCTGGAACAGCGTGTCCGCGCTGCCGGCGGGGAGCCCGCCGCAATTGTCTTCGACGTCGATCAGGATGCGATCGGCGACGGCGTACACGTTCAAGGTGACTTCGGTACCCGGGTGCGTGAACTTGAACGCGTTCTGCAGCAGGTTGCCCACCGCGGAAAACAGCAGGTCGCGATCGGCGTCGACGGCCAGGCGCACATCGACTTTCGAGACGAACAGCACGCAGCCGCGCACGCGCGCTTCCAGGTCGCCCGCCAGCTTCACTTCGGCGACGAAATCGGACAGCGAGAACAACGCGTGCTGCACGGACATGCCCGCCGTCATCCGCACTTCGGCGAGCGAACGGTCGATGAGCGTGCGCAGGTTGACCAGGCTGCGGTCGAGGATGCCGCCGGTCGCGCCCGTCAGGCCCACCGAGCCGTCCTTGATGACGGCCAGTGCGAGCGTGGCGGTGCTGAGGTGGTTGCGCAGTTCGTGCGCGAAATACCCGAGCCGCTCGTTCATGGCGTCGGCCTGCTGGCCCGCCACCTGCGAATCGCGCAGGTAGCCGAACTCGGTGACGGCCGTGGCGATCGCGTTGTCGAGGCACCGGTTGAGCGTGCGGAACTCGTCGACCGTGATCGGGGTTTGCGTTTCCACCGCGAGGTCGGTGATCGCCTGGCACAGGTCGCCGTAGTCGTGGACCAGTTCTTCGGCGGTGTAGCCGTGTTTCAGCAACTCGCTGCCGTGCGCAGCGGCCGACGCGCTCATTTCCGACAACGACTGTTGTCCGCCGCCGGCGGGGCCCGACACCTTGCGGCTGCGCATCGGCGTGGCCGTCTGCTCGATCTGCAGCGTGCGGATCAGCTGGTCGAGGAACACCGTGATGCCGAATTCCAGCTCACGCTCCCGCATGCCCGGCATGGCGCGCAGGGCGACCTTCGTGCGGCAGCGGGAGATGAGTTCCGCCCGGTGCGCGATGAGGAACGCGTACATCATCTCCCCACCATACGCGCAAGCCTCCCCGCGTGCGGTCTGGCCCGTTGGGGGCGTACAGGAAAGTCGCAAGTGGCTGAGAACGCTCGCGATTCCTTCGCATCGCTGGCGCTAGCGTAGGCCCTCCCGCCCGGAGAAGCCTCGATGCGCAAGCTCGTCGTCGCCGCGTTCGTCAGTCTCGATGGTGTGATGCAGGCCCCCGGTGGCCCGGACGAAGACACCAGCGGCGGGTTTCGCTACGGCGGCTGGACCGTGCCGCTGTCCGACGATGCCACCAACCAGGCGATCGCGGACATGTTCGCCACGCCCTTCGAATTGCTGCTGGGGCGCAGGACGTACGACATCTTCGCCTCGTACTGGCCGAAGGTGAAAGACAACTACATCGCGGACCTGTTCAACAAGGTGCCGAAGCACGTGGCGACGCACCGTCCCGATTCGCTGAAATGGAAAGGCAGCGTGGCGTTGTCGGGCGACGTGGTCGCCGCGGTGCGCACGCTGAAGCAGCAGGACGGCGACGCGCTGTTGACGCAAGGCAGCGCGCACCTGGTGCGGCAGTTGCTGGCTGCCGGATTGGTCGACGAATTGCGGCTGCAGACTTTCCCGGTGCTGCTTGGGCCCGGGAAGCGGTTGTTCGACGACAAGGCAAGCGCGTCGTCCTTCAAGGTGACGAGTTCGGTGACTTCGCCCGGCGGCGTGCTGCTGGCGCACTACGTGCGCAGTGGGGAAGTGCAGACGGGTGCGTTCGATTAGCCAGGATCGCGATCGGCGTTCGACTTGACGCTACCCCGGGACACCCCGAACATCCGGCGGACTTCCAGGGGAAACCACATGGCCCGGCAATCCCTGCTCGTGCTCGTCGCGGCGATCGTCCAGGTCCTGTTCTCATGGGGCCTGTCGGCGGTAGACACCCGGCTGGATCCGGGCTTCGGCGACGCACCCACGTGGTACGTGCTGCTGCAGGGGCCGCTCAACGGCATCGTCTGCGTGCTGCCCGCGCTTGTCCTCGGTTTCCTGGCCAGGCGCGACGGATTGCTGCTGGGCGCGCTGAGCGGCCTGCTCGCAGGGCCCGTGCAGGTGGCGCTCGTGCTTTCCGAATTCGACACCTTGTCGGCCTCCACGGCCACCGTCGCGTTGCTGGGGTCGGCGGCGTTCGGAACCGCCCTCATCGCAGGGGTCGCGGGGGGCTCGGGTGAGTTGCTTGCGCGCAGGCACACGGTCGGCGTTGTTGCGCGCCATGGATGATGACTTGCAGCCTCGACGTCCCGTGAGCCGCAGGCGCGCGCTGCAACTCGCCATCGCAGCCGTGTGCGGCATCCTCGTGTTGCATCTCATCTACAGTTTTTGCGCCGGTGGCGAGCAGTGGCTCCGCGCATTGCTCATAGGGTTCGGCATTTTCGTGCTGCCGCCCCTGGTCCCGGCGATCGTATCGATGGCGACTGCCAATCCACTGCGGGCCGTAGGCGCCGTGCTGTTCCTTGCGCCATGGATGCTGCTGGCCATCTACGTCGATTGCATCGCGCCCTACACGGGTGGTGGCGCGTCGATGATCTACGTGGTCGTCCAGTTCTGGGGCACGCCAAGCGCGATCCTGGGGGCGCTCATCACCGGGCCGATCCTGCGATGGTGTGGCGTCACGATTGTTGCGCGTGAACCGGCGCGTTGCCGGATCAGCGAAGCGCGCCCGACAACCAGTGGAAGACGTTGAGCGCGAACTGACGGTTGTCGTTCCCGTCGGTATTCATGCCCATCTTGAAACCGAGTGGATCCACCTGCGCCGACAACATGCCGGCCTCGCCGAGCACGACCACGCGGCCAGCGCCCACCTGCATCGCGATGCCTTGCGCATGCCCCTTCGCCGGCGTGCGGACGCTGCGCGATTCCCAGTCGTAGGCGACATCGCTCATGCGCAACAGCACGGTCGCACCCGCAGGCACCGACAGCGATTGCCCGGTGAACGTCACGACGCTGGACACCTGCTCGTCCTTCGTTCGCCCGCGCGTGATCGCGGAATCCGGCAGCAACCCGTTCGCACGACTGAACAACAAGCGCTCGTTGTCCCAGCCGGAATGATGATCGTCGTCGCGCGCGTAGGTGAGGTACATCGTGACGCCGAAGTGTTTCGCCAATGGCGCGGCGGCCGCGCCGAACGGCGAGTGGTCGGCGATCAGCAGCAGCGCGCCACCGTCGTGCACCCACTGCTGCAACGCGATCCCTTCCGCATCGGTGAAAGCAGGCTGCGTCTCGTGCCCGTCCGGCCCCATCGCGTTCGCGATCACCAGGATATCGACATCGCGCAATGCTTCCGCGCTCAGCGGCGTGGCGAGCGCGTCGACCCGGTAACCATCCTTGCGCAGCAAGTCGGCGAGGGGACGGTAACGCTCCGTCGGCGTGTGCCAGTTGCGATGCGCGACGTCGAACGCCACCCGCGGCGCCGTCGTCCCCGCATACGCCGGGTGCGCGACCGCGACGACGAAGCCGGGATCCGCCTTCTGCCCCACGCTGTCGTACCAGTACGCGAACACTAGGAACGCGACCACCAGCCCCACCAGCACCCCAAGCACCTTCAACGTGCGTCGCATGCGCTCCCCCGGTGGTTCGCGGCCCGTCCGTGATGCTAGCGTGGATCGGGCATCCCCTAGAATCCTGCCCTCGTCCCCAGGCAGGCCCGCCCCGTGGCGCATCGCATCATCGTCGGCCCCGAGTTCGTCGAGGTCTTGCATACCGGACCGGTCCGCTACGAGGATCGGCTCATCGCGCTGGAAGGGCTGCAGGCGACCAGGGGCGTCAACGCACACCTGCCGGTCCTGATCGATTTCTCGAATGCGTCGCTCGTGCTGCACAACGACGACCTGCACGCGTCGGAAGAGGAACGCGTCAACTACATGGCCCGGACCATCAATAGCCAGTTCTTCGTCGGCCGGCGCGTCGCCATGGTGGGCATCTCCAACGACGACGCGAAGCCGGCCCGGGTCACTTCGATCGTGCAGCAGATTCCCTTCCAGGTCTTCGACGACCGCGACCGCGCGATCGCGTGGCTCGCATCGAGCCACGCCGTCCGGTAGCCTGCCCCCCAGCATTTCCAGGGGAAGTACCAGTGTCGGTTTTCGTTCGTCGTTCCGCGATGCTCGCCATCGCCGCGTGCATCACTTTGTCCACCGTGGGCTGCACCGTCGCCCAGCCCGAACCCGGCGACGTCGCCGTCTACCAGGACCGCCCATATTTCGTCGGCCACGAAGGCATCCGCCCCGAGGTGTTGAAGGAGGGGCGCGACGTGACCTGGCCGTCCACCACGATCATCTACGTCACCACCGCGCCGCAGACGCTGCACGTGCCGTTCCAGGACCTGTCGTCGATGGACAACATCCTGCTGGACTTCGACACCAGCGTGCAGTTGCGCGTGGTGGATGCGGCCGACACGCTGAAGCGCTTCGGCCCGAACTGGTGGGACAACAACGTCGTCTCGCCCTACAACTCCATCGTCCGCAAGGCGGTGAAGTCCGAGAAGATGGCGCAGATGATGTCCGACCCTGTCGCCGCCGAAAAAGTGGACCAGGAAGTCACCGAACAACTGCGCGCGCTGATCAAGGCCTCCGGCATCCGCGTGGAAGTGATGGCGGTGAACCTCGGCAAGGCCAAGCCGAACGAAAACGTCCTGACGCAGATGAACAACACCGCCGCCGAGCAGCAGCGCAACCTCACGCTGGTCGCCGCGACGATCGCCGAGCAGCAGCGCAAGTTGGAACAGGAAGCCAAGGCCGACGCCGACAACGCCTATCGCAACAAGATGGGCCTGTCGCCCGAGCAGTACCTGGCGCGCCAGCTCGCCGAGATCCAGGCCGACGCATGCAAGAAGGCGACCGCGTGTTACATGGTGCCGCAGGGGACGAATGTCGTCTCGAGGTAAGGAGCGGATGGCATGAAGGCGATCGGCGCCATGGCGGTGTTGGTGGTGTTCGCGTTCGCCAGTCCGTTGGCCGCGAAGGACCGCGGCATGACCGCGGTGCCGGAGGGGACCGGCTATTGCGCTGGCAAGGACGGCATCTGCCACGAGTGGATGTTGCGTTCGGACCCGAGCCTGCGCTTCATCGCCATCGGGCATGAGGCCGGCATCGAATACGCCTTCCATCGCAAGCAGGCGAACGGGGGCTATCGGTATCTCGTGCGCGTCCATCCCGTGCTGCGGGACGCCTCGAAACACCAGACCGACTTCTGGGGCTATCCCTGGGACATCCACGACATCGCCGTCGGCGCGGATGGCGCGGTGCTCGCCACGTTCAGCCACGCGCTGGTCGACGACGGCGAGGTCTACTCGGAGGCTTGGCAGAAGCGCATCCCGGCCGTGCTGTTCACGGGCCACACGACGCAACCGCACATGACGGTGCCGAAGCTGCGCTACCAGGCGCTGTCCATTCCTGCGTTGCAGAAGCAGGCAGCGTCGCCCTGAAACGCGCTGCCGGCACGAAAACTTCATCGAAACCACACCCCGCAACGCGCCTACTGGATCGCTTGTTCCGGAGGCGCGGCACGTGACACATCACATCGTGGTTGGACCGGGGTTCGTGGAAGTGGTCCACACGGGCGAGGTGCGTTATGCCGACCGCCTGGCCGCGCTGCAATCGGTGCAGGCCACCGACGGCCTGCAGGCGCGGTTGCCGGTCCTGATCAACTTCCTCGACGCGTCGGTGCTGACGGGCACCCCCGGCGTCGATGCCGACGAGGAAGCGCGCGTGGACTACATGGCCCGCGCCATCACCGACGGGTTTTTCACCAACCGGCGCATCGCGATGGTCGGCATCTCGGCGCGCGACGCCAGGCCCGCCTTGATCGCAGCGACCGTCCGGCAGATCGCCTTCGAAGTGTTCGAGGCGCGCGAGCCGGCCATCGCGTGGCTGGTGGCGAAAACGTAGCCACTGGCCGTCGAAGGGGGCGGCGTGCTATTTCGTGCCGCAGGGGACGACCGTCGTCGCGACGCAGACAGGAAGCCCACCCATCACCGGAAGGAGCCGTCGTGAGCAGAGAAGACTACGTCGCCATCGCTGCGCGCCTGTTCGCCGTGTACGTCGGCATCAAGACCGTGCTGCAGATCCCGACGGCGGCGCGGATCCTGTCGACGCAACCGGACACCATGGCCTACGTCGCGGTCTATGCGCTGATGCTGTTGCTGACCCTGGCGTTCTGCGCATTCCTCTGGTTCTTCCCGCTGACCATCGCGCGGAAGCTCATGCCCGTCATGAAGGAGCCGCGGTCCGAGCAGGCGATCGACGCGTCGGTCGGCCTCTCCCTCGGCCTCACGCTGATCGGCTTCTGGCTGTTCGCGCAGGGCGTCGTCGACGCGGTCTACTGGCTCGCGTTGATCCTGCGCACCAGGCAGGAAGCCCCGGTGGAATTCTCGTGGCGGCCCGAGCAGATCGCCTCGATGGTCATGGCCGCGTTCCAGCTCGGCTTCGGGGCCTTCCTGGTGCTGGGCAGTGCGGGCATCAAGCGCTTCATCGACAGGGCGCGCTACGCCGGAAGCTGAGCGCGGAAAGCGCCCCGCGTCGTACTGGCCGACACCGCATGCGCGCCGCGTTCCTGCGTAAGCCAGCACTCCGCGAAGCCACCATGCGCGTCACGCACCTCACCCCGATCCTGAACGTCTCCGACATCCAGCAGTCCTTCCGGTGGTTCGAAACACTCGGCTGGAAGAAGGGATGGGATTGGGGCACGCCGCCCACGTTCGGCGGCGTGTGTTCCGGGCATTGCGAAATCTTCCTGTGCGAAGGCGGGCAGGGCGGCAAGGGCGCAAGCGGTTATCCGACCACCTTCGGACCGGACGCCAACCAGGCGGCGGAGAAAGGCGTGTGGATGTCGCTGTGGGTCGAGGACGTCGACGCGGTGCATCGACATTGCCTGGAGCACGGCATCGAAGTGACGTGGCCGCCGACGGACATGCCATGGAATGTCCGCGAGATGCACGTGCGCCATCCGGATGGGCATGTGTTCCGCGTGAGTCGCGGCATCGGCGCGCCCGACGAAGAGGACTGATCGCGCATCCGGTCTACCCCGGCGTGACCGTACCGATCCAGCTCCATGCGAGCGCAGCGATGCATCCGAGGATCAGCACGATGCTTGTCCAGCCAGCGATCACCGAGCCTCCGCCCGATCGCGCATCGCCCATGATCTGCGGATCGCGCGCCAGCAGCTGGAGTGCGATGACGTGCAGCGGCAGCATCACCGCGTTCACCACCTGGCTGCTGTAGATCAGCGGGACGAGGGGCAAGTCGGGCAGGGACACGATGCTGGCCGCGGCCGCCGTCAGCACCACGAACGCGACGTAGAAGATCCGGAAATGGCGTGCGTCCAGGTCCAGCGACGCCGGGGAGCCGACACCTTCGGCAATCGAGTACGCCGTCGCGAGCGGCACGATGGCCGCGGCCAGGAGCGCTGCGCCCAGCAATCCGACGCCGAACAACACCGTCGCGAACGAACCGGCGAGCGGGCGCAATGCGGCGGCGGCATCGCTCGCCTCGTTGATGTGCACGCCCGCACGATGCAACGTCGCGGCGCAGGCAACGGCGATGGCAATGCCGATCAGGCCGGTCAGCAGGGAACCGATGACGACGTCGACGCGTTCCCAGCGCAGGTTGGCGAGCGTGATCTTCTTGTCGACGGCGTAGGACTGGATGAAGGCCAGGCCCCAGGGCGCAAGCGTCGTGCCCAGGGTGGCGGCGACCGCGATCCATCCGATCGCATCGCGCGGAAGATGCGGCACGAGCGCGTGATGGAAGACCTGCGACCAGTCCGGCTTCGCGAGGATGCCATCGACCAGGTACAGGCCCAGCGTCGCCGAGATGACCAGCAGGACGCGTTCCACGCGATGGAACGAACCGAGGACGACGACCAGGCAGATCAGCACCGCGGCCAGCGGCGTACTGATCCATGGCGGGATCCCGACGAGCGAACACGCGGCGGAAATGCCCGCGTACTCCGCGCAGATGGTCCCGAAGTTCGCAAACACGAGACCGACCACCGCGGCATAGCCCCATCGGTGTCCCCAGCGATCGCGAATGACGCCGACGAATCCCTTGCCCGTCGCTGCACCGATCCGCATCGCCATCATGTGGAACTGCACGAGCAGCACCGTCGATGCGGGAATGATCCATAACAGCAGATAGCCGTGGTCGGTCCCCAGGACGGAATACGTGGTGATGCCGGCCGGGTCGTCGTCCGAAAGGCCTGCCAGCAAACCCGGTCCGAGCACGGCGAGGAAGGCAGCAAACGCACCCACCCCCTCGGCGCGAAGCCGGGCGAAGCGGCGCGCGACGCCACGTCGATGGTGCGCGACCACGTGCGGCGGTCGGTCCGTCACCGATCCTTCCAGTTCTGCGACATCTCGTAATAGGTGAACGTGGCCGACCAGGCAATCAGGAACAACCCGAGCACGGCCTCCGTCCCGGCGATGAAGCGGATGGCGCCGTGCGGGGCGACGTCCCCGAACCCGACGGTGGAGAACGTCATCGCCGACAGGTAGACGTTCTCGAGCAGCCCGCCGTCGGCGGCGCCCGTGACGCCGCCTGCGCCCGGCAGGGCGAGGCATGCCCAGTACGCGGCGCCGAACATCCAGATTTCGGTGATGTGCAGCAGCAGCGCACCGACCACGGCGTACAGCACGCGGCGACGTCGCGCATGGGGTTGCGTCGACAGGCGTCGCGCAAGCCAGTTGAGTCCCTCGTAGTGCAATCCCACGGCCATGCCGACCGTCAGCACCGTCACCAGCACCACGATCACATTGACATGGACATCAGGCGCCATTGGGGGCTTCCCGGCATTGATGCGCGAGCTTAGCGCGCCGCGGCGCATGCGGGCGTTCGCCGGAATTATTCTGATTGGGACGGGGTCGCGTCCCGGCTACTGTCAGGTGGCCGCCCCTCGACGCGCGTACATGACCCGACGACATCACCCAGGCTGGTGCGACGCACAGGACCGAGGCGCAACACGATGATGCGATTCGACGTTCGCGTGCCCGCCTGGCTGGCCGCAACGGCCTCGACCCTGTTGCTCGTCGCATGCACGGGCAACGATGCGGCGGTGAAGCGCATCGGACACCTCACGCAAGCCCAGCTCGCCCATGCGTTCTGCACGGTCGATGCGCTTCCCGACGACAGCAGGCTCCAGGATGCGCAGATGCCGGCCGAGTTTGGCGCGTTGGGCGCAACGCGCTTGCGGCGTCGCGGTCACGTGGCGTCGCTGCGCGTGTCCGGTGCGGTCGACGACCTCGTGTGGTTGGAATTCATCAACGTCGGCCGCGCCGATGCGAAAAAAACGATCCAGTTGATCCCGGGCGAGGGGAAGACCGCCCGGACGTTGTGGGAAGCGCCAGCGGATTTCACTTGCGCGTCGACCACCAATGCGTTCGCGGGCAAGCGCTGAGGCGGTCAGCGAAGTCGGGCGACGTCCATGACCAGGCGTGCGAATTCATCGTCCGAAGTGCCGACGGGCGCGTAGGTGGCGATGTTCATCCAGCGACCATCGCGCAGCGCGGCTTCGAGCATGTGCCGGCAGTAGGTGACGCGTTCGCCGGAAGGCTGCTCCAGCGCCATCTGGAACTCGGGGCGGCCCATCAGCACGCGTTGCGCATGGTGGGGCCCACCCACGAACAGCACCTCGACCAATCCGGAGAGGGACCCGCCATGTCGATCGTCTGCCATGGGGCGTTGTCGCACATGGTCAGACCGTCGCCGTGAATTCGTCCGGCGAAACATTCAGCATGCTGAGCGATGGCCGAAAAAAAGCCCGCAACCAGTGCGGGCTTTTTCCAATCGATTTGAACCGCTGGTGGCCGGGGAGGGAATCGAACCCCCGACACGGGGATTTTCAATCCCCTGCTCTACCAACTGAGCTACCCGGCCAGCGAGCCCGGCATGATACGGATGCGACCCGGCCCGGGCAAGCCGGATGTTGGCTGAATGCTCGTGCGGATCACCCCTTCCGCGATGCGATGGCAGGCGCATGATCCGGCCAGCGGCCTCGAGCGAGGCCGCCACCACAGGGAGGACGCCATGAAAGGGATCCATTGGACACTGGCCGCGGGCATCGCCGCGGCGGCGCTGCTCGCAGGCTGCGCTTCCAGCCAGACGAAGGCCGAGAAACTCGCGATGTACCAGGCGCATGCCAGCGCGCCCGTCAAGCAGGTGCCGTTCTTCAGCCCGCAGGGCTGGGAGGAAATCGACCGCGACCACGTCCTCGTGACGATGCGGCCGACCGAGGTGTACCTGATGCGCTTGAACGGCCCGTGCCTGGATTACGACAACGGTGCGGCCGCGATGCTGATCAGCAACACCGCCGGCGTCATCCAGCCGAAGTTCGACCGGGTGAGTTTCCCCAACTCGTCGATGAGCTGCCGCATCGAGGAAATCCGCCAGGTCGACATGACGGCGGTGCGCGACACCAAGGCCTGACGATCGGCCTCAGGCGTCCGGCGCGACGTAACCCTCGGGTTTCGTCGCGCCGCCGCCGAACAGGAATTTCTCCATCTCGGCCTCCAGCTGCGCGCGATGCTTCGGGTCCAGCGGCGACAGGCGGTTTTCGTTGATCACCATCGTCTGGTGCGCGAGCCACCGCTGCCAGGCCGGCTTGCCGACGTGTTCGAACACGCGCTTGCCCAACGCGCCGGGCCACGGCACGAAATCCAGGCCTTCGGTTTCCACCTGGTCGACGTCGCAGAACACGGTACGGGGCATGTCATGGCTCCAATAGTTTGCGGACCGGCGCGGGCAGGCCCAGCGCGGGCAGGGCGTCGCGCGCGATCCAGCGGAAGTGCTCGCCGGGATTATCGCGCGCCGTGGCGTTGCGCCAGCGCAACGGCTGGATCTGCAACCGGTAATGGGTGAAGCCGTGCGCGACGGGGGCCAGCGTTTCGGCCGCGTCGTAATCCGCATCCACGTGCGCGCCGAGCCATTCGCGCGCGGGCGCGTGGTCGGCGTGTTCGGGGAAGGACCACAGGGAGCCCCAGATACCGGCGGGCGGGCGGCGCTGCAGCAGCACGCGGCCTTCGGCATCCTCGATCCACAACATCAACGCGCGCCGCTCGGGCAGCGGCTTGCCGGGCTTGGGCGTCGGCAATTCGGCGACGCGGCCGGTGCGCAGCGCGACGCAATCGTGCTGCAGCGGACACAACACGCACGCCGGGTCCGCGCGCGTGCACAGCGTCGCACCGAAATCCATCTGCGCCTGCGTGTAGTCGGCCAGGCGCGCGTGCGGGAGCTGCGCGTCGGCAATCGCCCACATCGCCTTTTCGACCGCGGGCAAGCCCGGCCACCCCTCGATGCCATGCGCGCGCGCGAGCAGGCGTTTGACGTTGCCATCGAGGATCGGGAAACGATCGCCCCACGCCTGCGACAGGATCGCGCCTGCGGTGCTGCGGCCGATGCCGGGCAGGGCGTGCAGCGCATCGAAATCGCGCGGCAGCTCGCCGCCGTGTCGTTCGACGCAGATGCGCGCCGCGGCATGCAGGTTGCGCGCGCGGGCGTAGTAACCCAGGCCCGCCCAGAGCGCGATCACGTCGTCGAGCGGCGCGGCGGCGAGCGCGCGCACGTCGGGCAGGGCGGCGACGAAGCGTTCGAAATACGGGATGACGACGCGCACCTGCGTCTGCTGCAGCATCACTTCCGACAACCACACGCGATACGGCGCGCGCGGATGCTGCCAGGGCAAATCGTGGCGGCCCGAGACGTCGAACCACGCAAGCAACAAGTCGGCGAAACGCGCCTCGATGGTCACGGCGCGGCGGTATCCAGTGCGGGATCGTCGATGCGCACGTCCACGCCTTCCAGCGTTGCGCCGCCGATCTCGAGCGTCGGCGTGTGCGCGGTGCCGGACAGCGGCGGCAACGGCGACGTCGCATCCGCATCGATCCAGGCGAGCACTTCCGGCAAGCGGAAACGCGCGTCGACGGCGGTGGCATCGCGCTTCAATTGCAAGCGCGCGATGTCGGAGAAATCGAACGGGCCGGCGTAATCGAGCACGAACGGCAGCGGCGACGTCGACTGCCCGATCGGCGGCGGCAACACGGGCCAGGCGTCGGGCCACGTGGCGAGCGTGCCATCGAGGTGCAGCGACGCGGCGTTCGTCCACGCGAACGCGGCACGTGCGTCGAAATCCGGCACGACATCGTCACCGCGCAACGCGACACCGGCCGGCGACAACGCCACCGTGCCATTGCGAACGCGCAGCGGGCCATTCATTGCGAACACGAAGGGCAGGTCCGTCTTGTCCTGCGTGTAGCGCGATACGAGCGACAGCCGCAGCGGCACGATCCGGAGGCCGTCGCCCAGTTGCAACGGACCACGCGCATTCAAGCGCGCGACCAGCTTGCGTTGCGGCTGTTCCAGCGACACATCGCCGCGCACCGTGACCTGCGCGCCACTCGCCGGCCGCGTGGCATCCACGCGCAGCGCGAACGGCACGCGCGTGGTGCCTTGCACGAAGCGGCCCTTCGTTGTCGCTTCCAGCGCACGCTCCGGCATCCAGCGCGGGACGTCGAGCGCATCGATGTCCACGGACCACCCCGCACCGACGACGCGCCCATCGCGCACCTGCAGGCCATCGGAGAGCGTCGGCATCTTCGTTTCGCTCGGCGGCAGCGACGCGAGCCACTGCTGCATCGCCACCACGTCGATCACCGGCGCATCGAGTTCGACGCGGGTGAACGCGAGCGTTGCGCCACGGCTGCGCACCGTCGACCACGGCACGGCCACGCTCACGCGCTTCGCATGCAGCACCGCGGTCTTCGCGCCCGGCACGCGCGCATCCACTTCACGCAGCACGAGTTGCGGGCCACCGCGCAAGCGATATTCGGCGGTGCCGTCCGACGTGATCTGCAGCCCCAGCGCGGAGCCGATTTGCGACAACACCAGCGAGGCCACGCGTTGCGGCCGCGATATCCAATGGAGCGCGACGACGGCGAGCAGCAACAGCGCCGCCGACACCAGCAGCCAGCGGCGTGCGCGCAGGGAGATCGTCACGCGCCGCCGAGGGCTTCCGGCAACAGCGCGTCCACGAAGGATTCCGCGTCGAACACGCGCAGGTCCTCCGGGCGTTCGCCGATGCCCGCATAGCGGATCGGGATGCCGAATTCGCGTGCGAGCGCGAACACCACGCCACCCTTCGCCGTGCCGTCGAGCTTGGTGACGACGAGCCCCGTCACCGTGACCGCGGCATTGAACTGGCGCAGCTGCGACAAGGCGTTCTGCCCGGTCGTGCCGTCGATCACCATCAGCACTTCATGCGGCGCGGTGGGATCGATCTTGCCGAGCACGCGGCGGATCTTGCCCAGTTCCGCCATCAGGCCCTGCTGCGTGTGCAGGCGGCCGGCGGTGTCGGCGATCAGGACTTCGACGCCCCGCGCCTTCGCGGCCTGCAGCGCATCGAATGCGACGGATGCCGCATCCGCGTTCTGGCCCTGCGCGATCACCGGCACGTCGTTGCGTTCGCCCCAGGCCTGCAACTGCGCGACCGCGGCGGCGCGGAACGTATCGCCGGCGGCGAGCATCAGGCTGCGCTTCTCGTCGCGGAAGCGGCGCGCGAGCTTGCCGATGGTGGTGGTCTTGCCCACGCCGTTGACGCCGACGGTGAGCACCACGAAGGGCTTGGCATCGCGATCGATCACCAGCGGCACGGCGACCGGCGCGAGCATCGCGATCAGTTCGTGGCGCAGCGCGCGCAGCATCGCGGTCGCGTCTTCGAACTCGCGGCGCTTCATGCGCTGGCGCAGGCCTTCGAGCAGCTGCGTCGTCGCGGCCACGCCGACATCGGCGGTGAGCAGCGCGGTTTCCACTTCATCGAGCAGGTCGTCGTCGAGCTTCGGGTTGCGCGAGAACAAGCCGCCGAGGCTCTTCGCGAAGGCGCTGCCGCGCAGGCGTTCGCGCCAGCCGGTTTTCCCGGCGGCGGCCGCGGGCAATGCGTTGGCGTCGATCGGGTCGGGCGCGCGGGCCGGCGCTTCGGGCGGCGCGACGTCGGGCACGACATCGGGCGCCACGTCGGTGGCGACGGGCGTGGCCTGGAAAGGATCGTCGACGGGCGCGCCTTCGAACGGCGAAGGTGCGGGCGCCTCGGTCGGCGCGGGCACGGCGGCGTCGGCGGGGGCGTCGGGTTTGTTGCGGCGGAACCAACGCATCTGGCCGGGGCACGTCGATGGTGGAGAATGGCCGGCATGGTAGCACCGGCCCCCGAGCGTCCCCGATGAAACACCGCGCGCCCGCACCCCGCAACACGCCCGCGCAGCCCACCGGCAGCGTGCGCATCGTGGGCGGCCGCTGGCGCGGGACGAAGCTGCCGGTGCTCGATCGTCCCGGCCTGCGCCCCACGTCCGATCGCGTGCGCGAAACGCTGTTCAACTGGCTGATGCCGAAGCTGCCGGGTGCGCGCGTGCTGGACCTGTTCGCGGGCACCGGCGCGCTGGGGCTGGAGGCGCTCTCGCGCGGCGCGGACCATGCGGTGCTGGTCGAACACGACCGCGACATCGCCGACCACCTGCGCGCCAGCGCGACGCGCCTGCAGGCGCAGGACATCGCCGAGATCGTGCAGGCCGACGCGCTGGCCTGGCTGCACGCGCAGCCGGAAGGCGCGTTCGACATCGCCTTCGTCGATCCGCCCTTCGACGCCAACCTGTGGGGCGGGGTGATGCCCGTACTGGTGCGTTGCCTGCGGCCGGATGCCTGGCTCTATGTCGAGCAACCGCTGGCGGGCGCGGTCGACCTGCCGGCCGGCTGGCGCCTGCACCGCGAAGGCCGCACGCGCGAAACCCGGCACGCGCTGTACCGCCGCGACGCGGCGACGGACGCTGATACACTCGCGCCCGAGCCAGTCCCGGCCGGAACGTAGCCCCCGAATGAGCGTCGCCACCCGCATCGCGGTCTATCCCGGCACGTTCGATCCGATCACGAACGGGCACGTCGACCTCGTCGATCGCGCCGCGCCCCTGTTCGAACGCCTCATCGTCGGCGTGGCGCAGAGCCCGGGCAAAGGCCCCGCGCTGCCGCTCGAACTGCGCGTGGACCTGGCCAAGTCCGCGTTGTCGGCCTTCCCCAACGTCGAAGTCCTGGGCTTTTCCGGCCTGCTCGCGCATTTCGTGCGCGACCTGGGCGCCGGCGTGCTGCTGCGCGGGCTGCGCGCGGTGTCGGACTTCGAGTACGAATTCCAGCTGGCGAGCATGAACCGCCACCTCATCCCCGAGGTGGAAACCCTGTTCCTGACGCCGGCCGAACAATACGGCTTCATTTCGTCGTCGCTCGTGCGCGAGATCTCCCGCCTCGGCGGGGATGTCTCGGGCTTCGTGCCGGCGGCCGTCGCCGCCGCGTTGCAGGCAGAATGGCAACGCACTTCCACTTGATCGATTCGCTTACTTGCGTCCTATGGGGGACACACCGATGCGCAACCTGACCACCACGCTCCACCGCACCGCCACCATCGCGCTGCTCGCGCTGTTCGCCTTCGGCCTTGCGGCCTGCAAGAAGGAAGAAGCGCCGAAGGCTGCCGCCGCCGCGCCGGTCACCGCGCCGAAGGACGGCAACGAGAACGCCTGGCAGGCCTACGCCAGCGATGTCGTCAAGCGCAACATGGACGGCGTCACCAACAGCCCGTACGTGTACTTCCTGCCGGAAGAAAGCTCCGCCGACTTCCAGGGCCAGTACGACGCGCAGCTGGACAAGGTCAAGACCGACATCACCCGCGGCATCCTCGAAGGCAACATGCTCGCCTTCGTGTCGCCGGCCTCGGCCAAGATGGCCGACCTGGTCACCGCCGCGTTCACCGGCATCGAGCCCAACACGATGAAGGGCGTCAAGGTCCTTTTCATCGGCCAGGCCGCCGACAGCGAGCGCGTCAAGGCCGCCGTCGCACCGGCCGGCGTCACCTACGTGTTCGTCGAAGCCAAGTGACGGATCGGCGCGTCGCCGCATCGCGGCGACGCCCTTGCCGATCCGTCATCCCCGCGAAGGCGGGGATCCAGACGGTTGCGACGCCACCTTCTGGATTCCCGCCTTCGCGGGAATGACGAGCAAAGAGCACCAACGATCATGTCCCTCCGCATCACCGAAACCTGCGTCAACTGCGACGTCTGCGAGCCGGTGTGCCCGAACAAGGCGATCACGCAGGGCGAGTCGATCTACGTGATCGATCCGATGCGCTGCACCGAATGCGTGGGCCATTACGACGAACCGCAATGCGTCGTCGTCTGCCCGGTCGAATGCATCGACCCCGATCCGTCCCATCCCGAATCCAACGAGCAGTTGCTGTCCAAGCTGCTGCGACTCCAACAGGAAGACGCCCGATGATGTTGCGTTCCGCCTTGACCGGCCTGCTGCTGTGCGTCGGCTTCACCGCACTTCCCGCACCGGCCGCCGAGGCGAAGCAGGCAGCCCATCCGCCGGGCGCGGCGATCGCCAGCGGGCATGCGCTCGCCACCGAAGCCGGGTTCGAAGCGCTGCGCCAGGGCGGCAATGCGTTCGACGCCGCGGTGGCCACGTCGGCCGCCTTGTCGGTCGTCGAGCCGATTTCTTCCGGCATCGGCGGCGGCGGCTTCTTCCTGCTGCACGACGCGAAGACCAACCGCGACGTCTTCATCGACGCACGCGAGACCGCGCCCGAATCCGCGACGATGCAGGCCTTCCTTGATCCGAAGGGCGAGCTCGACCGCGACCGCGCCGAAAACGGCCCGTGGTCCGCCGGCATCCCCGGCCTGCCGGCCGCGCTGGTGCACATCGCGTCGAAGTACGGAAAGCTGCCGCTGCGCACCACGCTCGCCCCGGCGATCCGCCTCGCGCGCGAAGGCTTCCCCGTCTACGACCGCCTCGCGCGCGGCTATCGCAGCCGCAGCGACGTGATGGAACGCTACGCCGGTACGCGCGCGGTGTACCTGGCCGACGGCGATCCGCCGGAAGTCGGCGAAATCCTCAAGCAGCCCGAACTCGCGCACACGCTCGAACTGCTCGCGCAGAAGGGCTTCGACGGCTTCTATCGCGGCGAAACGGCGGACAAGCTCGTCGCGGGCGTCAAGGCCGAAGGCGGCCACTGGACCGCGAAGGAACTCGCCGCCTACCAGGTGCGCGAACGCGAACCGCTGCGCTTCAAGTACCGCGACTGGGACATCGTCACCGCGCCGCCGCCGTCGTCGGGCGGCATCGCGCTGGCGGAAATCCTGCAGATGGTGTCCGGCTGGGACCTGCGCAAACTCGACGACGCGCATCGCACGCACATCGTCGTGGAAGCGATGCGCCGCGCGTTCCGCGATCGCACGATCTACCTGGGCGATCCGGACTTCGTCACCGTGCCGCTGTCGCGCCTGATGGATCCGAACTACGCCGCGGGCCTGCGCGCGTCCATCCATCCGGAGAAGGCGACGCCGAGCGACCTGTTCGACGCCAAGCCCGCGCCGCTGGAAGACGACGAGACCACGCACTTCGCGATCATCGACCGCGACGGCAACCGCGTCAGCACCACGCAGACCGTCAATCTGCTGTACGGCTCGGGCATGGTCGTGCCGGGCACGGGCGTGCTGCTCAACGACGAGATGGATGATTTCGCGCTGCGCCCGGGCACGCCGAATGCGTTCGGCGTGATGGGCTTCGACAAGAACGCGCCGAAGCCGGGCAAGCGCATGCTCAGCTCGATGACGCCGACGTTCCTGCAATCGAAGGACAAGGTGATCGCCGTCGGCGCGCCGGGCGGCAGCCGCATCATCACCGAGGTGCTGCTGGCGATCCTCGGGTACGACGATGGCCTCACGCCGCAGCAGGTGGCCGCTTTGCCGCGCTATCACCACCAGTGGTATCCCGATGTCATCTCGGCGGAGAAGGGCGCCCTGAAGCCCGACGTCGTCGAGGCGTTGAGGAAGATGGGCCACACCGTCAACGACGCCGAACCGATCTGGGGCAACGTGCAGACGGTGGAATGGAACCGCGCGACCAACACGCTGTCCGGCGCAAGCGATCCGCGCCATCCCGAAGGCAAGGGCGAGGCGAGGGCGCAGCCGTGACCGACGATCCGTCGAAGCGTCCCGAGCGCAAGCCTGCGCTGCACACGGTGCCGGCGATCCTCACGGGCGCCGCGGCGTTGATCGCGTCGCTCACCGCGGTGTACGTGAACGTGCGCGGCGATCGCGCACCGCAACCCGTCGTGCAACAGGCGCAAGCCGTCGCGCCCGCCGCGCCCGCGAAAACCACCGAAGCCCAGCCCGCGCCGGCGAAGGCGATCGACAAGTTCACGTTGCGCGTGGATCGCATCGCGGTCGAGCACGACGGTTCGCCCGGCACCACCGACTGGCGTTTCGTCGTGGAAGCCGACGACGAACCGCTGTTCGCCTTCGCGCAGCCCGGCCTGGACGACACCGGCGGCATGAACGTCGCGCGCCCGAAGGAAGCCGACGGCACGCTGCGCCTGGCAGGCAAGCCCGGCGCGCGCATCGTGGTGAAGGGCTGGCGCGGCCGGATGATCTTCGGCGGTGGCGGCGCACCGGACGTCTCCGGTGAAGGCCGGCTCTCCGCCAGCGGCACCATCGGCCCGATCCGGGTGGATGCGCCGCACGCCAACCCCAAGGCCTTGCCCCAGGCCGGCGCGTTCGTGTTCTTCCTGTCCGCCGATCCGGCCGAATAACGCTTCGCTAGCAGCGCGTCGCGCCCACGGCGCTAGAATCGCCGCACTCCGCAAGGCGCGTGGCGATGAAACTCTGGTCGATCCTCGGCAACTCGCAAAAACTGGACGGCGGCGCGATGTTCGGCAATGCGCCGCGCGCGCTCTGGTCGCGCTGGTCCGCGCCCGACGACGCCAACCGCATCGCGCTGGCCTGCCGCGCGCTGCTCGCCAGCCCGCTCAACGGCAAGACCGTGTTGTTCGAAACGGGCATCGGCGCGTTCTTCGAACCGAAACTGCGCGAACGCTACGGCGTGGTGGAAGACCGCCACGTGCTGCTCGAGTCGCTGCGCGCGGCGGGCTTCGAACATGACGACATCGACGTGGTCGTGTTGTCGCACCTGCACTTCGATCATGCGGGCGGCTTGCTTGCACCGTGGGTGGAAGGCCGTTCGCCGGAACTGTTGTTCCCGAACGCGACGTACCTGGTGAGCCGCGATTGCTGGGACCGCGCGCGCGATCCGCATCCGCGCGACCGCGCGAGCTTCATCCCGGAATTGCAGGGGCTGCTGGAAGCAAGCGGTCGGCTGGAGATCGTCGAAGGCGAGTACGCGAAAGCACTCGGCAAGACGGTGCGATTCCATTACAGCGACGGGCACACGCCGGGCTTGATGCTCGGCGAGATCGTCGGGCCCGACATGGTCAACGGCGAACCGCATGGCGGCGTGGTGTTCTGCGCCGACCTGATTCCCGGTCGCCCGTGGGTGCACGTGCCGATCACGATGGGCTACGACCGCAACGCGGAATTGCTGATCGACGAGAAGCGCGCGTTCCTGGAGGACAAGCTCGCGCGGAACGTCCATCTGTTCTTCACCCACGACCCGGCGTGCGCGCTGGCGCAGGTGACGCGCGACGCGGCCGGCAAGTTCGGCACCACGCACGAAGTCGCAGCCCTGCACGCGCGGGCGCTCGCGGCATGACGCCAACATCGATCTCCTCCCCCTGCGGGGGAGGCCGGGAGGGGGCAGCCCGGTCGCGTCGCACCTGGACGTGGCTCTTCGCGCTCCTCGTCGCGCTGCTCCCGCTCCTCGCATTCGCGCAGGAAAACGACCCCGTCACCGATGCCGTCGCGCGCGACCGCGAGTTCGGCGTCACCGCGCGGCACTTCGGCCTCGAACGCCGCGTGTCGATGTACCAGTGGCGCGCGAAGGGCGCGGGCTACGAACGCGTCTGGAGCGAAGCCCCCATCGACTCGACGGGCTATGCGCCGGGCCACGACAACCCCGAGTTCCCGCTGCGCAGCCGCCGCTGGCTCGCCGAGCGCGTGACGCTCGACGACAAGCCGCTCGATCGCAGCGTGATCGAACAGTTCGGCCAGTGGCGCACGTTCCGCCCGAATTTCTCGGCGTTGCCCGGCAACCTCGCCGCCACGTTCCAGCCGGAAGGCGATGGCCTCGGCAGCGCGGAGAATCCGCTGGATCCGCAAGTCGGCGACCTGCGCATCGGCTGGCGCGAACTGACGCTACCGCCGTTGCAGGGCCGCGTGGAGTTGTCGCGCGGCACGTGGTTCCCGATCGCGGGCGATCCGATCAACGATCCCGCGCCGTTGGCTGCGCCGGAATCGAATCCCTCGATGATTCGCATGACAGTCATCGCGACGAAAACGACGCTGCTGTTCGCAGGCCTGCATGCCTTGCTGCTGCTCGGCCTCACCGCGCAGGTCGTGCGTTGGCGCGTGCGTTCCCGCGTCGGCATCGGGCTCGGCGACAACACCGACCTGGCACGCTGGGTCCGCGTGCATGGCAACTTCACCGAATACGTCCCGCTGACGCTGCTGCTGATGGCGTTGCTGGAACTCAGTGGGTTCCCGCGTCAATGGCTGTTTGCCGGCGGCTGCACGTTGCTGCTGGGCCGCGTGCTGCACGCGTTTGGCCTGTCGCGTTACCAGGGCACGTCGTTCGGCCGCCTGGTCGGCATGGTGCTGACGTTGACGGCGTTGGGGAGCGCGGCCATCGCCGCGCTCTGGATGTCCATGCAGTAAAGGGTTACGCCGCAGCTTGCTGCTGCTGCTTCGGCCCTTCCAGCAACGCGCGCTTGACCATCGCGATCAGCAGGTCGATCTCTTCGCTCGTCACGCCGAAGTGCGGCGTGAAGCGCAGCGAGTTCAGGCCACCATGGATCACGCCGAGGCCGCGCTCGCGCAACCATTCTTCGGTCGAACCCACGCCGTAGCCCTTGAACTGCGGCGCCAGTTCGCACGAGAACAGCAGGCCCGTGCCCTGGACCTTGGTGATCAGGCCACCGAGTTCGACCTTCAGCGCTTCCAGCTTCGCGATCGCTTCCTTGCCGCGCTCGCGGATGTTGGTGCGCAGCGCGGGCGTGAACTCGTGGAGCACCGCCACGGCGACTTCGAGCGCGCGCGGGTTGCTGGTCATCGTGTTGCCGTAGGTGCCGGCGCGATACAACTTTTCCGCGCGCTCGGTGACGGCCACGACCGACAGCGGGTACTGGGCGGCGTTGAGCGCCTTCGAGTAGGTTTCCATGTCCGGCGCTTCCAGGCCTTCGAAGCCCGGGTAGTCGACGATCGACAGCACGCCGTTGGCGCGCAGGCCGGCCTGGATGGAGTCGACGAGGAACATCGAACCATGCGACTTGGTGAGCTCGCGCGCGGCGGCGTAGAACGCCGGCGGCACGCTGCGGCCCGGGTCGCCTTCGCCCATCACCGGTTCCAGGAACATCGCTTCGATGAACCAGTTGTTGGCGTCGGCATCGGCGAACACTTGCTTGAGCGCGTCGATGTCGTACGGCTCCACCGTGAGCACGGAGTCTTCGCCGCGGAAGCTGGCGAGGTGCTGCAGGTAGTTCTTGCGCGAGGAATCCGAATACAGCGCCGGGCGCTCGGTGCGGCCGTGGAAGCTGCCCTTGACGACGACGCGCTTGATCGCGCGGCCGGCGTACTTGGCGCCCGGATCGGTCATCAGCTTGCTGTTGACGTCGGCGATGCGCGCGGCGAGCGAGACGGATTCGGACCCCGAGTTGAGGCACAGGAACTTGGTGTACGGCGAACCACCGCGCGTATGGCCGATCTCCTTGCGCATGGCGCGGTCGAAGCGCAGCTGCGCCACGTTGGGCGTCATGATGTTGGCCATCGCCTGCGGGCGCGCCATCGCTTCCAGCACGGCCTTCGGCGTGTGGCCCAGGCCCAGCATCCCGTAGCCGCCGGAGTCGTGCAGCACGGCGCCCTTCAGCGTGACCACCCACGGGCCGCGCGCGGCGAGGGCGATGTACGGGTTCACCGCATCCATCGAATAGAAATTGACGAAGCCGGCCTGCACGGTGCGCAGCTGCGCGTCTTCGTCCATGTCCAGCAGTTCGGGGAACTCGGCACGGACGCGCGCGTATTCCTCGGCGGCGGCGGCGATGGCGTCCACGAGGTCCGGGTGGGTCGGCGCGAAGCGCTGCAGCGTCGCTTCGTCCAGGCCCTGCGTGCGTCGCGCACCGGCATGGGCGCGAAGGGGGGCGAGGGGGGCGAGCAGGGCGGTGGCGGTCATGGCGGCCTCACTTGGGACAGGCTGGAAATGAAAACTGCGCGGTGTGCGCCGCGCAGCGTGGGAAATCCCGGGATGAACCAACAATGGGTTGATTTAACGAGCAATTTCAAAAACTTGCGCGATTCTACCACCCCGATTCCGGCGATATAACCCCCAAAAACCCCGCAAGAACCGACAAAGCGACGCGCGGCTACACTGTGCGGCCTCGAAAACCCGGGCCCCCGCGGCCACCCCCTTGAAGCGCTCCGATTTCCACTACGACCTGCCGCCCGAGCTGATCGCGCAGGCACCGCTGCCCGAACGCTCCGCCAGCCGCTTGCTGGTCGTCCCGCCGCTGCCGGCCCCGTTGCAGGACCGCGGCGTGCGCGACCTGCCGGACCTGCTGCGTGAAGGCGACCTGCTGGTCTTCAACGACACGCGGGTGATCCCCGCGCGCCTGCATGGGCAGAAGTCGAGCGGCGGTCGCGTCGAGATCCTCATCGAACGCCTGCTGCCCGATGCCGAAGCGCGCGTGCAGCTCAAGGCCAGCAAGTCGCCGCGGCCCGGTGCGCGCATCGCGCTCGATGCCGGCGGCGAAGTGGAAGTCCTGGGCCGCGAAGGCGAGTTCTACCGGCTGCGCTTCCATGTCCCCGGTTCGCTCGAGGAATGGCTGCAGCACGCGGGACGCCTGCCGTTGCCGCCCTACATCCAGCGCACGGCCGACGCCGACGACGATGCGCGCTACCAGACCGTGTTCGCGCGCGAGACCGGCGCGGTCGCCGCGCCCACCGCGGGCCTGCATTTCGACGAAGCGCTGCTCGATGCCTTGCGCGCGCGCGGGATCGACTTCGGCCACGTCACGCTGCACGTCGGCGCCGGCACGTTCCAGCCCGTGCGCGTGGACGAGTTGTCCGAACACAAGATGCACAGCGAGTGGTTGAACGTGGGTGCGCACCTCGTCGAACAGGTGCGCGCGACGCGGGCGCGCGGCGGTCGCGTGATCGCGGTCGGCACCACCGTCGTGCGCGCGCTCGAATCCGCGCTGCGCGATGGCGAACTGCAACCCTTCGCCGGCGAAACCTCGATCTTCATCCTGCCGGGCTACCGCATCCGTTCCGTGGATGCGCTGCTCACCAACTTCCATTTGCCGGAGAGCACCTTGCTCATGCTGGTGTCCGCGTTCGCAGGCCGCGAACGCATCCGCGCGGCCTACGCGCACGCGATCGCCGAACGCTATCGGTTCTTCTCCTACGGCGACGCGATGCTGCTGTGGCCGTCGATGGACGAGGTGCGCGCGTGAGCCGCATGCAGTTTCAATTCCTCGGCCAGGATGGCGCCGCGCGCCGCGGCCGCCTGCATTTCCCGCGCGGCACGGTGGAAACGCCGGCGTTCATGCCGGTGGGCACGTATGGCTCGGTGAAAGGCGTGCTGCCCGACCAGGTGCGCGCGCTGGGCGCGGAGATCATCCTCGGCAACACGTTCCACCTCTACCTGCGCCCGGGCCTGGAGATCATCGAAGCGCACGGTGGCCTGCATGGCTTCACCGGCTGGCGCGGGCCCATCCTCACCGACTCCGGCGGCTTCCAGGTCTTCTCGCTCGCGCATCGCCGCAAGATCACCGAGCAGGGCGTCACCTTCGCCGCGCCGACCGATGGCTCCACCGTGTTCCTCGGTCCCGAGGAAAGCATGCGGATCCAGAAGGTGCTCGACTCGGACATCGTGATGATCTTCGACGAATGCACGCCGTATCCGGCCACGGAAGACGTGGCGCGCAAGTCGATGGAACTGAGCCTGCGCTGGGCCGAACGCAGCAAGCGCGCGCACGAAGGCAACGACGCGGCGCTGTTCGGGATCGTGCAGGGCGGGGTGCACCACGCGTTGCGCGACCAGTCCGCCGCGGGCCTGCGCGCGCTCGGCTTCGACGGCTACGCCATCGGCGGCCTGGCGGTCGGCGAGCCCGAGGCCGAACGCAACGCGATGCTCGACCACACCTGCCCGCAGTTGCCCGACGACCGCCCGCGGTACCTGATGGGCGTGGGCCGGCCGGAAGACCTGGTCGAGGCGGTCGCCCGCGGCGTGGACATGTTCGATTGCGTGATGCCCACCCGCAACGCGCGCAACGGCCATTACTTCACCGCCACCGGCACCGTCCGCATCCGCAACGCCAAGTACGAGAAGGACCTGCGCCCGATCGAGGAGGGCTGCGGCTGCGTGGCCTGCGCCGGCGGCTATACGCGCGCCTACCTGCGCCACCTGGACCGCTGCAACGAGATGCTGGCGCCGATGCTCGGCACGCTGCACAACCTCTGGTACTACGAAAAACTCATGGCCGACATGCGCGCTGCCATCGAGGCGGGAACCTTCCAGGCGTTCCGCGAGTCCTTCCACGCCGCCCGCACCTGAACCCGGGCCCCGGCCCCGGCCGGGCCGCCCCCGCGTGGCATAATCCCCCGCCTTTTCACGCCCAACCGGATGCACCGCATGGACCTGCTCGACCTGCTGATCCCCTCCGCCCATGCCCAGTCGGCCGCGCCCGCCGCCACCGGCACCAGCATGCTGTCCACGCTGGCCCTGCCGATCATCTTCATCGCGGTGATGTACTTCCTCATGATCCGCCCGCAGATGAAGCGGCAGAAGGACCATCGCGCGATGCTCGACAAGCTGCAGCGCGGCGACGAGGTGATCACCAGCGGCGGCATCGCCGGCACCGTCACCGAGATGGGCGACAACTTCGTTTCCGTGGAAGTGGCCAACGGCGTGCAGCTGCGCGTGCAGCGCGGCGCCATCGCCAACGTCCTGCCCAAGGGCACGCTCAAGTCCGCGTAAGCACCGGACACGTTCCAAAGACCGACACGTAGTCAACAACTTGCTGTAGTCGGCGGCCGCCTCGGCCGCCGCGGGGAATTCGATGCTCACCTTTCCGCGCTGGAAATATTTCGCCATCCTGCTGGTGCTGATCCTCAGCACCCTGTACGCGTTGCCCAACGCGTACCCGCTGGACCCGTCCGTGCAGGTCACCGCGGCGCGCGCCGGGGGCGTGGCGATCGACAAGGCGCTGCGCGACCGCGTGGCGGCCGAGCTGACGAAGGCCCACATCACCGCCGATTCGGTGGCGATCGAGAGCAAGGACAACCTGCTGGTGCGCCTGCCGGACCCGAACGTGCAGACGCGCGCGGCCGACATGCTGCGCCCGCTGCTGGGCGGCGACTACGTCGTCGCGCTGAGCCTGGCGCCCACCGCGCCGAAGTGGCTCGACTGGTTCGGCGCCAAGCCCATGCCGCGCGGCCTCGACCTGCAGGGCGGCGTGCACTTCGCGATGGAAGTGGACCAGAAGGCGGCGATCGACAAGCGCATGGATGCCTTCCAGGAAGACATCCGCGCCACGTTCCGCGAAAAGCGCATCCTCTATTCGTCGGTGAGCCGCACCGGCCCGGCGACCATCGGCATCACGCTCAAGGAAGGCGCCGACAACGACAAGGCGCAGAACGAATTGCGCCGCATGTTCCCGACCTACCAGGTGGGCGGCGAAGCCACGCGCCTGGCGATCACCGTGCCCGACGCCGGCCTGCGCCAGCTCGCCACCGAGGCGATCGAGCAGAACCTCACCACGCTGCGCAACCGCGTCAACAACCTGGGCGTCGCCGAGCCGGTGATCCAGCGCCAGGGCACCGACCGCGTCGTGATCCAGCTGCCCGGCCTGCAGGACACCGCCGAAGCCAAGCGCCAGATCGGCGCGACCGCCACGCTGGAATTCCGCGCCGTCGTCGGCGACGAAGCGCAGGCCGCCGCCGCGCTGGCCGACAACCGCGTCCCGCCGGACGCGCGCATCTACTACGACCAGTTCCACCGTCCGCTGCTGCTCTCCAAGCGCCTGCTCGTGTCCGGCGACCAGCTGGTCAACGCGGTGCCCGGCATCGACGCGCAGCGCGGCGTGCCCAACGTCAGCATCACGCTCGACAGCACGGGTGGCCAGCGCATGCTGGACCACACGATCGACAACGTCGGCAACCGCCTCGGCATCGTGTACGTCGAGCGCATCCCGGAGACGAAGATCGTCGACGGCAAGGAAGTGCATTCCTCGCGCATCGACGAGCGCGTGATCAGCTCTTCGACGATCCAGGGCGTGTTCGGCAAGGACTTCCAGACCACCGGCCTGTCGCGCGAAGAAGCGCAGAGCCTGGCCAAGCAGCTGAAGGCCGGTGCGCTCGCCGCGCCCATGAGCTTCGTCGAAGAACGCGTCGTCGGCCCGAGCCTCGGCGCCGAGAACGTCAAGCGCGGCACCACCGCGGTGCTGTACTCGTTCCTCTTCGCGCTGGGCTTCTTCCTGCTGTACTACCGCATGTTCGGCCTGATCACCTGCCTCTCGCTGCTGCTCAACCTGCTGATGGTGATCGCGGTGATGTCGTTGCCCTTCATCGGCGCGACGATGAGCCTGCCGGGCTTCGCAGGTTTGGCATTGACCGTCGGCATGTCGGTCGACGCGAACGTGCTGATCAACGAACGTATCCGAGAGGAGTTGCGGGCGGGCATGCCACCACAGGCCGCCATCGCCACCGGTTACGACCGCGCCTCCGGCACGATCTTCGACTCCAACATGACGGCGCTGCTCGCCGGCCTGGCGCTGCTGCTGTTCGGCACCGGCCCGCTGAAGGGCTTCGCGCTGACCATGATCATCGGCATCCTGACCTCGGTGTTCACGGCCGTGACGGTGTCGCGCGCCATGGCGACGCTGGTGTACGGCGGCCGCCGCAAGCCCAAGTCCATCGCGATCTGACGGGAAGAACCAGAACATGAAGATTTTCCCGCTGACGCTGTTGCCGAACGACGCCAACATCAATTTCATGCGGCTGCGCTGGGCGTCCATCACCCTCGCGGCGCTGCTGATGTTCGGTGCGATCGGCGCCATGGCCTTCAAGGGCTTCAACTACGCCCTCGACTTCACCGGCGGTGCGCTGGTGGAAGTGCGCACCGACCAGCCGGTCGACATCGACGACATCCGCAAGGACCTGGGCAAGCAGGGCTACGACAGCGCGCAGGTGCAGACCTACGGCTCCGGCAACGAACTGCTGGTCCGCCTGCAGCCGCGCGAAGGCGAGTCGAGCACGCAGGCCACCACGCACGCCAAGGAAGCGGTGACGCGCGCGCTGACCACCGCGGGGGCGACCAACCCGCACATCCTGCGCAGCGAATTCGTCGGCCCGCAGATCGGCCGCGAGCTGGCCCGAAACGGTGCGTACGCGCTCGCGTTCGTCGTGATCGGCTTCCTGTTCTACATCGCGTTCCGCTTCCAGCGGAAGTTCGCACTGGCCGCGATCATCGCCACGCTGCACGACGTGGTCGTCGTGGCGGGCTGGTTCGCGATCACCGGGCACGAGTTCGACCTCACGGTGCTCGCCGGCGTGCTGTCGGTGATGGGCTACTCGATCAACGACACGATCGTGGTGTTCGACCGCGTGCGCGAGAACTTCCGCGGCATGCGCGCCTCGCCGTACGAAGTGCTGAACAAGTCGGTCAACCAGACGCTCTCGCGTACGGTGATCACCTCGTTCGTCGCCTTCCTCACGGTGCTCGCGCTGTACATCTACGGCGGCGGTTCGCTGCGCGGCATGGCCGAGTCGCAGATCATCGGCATCATCGTCGGCACGCTGTCGTCGATCTTCGTCGCGTGCCCGCTGCTGCTGTGGTTCGGCGTGACGAAGCAGGACCTGTTGCCGAAGGCGCAGGACGAGGCGGCGTTGGCGCGTCGCCCGTAACAGCGGGACCGGGGACCCGGGACCGGGGACCAGGGAAAGCAAAAAGCCGCGCATTTGCGCGGCTTTTTGTTGGGCTGTTGCGTTTGGTCCCTGGTCCCTGGTCCCCGGTCCCCGTCTTTCAAAAGGCTTTCGCGTATCCCGAATTGACGATGCCCTTCTGCAGCGACTCGCTCAGCTTCAAGCCACCGGCCACGATCTGGCGACCCAGCACGCCGCGATGATCCATCGGTCCCGTGCCCGCGCCGCGGAAATCGGTGACGCGGCCACCGGCTTCGCGCACCAGCAACACGCCGGCGGCGATGTCCCACGGCTTCACGCCGGCTTCGAAGTACCCATCGGCGCGGCCGCAAGCGACGTACGCCAGGTCCAGCGCGGCCGAACCCGTGCGGCGGATGTCTTCGGCGTCCTTCAGCAGTTCGCCGATGCACGCCAGGTGTGGGGCGAGGCGTTCGCGTTCGCGCGGCGGGAAGCCGGTGATCAGCATCGCGCCGGTGAGGTCCTTGCGCTCGGACACGCGGATCTTCTTGTCGTTGAGCACCGCGCCGCTGCCGCGGCTGGCGGTGAACAGCTCGTTGCGCAGCGGATCGAAGATCACGCCGTGCTGCGGTTCGCCGTTTTCCACCAGCGCGATCGACACGCACCAGTGCGGGATGCCGTGCAGGTAATTACTGGTGCCATCGAGCGGATCGATGACGAAGGTCTGGCGGCCCTTGCCGCTGCTGCCGGTCTCCTCGCCGAGGATCGCGCAGTCGGGCATCGCGCGCTTGAGCTCGCGGATGATCTCGGCCTCGGCCAGGCCATCGACCTCGCTCGCGTAGTCCATGCGGTCCTTTTCGACCACGTTGAGCGCATCGAGCTTGTTGAGGTGGCGGAGCAGGACATTGCCTGCCGCGCGGGCGGCCTTGACCATGACGGTGACTGCGGGTTTCTGCATGGCGAAGGGGGAAGGGCCGGCGGCGAGGGGCGCGGAGTTTAACATTCGCGCCATGAGCGAACCGGCCCCGAGCATCACCCCCACGCCCGACCTGCGCATCGTGCTCGTCGGCACCCAGCATCCCGGCAACATCGGCGCCGCCGCGCGCGCGATGAAAACGATGGGATTGCACCACCTGGTGCTGGTCGCCCCCGAAAAGGCGCCCAACCACGACACCGAGGCCATGGCCGCGGGCGCCGACGACCTCGTCGCGGCCGCTCCCGTCCACGCCACGCTGGCCGAGGCCGTCGCCGATTGCGCGCTGGTCCTGGGCTGCACGGCGCGCAGCCGGCGGGTCCAGCTGGAACAGCTCGATCCGCGCGAAGCGGCCGCGCGGGCCCTCGGGTTCGCCGCGAACGGCCCGGTCGCCCTGGTCTTCGGCCGCGAACGCACGGGCCTGGACAACAACGAACTCCAGCTGTGCCACGCCGCGGTCCACATCCCGTCGGATCCCGCATTCAGTTCACTCAACCTGGCCGCGGCGGTGCAGGTCATGAGCTACGAGGTCCGCATGGGCCTGCTCGGCGCGCCGGCCCCGCGGGCCGCGGTGGCCGAATCGGCCCCCGTCCGCGAACAGCTCGCCCCGCACGCCGAACTCGAAGGCTTCTTCGCCCAACTGGCCGAAGCCCTGGATGCCATCGACTTCCACAAGGGGCGCACGCCCGATTCGGCCATGCGCAAGTTGCGCCGCCTGTACCTGCGGGCCGCGCTGGACAGCGCCGAGGTGCGGCTGCTGCGCGGCATCCTTGCCGACACCCAGCGCATGGCGATGCTCGCGGGGCGGGGGCAGGGGACCGGCAAACCGGGTGACGCGTAAGCGTTTCACTCGCAGTTACAGGGAATCTGCGCTTCTTTGGTAGCGGCAATTCGGCTAGGCTTGCCGCTGGGGTCTCGCAGGACTACACGCTTTGGTTGCGCTCCGTCGCTGTCTCGCCGCGTTGCTGGTCATTTTCGCCGCGGCAGGCTCCCCATCCCCGACCCGTGCCGCGACCGCAGACGATGCGCACGTGCTCGTGCTCGGCCGCATCAGCGACGACCCCAAGGCGCACTACGAGCAGCTGAAGCCCTTGCTGGATTACGTCGTGCCGCGCATGGCCAACGTCGGCATCCGCGAAGGGCGGATCCTGATGGCGCACGACGTGCAACAAATGAATTCCTACCTGCGCCGCGGCCGCGTCGACTGGGTCACCGAGACCGCCGGCACCGGCATGCTGCTGCAGCAGGGCTCGGGCGCCAAGCCGCTGCTGATCACCGAACGCGACGGCGTGAGCCAGTACACGACGGTGTTCTTCGCGCGCCGCGACAGCGGCATCCGCTCGATCGACGACCTGCGCGGCCGCAGCGTCGCATTCCAGAATCCGTATTCCACCAGCGCCTATTACGTGCCCGCGGCGGACGTGCTCGATCGCGGCCTGCCGCTGGAAATCCTTCTGTCGCCGATGGACCGGCCCGCGCCCGATGGCGTCGGTTACCTCTTCGCGCGCACCGAACTCAACATCGCCACCTGGGTGCACAAGCGCCTGGTCGACGTCGGCGTGATGAGCAACCTGGACTGGCAGAACCCGCAGCGCGTGCCGCTCGCGTTCCGCGCGGACCTGGTGATCGTGCATGAAACGCCGTCCTATCCCCGCGCGCTGGAGATGGTGCGCGGCGGCATGGATCCGAAGGTGGAAGCGCGCCTGCGCGAAGTGCTGGTCGAGGCCTCGAAGGACCCCGACGCCCGCGAAGCGCTGCTGCAGTTCTTCAAGACCACGCGCTTCCTGCCGATCGACGCCAACAGCGAACACGCGCTGGAACGCATCGGCAGCGGCGTCAAGCGCATCCGCGCGGAGGTCGAATGAGCGTGCGGTTCGGCCTGCAGGCGAAGTTCCTCGCCGGCATGGCCATCGTGTTCGTCGGCGTGCTCGCGCTGATCGGCCTGATGTGGCAGCGGCAGACCTCGATGCAGGAAGAGGTGTCGAGCCTCGGCCGCGAATCCATGCGCGAGCTGGTGTCCGACCGCCTCAAGCGCCGCGGCGAAAGCGCGGTGGCGCAGCTTGCCGATTCGCTGACCAACCCGATGTACTACTCGGACCTGGACGCGATCGGCAACATCGCGCGCGCCGCGATGCGCCAGCCGGACGTGGCGTACGTGATCGTGTTCGATCCGCAGGGCCGCATCGTGCACGACGGTTCCGGCGACATCCCCGCGTACGGCCAGCCGATGAACGACCCCTTCGCGTTCGAAGTGGTGTCCGCGCGCTCGCCGCACACGCAGAGTTCCGATCGCATCGTCGACATCGCCAGCCCGATCATGATCGGCGACCAGCGCCTGGGCGGCGTGCGCGTGGGCTATTCGCTCGCGGCGATGCGCAGCGACGAAGACCGCGCGACGCAGGCGATGCGCACGCGGCTGGACGAGATCGCGCGCCGGCACCTCGGCTGGATCGCCTTGCTCGGTGCGGCGTTGCTCGCGCTCGGCGCGATCGTGGTCGGCCTGGTGCAGCGCACGCTGGTGCGCCCGATCCGGCAGCTGGCCGACGTCGCGCACGAAATCGAAAGCGGCAACTTCGAAGCCGACGCGCCGGTGACCACGCGCGGCGATGAAGTCGGCGACCTCGTGCGCGCGTTCGGCCGCATGAGCAGCAGCGTGGCGCGCCACGACCGCGACATCCGCCGCATGGCCTACAGCGATGCGCTGACGGGCCTGGCCAATCGCCTCGCATTCCGCGAAAGCCTGGACCGCCGCCTGCTGCAGTTGCGCGGCGCGGGCCGGCAGCTCGCGCTGCTGTTCGCCGACATCGACGACTTCAAGCGCGTCAACGACACGCTGGGCCACGACGCGGGCGACGAAGTACTGGTGCAGTTCGCCAACCGCATCCGCGAAACCGTCGAACGCATGGGCGGCGAAGGCGCGATGCTCGCGCGCTTCGGCGGCGACGAGTTCGTGATCCTGATCGAGAGCGTGCTCTCGCCCACCGGCAACCACGGCGACGTGCGCACCGCGGCGAGCCGCCTGGCCGAAGCGCTGGTCGCCGAATTGAGCCGGCCGATCGTGGTGCACGACCGCCAGGTGTTCCTCGGCACGTCCATCGGCATCACGTTGTTCCCGGAAGACGCGTCGGGTTCGACGATGCTGATGAAGAACGGCGACATCGCGATGTACCAGGCGAAGGTCGCCGGCAAGAATTGCCACCGCTTCTACTCGCGCGCGATGGACCAGGCGGTCGAACGCCGCGTGCGCATGGAGCAGGATTTGCGCGGTGCGTGGGAACGCGGCGAGCTGAGCCTGGCGTACCAGCCCGTCTACAGCCTCGCCGACGGCCAGTTGCGCGGCGCCGAAGCGCTGCTGCGCTGGCAGCATCCCGAACATGGTGCGATCGCGCCGTCGGTGTTCATCGACGTGGCGGAGCAGAGCGGCCTGATCGAAGTCATCGGGCCGCAGGTGTTGCGCCTGGCGTGCGAAGACACGATGCGCTGGCAGCAGGCGCATCCGTCGGCGGACCAGATGTTCGTGTCGGTGAATGTGTCGCCGCGCCAGTTGCGCAGCGGGGATTTGCCGCGGCAGGTGGCGACGACGTTGCGCGATACGGGGCTGGAAGCCGCGCGCCTGCATCTCGAACTCACCGAGACTGCGGTCATCGGCGACGAGATCCACGCGAGCGGGTTGCTGGCGCGACTGCGCGCGTCGGGCGTGAAGATCTGGCTCGACGATTTCGGCACGGGGTTCTCGGGGCTGAGCCATCTGCGCCGGGTGCCGGTGGATGGGGTGAAGATCGATCGCAGCTTCATCGCGGATGTGTTGCGCGATCCGGACGATCTGGCGCTGACGACGGCCATCATTGCGATGGCGCATTCGCTCGGCATCACGGTGGTGGCGGAGGGCGTGGAGAAGGAGGGGCAGTACGCGATCCTGCGCGAGCGCGGGTGCGATCTGGCGCAGGGGTATTGGCTGGGGCATCCGGTGAGTGCTTCGGATTTCTCTTTGTTGCTGGCCTGACTTCAAAAGCGGGAACCCAGGGTTGCTGCAGAAGCCCGCTTGAAGTGAAGACCGCGTCGCCCGAACCCGCGGCGTGGTAAGAATTTCTCGCCGACGTGGCGGCGAAAATTCTCACCCCACCACGGGCTGGGGCATCACCTTGCGAGCCTTTTCGATCAAGGGGCCGACCTTGATTCGAGGTCGCTGGCGTGCGTGGTGACGCACGCGCAACCCAATCACTTCTTTCGCGACGAGCAAGAGCGCAGGCGCGGATTCCTGTCAGATCAGGTAGTCGATCCACTTGGTGGCCTGTGCCACGAGGGCGCCGGACAGCACGCCGAAGACGACGACTGCGATCGCGCCTGCGATCCACGCGGCCAGCATCAGTGCGCCGTCGCGTTCCAGCAGCGCGAGTGCGTATGCGAGCAGCAGGACGCCGAACAGGTAGTTCGTGAGCGGGATCGGCAGGGAGAGGAGGATGCCGAGAAGCACGAGCAACACGCCTGTCACTGCGGAGGCGATGCGCAGGTCGAGGATCTGCGGCATGCGGGGTTTGATCAGGTGTTCGAGTTTCGCCAGCCAAGGGGACATCTTGGCGTCGAACTTCTGCAATGCATGACGATGCGGGCCGCGCTTGGCGAGGAATTCCGGGAGCCAGGGCTTGCGCATGCCGATGCACAACTGCAGGCCGATCAGGATGGTCAGCGGGCCGCTGATCGCGCCGCCGATCGGGATCGGGATGAAGGCGGGCAGCACGCACGCGAACAGGAGCATGCCGAAGGCGCGGCGGCCGAGGCCCGACAGGAGATCGCGCAGGCTCAGCAGGTCGTTCGGGTCGCCGACCGCCAGGTCGTCGAGGATCGCGCGGATGCCGCGTTCGCGGACGTGCGCTTCGTCGTCGCCTTGCGTGTCGTGGGGATCAACCATCGTGGCCCACGTCCTGGATCCGCTGCAGCAGCAGCTTGTCGACGCGCGGGCCGTCGAGGTCGATCACTTCGATGCGCCAGCCTTCCCACTCGAAGTGTTCGCCGACGTTCGGGATGCGGCCGTAGTGCGCGATCGCCATGCCCGCGGCGGTGTGGTAGTCCAGCGAGTCGAGGTCGGGCAGCGGGCCGCCGCCGAGCAATTCGCGCAGGTCATCGACGGGCAACGCGCCGTCGACGAGCAGCGAGCCGTCCTCGCGCGCGATCACCATCGGTTCGCCATCCTCGGCGGCTTCGCCGGATTGCAGGCGGCCGATGATCGCGCCCATCAGGTCGGTCACGGTGACCATGCCCTGGATCTCGCCGTATTCGTCCACGACCAGCGCGATGGATTGCTGTTCTTCGCGGAAGATCTCCAGCAGCTTCAACGCGTGCGTGGATTCGGAGACGAACAGTGCGGGGCGGATGTCGCGGAACAGTTCCGGCGCGGGGTTGCCGAGTTCGTCGAGCAGCGTCTTCACTTCCAGCACGCCGATCACGTCCGAATCGTTGCCGCGATACACCGGATAGCGCGAGTAGGGCGTCTCGCGCATCGTCTGCAGGTTGGTTTCGCGGTCGGCGGCGGCGTCCAGCCAGTCGATGCGCATGCGCGGCGTCATCAGGCTGGCCGCGGTGCGGTCGCCCAGGCGCAGCACGCGATTCATCATGTTGCGTTCGTCCACGTCGATCACGCCTTGCTCGTGGCCTTCGCTCACCAGCATGCGGATCTCGTCTTCGGTGACGCCCGATTCGTTCGGCGCGCCCAGGCCCACGATGCGCATGCACAGGCGCGTGGCCGCCGACAGCGCCAGCACGAACGGCTTGGCGATGGTCGCGAAGAAATCCATCGGGTAGGCCACCACCGAAGCGATCTGCTCCGGTCGCAACGTGCCGATGCGCTTGGGCACCAGTTCGCCCAGCAGCCCGAACACGAACAGCATCACCAGGAAGCCGGTGACGAAGCCGATGTTGTCGGCGTAGGGCGCGAGCAACGGGATCTTCGCCAGCGGGACGGCGATCTTCTCGCCCATCGATTCGCCGCCGAAGTAGCCGAGCGCCAGGGTCAGCAAGCTGATCCATAGCTGCACCGCGGACAGGAAGCTCTCGGGATGCTCGGCCAGCAACAACGCCTTGGCCGCGCCGCGGCTGGTCACCGCCATGTGCTTCAGGCGCGACTTGCGGGACGTGAGCACGGCCATCTCCGACATCGCGAAGAAGCCGTTGAACAGGACGAGGACGAGGACGATCAGCAGGGCAAGCACGCGGGCGGTTCCATCCGGGGGGCGCCCGTGGGGGTCGGCGAGGCCGTGGGGCGATCGGCGGCGGCGGGTCTGGGTTCGTCCATGGGCGTGCGCAGGAGCGCGGGGCGGATCATAGCAGCCGGTCCCGTGACGTCCCGATGGCGTCCGGATGGCGTCCGGATGGCGCCCCCGGGGCGGCGACTGTCATAACCCTGTCATATGACGGACTGTCATAATGCGCGCCGCCCAGCCACCCCGCGACCGACGAGGCCTCCCGCATGTTCTCCCTGCAGACGATCTTCGGCCAGGGCAAGCAGTTCTACTCGCTGCTCAACGACGCGGCCGTCGCCGCGCACGACAGCACCCTTGCGCTCCACGAGATGCTCAAGTCCCCCGAGCGCACCCCGGGCCTGGAAGCCTTCAAGCTGGCCCGCCAGCGCGAGCGCGAGGCCTCGGACAAGATCAGCCAGGCGCTGGTCGACAGCTTCATCACCCCGATCGAGCGAGAGGACATCGAGTCGCTGGCCTCGGCGCTGTACAAGATCCCCAAGCAGGTCGAGCGCTTCGCCGACCGCTACGCGCTCGCCCGCCACCGGCTGGCCGGCATCGACTTCGCGCCGCGCGCGGCGATGCTGGAGCAGGCCGCCGGCGTGGTGGTGCAGATGGTCAAGGAACTCCCGCACCTGCGCCTTGAGCCCATGAAGGAACTCAACGATCGCCTGCGCGTGCTGGAAGCCGAAGCCGATCGCCTGATCCTCGAGCTGCACCGCGAAATCTATTCCGGCCGCCTGGACGCGAGCGAGATGTTCCTGCTCAAGGAATTCTTCGAGATCCTGGAGAAGGCGATCGACCGCTGCCGCGAAGCCGGCGTGGTCGCCTATTCGATCGCGCTCAAGAACAGCTGACGAAGGCCGCCCCGATGCTGACCCTCGTGCTGCTGGTGGTGCTGTTCGCGCTCGTGTTCGAGTTCATCAACGGCTTCCACGACACCGCCAACTCGATCGCGACCGTGGTTGCGACGAAGGTGCTGTCGCCGGGGCAGGCGGTGATCCTGGCCGCGGCGATGAACCTCCTCGGCGCGTTCTGGGGCACGGCGGTCGCCAAGACGATCTCGTCGGGGCTGGTGGATACCGACGTCGTGCACGTGTCCTCGCAGGTGCTGATCTGCGCGCTGCTCGGCGCGATCGCCTGGAACCTGATCACCTGGTGGCGCGGCCTGCCGTCCTCGTCGTCGCACGCGCTGATCGGCGGCCTGTGCGGCGCGGCATTGTCGGCGGCGCACAACAACTGGGGCGCGCTGATCTGGTCCAAGCTCGGCGACGGCGACTGGTCCACCAACAAGGGCCTGCTCTGGAAAGTGTTCCTGCCGATGGTGACCTCGCCGTTCTTCGGCTTCATCCTCGGCGCGCTGATCCTGGCCATCCTCTACGCGATCATCGCCGGCATGTTCGCCGCCGGCGGTCCGCTGCGCCGCGCCTCGCGCCCGCGCTGGGTCAACGCGTTCTTCGGCAAGGCGCAGCTCGCGTCCGCCGCGTACATGGGCTTCGCGCACGGCAGCAACGATGCGCAGAAGACGATGGGCATCATCGCGCTCGCGATCTTCGGCGCGCAGGCCACCGGCGTGCTCGACACGCTGCCGGGCTGGCTGCACTTCCTGCATCCCGATGGCGGCGAGAAGGACATCGACACCTGGATCGTCGCCACGTGCGCGCTCGTCATGGCGGCCGGCACGGCGGCGGGCGGCTGGCGCATCATCAAGACGCTGGGCCACAAGATGGTGAAGCTGCATCCCATCGACGGCTTCGCGGCGGAAACGGCGAGCGCCACCATCCTGCTCACGGCCGCGCACTTCGGCATGCCGGTGTCGACGACGCATTCGATCTCGACGTCGATCATGGGCGTGGGCTTCGCCAAGAACCCGCGCGCGCTGAAGATCACGGTGATCGAGCGCATCGTGTGGGCGTGGATCCTGACGATCCCCGCGGCGGGCGGCCTGGCTTACGTGTTGTTCCGCATCGTGGAGATGCTGGGCTGGAGCTGACGCGGCGCTGCGTTACAGCAGGTCGCCGCCCGCGGACAACGCACGTTCCATCTCGTCGCCCATGCCGCCGATCTCCAGGATCAGGCGGTCCACTTCCGACGGCGACACGCAGTCGTAGGGGCGGTTCTCGCACAGTTGCAGGTAGGGCACGCCGTCGAGTTCGCCGATGGCGAGATACCCGACGCGGCTTTCCCAGTTGAACGCGAGCGCGCGGCGCGCATCCAGGCCCGTCGTCGGCGCCACCGCGGTGCTGACTCGCAGGTAGTCGCGGCCGTCGTCGTCCTGCATTTCCGACAGGAAGATCGCCTGGTGGCGCGTGCCCTGTTCCAGCGACAACTCCACGCACATCACGTACGGCTCCGTCATCAGGATGCGGTAATCGCCACCGGCGATGTGCGTGCGGATCTGTTCGAAGTTCTGCATTGGGGGATGTTCCGGACAGCGTAGGCCGGCGGCTATGCTAGCCCCGCCATGGCCGACCTGTCTCCCGTTGATCGCATCCTTGCCGCCATCCGGGCCATTCCGCGCGGGGAAGTGGCCGGTTACGGGCACGTCGCGCGCCGCGCCGGACTGCCGGGTCGCGCGCGCATGGTCGCGCGCGTGCTGCGCGACAACACGGACCCCAAACTGCCGTGGCACCGCGTGCTGCGCTCGGATGGGCACATCGCGTTCCCACCGGATTCGGAAGGCTTCGCCGAGCAGACGCAGCGATTGCGCGCCGAAGGCGTGGACGTGCGCGATGGCCGCGTGCGCATCAGCGATTCGGTGAAGGACCTCGACGGCGACCTCGACGCGGCGCTCTGGCGCCCGCGTTAGTTGCGGGCAGGCCTGCGGCGCAGCCACGCGGCGATGCTGTAGCGCGCGTGCGTGGACGGCAGCACTTCGTGCTCGAGTTCGCTGAGGAAGCACACGCTGCCGCTGGTGGGCGCCACGTCGACGTCGCCGGCGTCGAGCGCGAGGCGCAACGCACCGCCATCGTCGAGGCCCCATCCGGGGTTGAGGTAGGTGACGAGCGAGACCACGCGCGCGTCGTCGTCGCGGAAGCGATCGCGATGCCGCGTGTAACGCGCGCCGGCCGGATAGGCGGCGTAGTGCGCTTCCACGTGGTCCAGGCCCTGGAACAGGCGCCGGTTCAGCGCGACGCACAACGCGCCGAGCGCGCCGAGATAATCGGCCGCGGCCAGGCCCGCGCGCGGATCGTCGAGCCAGAGCGTCGCATCGCCGCGCGTGGCCGCATGGTGGGCCAGCCCGGTGCCGCGGCCGACCGAGGCGGGCACGAACGGGAGATCTTCACGCAGGCGCAGCAGGTCGGTGCGCAGGGCGGCGCTGGCGGCGTCGCCGGGGAAGCCTTGCAACCGACAGGCACCGTGCGTCCGCAATGCATCGGCGAGGGCATCGGGATCGCGGACGTCGACATCGGGCAGCAGGGACATGTCGCTATCATAGGCCCCGCATGGTCCCCCGCCTGATTGCCAGCATCCCGCGCGCCGTGAAGGCGCTGCTGATCGCGAACGCCCTCGTGTTCGTGCTGCAGCTGTTCGCCAACGCGGCGTTGATGAACGTGTTCGCGTTGTGGCCGCTGCCGTTCGGCGTCGGCGGCCGTGTCGACTATCCGCCGTTCATGCCGTGGCAGCTGGTGAGCTACGCCTTCCTGCACGGCGACTTCGGGCACCTGTTCTTCAACATGCTCGCGGTGCTGATGTTCGGCGCGCAGCTGGAATACGAGTGGCGCGAGAAGCGCTTCATCACCTACTGGATGCTCTGCATCATCGGCGCGGGCGTGTGCCAGCTGCTGATGCAGACGTTCGTGTCGCCGGGCGCGGCGATCGGTGCATCGGGCGGCGTGTATGGCCTCATCCTCGCCTTCGCGGTGAAGTACCCGCACCAGCGCGTGATGATGTTCCCGCTGCCGATCCAGATGAGCGCGCGCACGATGGCGATCGGTTACGCCGTCGCCGCGCTGCTGTACGGCGTGTTCGGTTCGCAGGAAGGCGTGGCGCACTTCGCGCACCTGGGCGGCATGCTCACGGGCTGGATCGTGCTGCGCTACTGGCGGCAGGAGCCGCCGTTCGGGAAGTGGCGCCGGAAGAAAGTGGTGCCGAAGAAGAAATCGCACCTGCGCGTCGTGCACTGAGCAAGGATCGGCATGGCCTCGCGGTTTCCGCCCGTCACCAAACTCCTGCTGATCGCCAACATCGCGATCTACGCGCTGGAGTGGTTCCTGCGCGATTCGCCGATCCTGGATTCGCTTGCGCTGTGGCCGATCGGCGCGGAGCAACTCGGCGCGCCGCCGTTCATGCCGTGGCAGCTGGTGACGTATGCGTTCCTGCACGATCCGTCGAGTCCGACGCACCTGTTGTTCAACATGTTCGCGCTGTGGATGTTCGGCGCGCCGCTGGAAGAAACGTGGGGCAGCCGGCGCCATGCGGCGTACTACGCGATCTGCATCGTCGGGGCAGGCGTGCTGCAACTGGTCGTGGGCTGGTGGCAGCTGCAGCACGGCGCGCAGATCGGGCCGGCGATCGGTGCCTCGGGCGGCGTGTTCGGCCTGTTGCTGGCCTACGGGATGCTGTTCCCGAACAACCGCGTGATGTTGATCATTCCGCCGATCCCGATGAAGGCGCGCACGTTCGTCGTGCTGTACGGCCTCGGCGAGTTGTTCCTCGGCGTGTCGGGCTTCCAGCCCGGCGTCGCGCACTTCGCGCACCTGGGCGGCATGTTGTTCGGGTGGCTGACGATCCGCTACTGGCGCGGCCAACCGCCGTTCGGCAGACCGAAGCCGCGCATCAACGGGTGATGCGCGGCGGGTGCATCACGGCCAGATCCGCACCGGATCCTTCGACACCATCGCGCTGCCGGCCTTGCATGCATACGCTTCGCCGAAGGCGGGCAGGTTCATCAGCGGACCGTTGACGCGCCACTGGCCCGGGGCGTGCACCGTGGTGGCGGCGCGCGCCGTCGCGGCCTGCAGGCTTTCGCTCTGCGCCCAGAGGCTGGCCCAGCCTTCGAAGAAGGATTTCTGCGTGGCCGCATCGGCGGCGCTGTTGGCGTTGCGCCACGCATCCCACGCGAGTTCGAGGCCCGACAAATCGCCGAGGTTCGCATCGCGCGTCTGCGTGCCGTTGACCTTCATGCCCTTGATCGCCGGTTCGTCGAACGCGCCGTACTGCGCGACCACGCGCTGGCCGAGTGCATTCCACGCATCGTTCTCGGCGGGCGTCCACCAGTCGCGGATCTTGCCGGAGGCATCGATCAGGCGGCCCTTGTTGTCGACCGCGTGCCCGAGTTCCATGCCGACGAGCGCACCGAACGCGCCGTACTGCGACGGGCTCGGATCGTTGGCGTCGAACACCGGGTCCTGCAGCATCGCGGCGGTGACGATCAATCGGTTCTGCGCGATGTCGTAGGCGAGCGTTGGCTGCTGCGGCAACACATCCCAGCGACGATCCGCGTTGCCGCGGCCGATGCGCTTCATTTCCTCGCGATGGCGCCAGGTGGAGGCGATCAGCATGTTGCCGCCGAAGCTGCCACGGCCCATCGGTTGCACGGTGTAGTCGAGGTCGCGATGCGGCGTGCCGATCTCGATCGACAGCTTGGCGAGCTTGGCCTTCGCTTCGGTCTTCGCCGACGCGCCCATCCACGGGCTGCGATCCACGGCGCGGCCAAGCGCATCGCGCACTTCACCGGCGATCTTTTCCGCGGATTGCTTCGTCGCCGCCGGCATGTAGCGCGCCGCGTATTCCTTGCCGACCATCGGGCCGGCCGCGGTGTTCATCGCGTCGAGCACCTGGCGCCAGCGTTCCGGTGGCGTGGATTGCCCGCGCAGCACGCGGCCGCGGAAGTCGAATTCCGCATCGCGCCACGCCTTGCTGAGGTAAGGCGCCATCGCGTCGCCGACATGGAAGCGCAGGTACGCCTGCCATTGCGCCGGCGGCAACGTCGCGGCCATCGCATCGAGTTGCGCGAACAGCTGCGGGTTGGCGATCGACACCGTGTCGTCGTTGATGCCCTGCGCCTTCAGGAATTCCGCGAGCTGCAGGCGCTTGTAGGTCTTGCCGAGATCCTTGCTGGCCTGTGGCGCGTAGTTGGCGCCGTAATCGCGCAACGATACGAGCGGCTTGCTGGCCTGCGCGATGCGCGTTTCCAGGTCGATGACGAGCTTCGCATCCGCGGCCAGGCGCGCCTGCGGCGTGCCGGACAGCAACAGGATCTTCTGCACGTACGCGTCGTAGCGCGTCATCACCGCGCGCGTGTCGGCGTCGGTGCGCGTGTAGAACGCCGGATCGACGAGGCCGAGGCCGCCCTGGCTCAAATATCCGATGTGGCGGTTGAGGTCGCGCAGGTCGATGTCGGCGCCGAAGTTGAACGCGACCGGGATGCCCACCTGGTGCAGCGCGGCGATCGCCGGCGGGATGTCCTTCGCGCGCTTGATGCCGTCGATGCGCGAGAGCAGCGGTGCGACGGGATTGGCGCCGTCGCGTTCCACCGCGGCTTCGTCCAGGCCGCTGGCCCAGAAATCACCGAGCAACTTCTGCACGTTGCCCTGCGGCATGCGCATCGCGTTGTCCAGCAAATCGCGCTGCTGCTGCACGCTCTTCTCGACCAGTTCGCCCATGGCGGACGTCGCGCCCGTGGCGGGCGCGGGATGCGCCGTCAGCCACGCCGCATCGGCGACGCTGTAGAAATCGGAACAGACGGTGGCGGCGGGCGGGGCCTTCGGTTTCGCGGCGGCCTTTTTCTTCTTCGCGGCGAGCGCGTCGGAAGCGCCGGTGCCGGCGAGCAAGGCCACGACCAGGGCCATCGACAAGGGACGCAGGGAAAGGGTCTGAAGGCCTCGGGACATCGCGTACTTCCTGTCGGAAAAGTGTCGCGAGTGTAGCAAGGGGGGTGGGGCGGGCCGGATGAATGGCCGGGGCGGGGGTCACGGAATCGGAACACGGATGGTGGCCCCAAAAAGAAAGCCCGGATTTCTCCGGGCTTCCTCCTGCATCCAGATCGACGCGACTTACCAGATGACGATTTTCTTCCCGTCGCCGCGCACCATCGAATCGCCGGCCTTGCACGAGAACGCCGCGGCGAACTCCGGCATGTTCGACGGCGCCGCGATTGCGCGGAAGTTCGCCGGTGCGTGTTCGTCGGTCGCGATGCGCGACTTGAGCTCCTTGTCCGTGAAGCTGCGGCGCCACACGGTGCCGAAGTTCAGGAAGAAGCGCTGGTCGCGCGAGAGGCCGTCGGTCATCGGGTCCGGCGTGCCTTCGGTGGCCTTCTTCATCGCCGAATAGGCGACGTTGAGGCCGCCGAGGTCGGCGATGTTCTCGCCCAGCGTCAGGTTGCCGTTGACGTGCATGCCCGGGGCGGCTTCGTACGCGTTGAACTGGTCGACGATCATGCCGGTCAGGTTCTTGAAGCCCTTCGCGTCGGCGTCGGTCCACCAGTTCTCGAAGTTGCCCGTCGGCCCGAAGCGGCTGCCCTGGTCGTCGTAGCCGTGGATCATTTCGTGGCCGATCACCGCGCCGATGCCGCCGTAGTTGGTGGCGTCGTCGGCCTTGGCGTCGAAGAACGGCGGCTGCAGGATCGCGGCCGGGAAGACGATCTCGTTGCGCTGCGAGCTGTAGTACGCGTTGACCGTCTGCGGGCTCATGCCCCACTCGGTCTTGTCGACCGGCTTGCCGATCTTGCCCAGCTGCCACTTGTAGTTGAACTCGTTGGCGGCCAGCACGTTGCCGATGTAGCTGTCGCGCGAGGTCTCCAGGCCCGTCCAGTCGCGCCACTTGTCGGGGTAACCGATCTTCGGCGTGAACGCGGCCCACTTCTCCAGTGCCTTCTTCTTCGTCTCCGGGCTCATCCACGCCAGGTTCTCGATGCGGCCCTTGAGCGAGTCGCGCAGGTTCTGCACGAGCTTCTCCATGCGCGCCTTCGATTCGGCGGGGAAGGCCACCTTCACGTACATCTGGCCCAGCGCTTCGCCGGCCTGGCCGTTGAGGGTGCGCAGCACGCGCTTCCAGCGCGCCTTCATTTCCTTCTGGCCCTTGAGCTTGGCGTTGTAGAAGTCGAAGTTCTCCTGCACGAAGGCCTTCGACAGGTACGGCGAGGCCTCGTCGATCGTGTGGAAGCGCAGGTAGCTCTTCCACTGGTCGACCGGCGTGTCGGCCAGCATCTTGTCGACTTCCTTGTGGAACTCCGGCATCGCCAGCGAGAACATCTTCTGCGGCGCGACGCCCTGCGATTCGAAGAACTTCGTCCACGGGAAGTGCGGCGTCATCTTGTCGGCGTCGGCCATCGACACCGGGTTGTAGAAGATCGACACGTCGCGCTGCATCTGCTCGCTCGACTTGGAGACCTTCGCCAGGCGCGTCTCGAACGCCATCACGTCCTTCGCCTGCTTGGCGGCGGTGGTGGCGTCGGTGCCGGACAGCTCCAGCACCTTGGCGATGTGCGCTTCGTAATCGGCGCGCTCGCCCTTGTACTTGGGATCGAAGTAGTACTCGCGATCCGGCAGGCCCAGGCCGCCCTGCGTCGCGTAGGCGATGTTGTTCGCCGAATCCTTGAAGTCCGCGTCCGAGCCGAAGCCGAACACGTAGCCTTCGCCCTTCGCAGCCGACGTGCGCAGGTAATCGGCGACGGCATCGCCGTTGGCCAGCGCGTCGATCTCCGACAGGCGGCCGGCGAGCGGCTTGATGCCCTGGGCTTCGATCTTGGCTTCGTCCATGCCGGTCGACCAGATGTCGCCGACGATCTTCTCGACGCCGGTCGCCTTCGCATCGGCGGCGGCCTGTTCGGCCAGCTGCTGCTGCACGGCGGTGGAGCGCTCGTCGATCATCTCGAACGCGCCCCACGAGGTGCGGTCGCCCGGGATCGCGTTGGCGGCGAGCCACTTGCCGTTGACGTAACCGTTGAAGTCGGTGCACGCGTTCTTCGACGCGTCGATTTCGTTCTTGTTGAACGACACCAGCGCCGGCAGCTTGGATTCGTCGAGGGTCAGCGCGGGCGCGGCGGCGGCGGAAGCCGGGGCGGCAGGCGCATCGGTATTGGCGGCGCCTTCTTTCTTGCACGCCGCGAGCGCGGCGACGACGGACAGGGACAGCAGCAGGACGCGGGGTGTACGGGTCACGGGCAACTCCGTTGGATGGGTTCGGACGGCGGAAAGGCAGCGGCCGACTCTACCGGCTGCCGGGGGGTCACAGGGGTGTCGAAGGTCATGGCCGTCACGGGGGGCCGTGTTAAGTTTTCGACACCTTCACGAGGGGTGATCGGCATGCGCGTGCATTTCCATGGAGCGGCCGGCGAGGTGACCGGCTCGATGCACGAGGTCGAAGCGGCCGGGCACCGGATCCTGCTGGACTGCGGCCTCATCCAGGGCAGCCGGGAGGCCGAGGCGCGCAACGTCGCGCCCTTCGGGTTCGATGCGACGGCGCAGGACGCCCTCGTGGTGAGCCACGCGCACATCGACCACATCGGGCGCATCCCGCTGCTGGTGAAGCGGGGGTTCCGCGGGCCGATCTACGCGCAAGGGGCCACGGCGGACCTGATGCCGATCATGTTGCTCGACGCCGCGTCGCTGCAGGAGGGCGAAGCCGAGCGCGCGAACCGCCACCGGCCCGCCGGCATGCCGCCGATCGTGCCGCTGTATTCCAAGGACGATGTCGTCGCGGCGATGAAGCAGGTGAAGCCGCTGCCGTACGACACGTGCACCACGATCGCGCCGGGCGTCGACATTGCCTTCCGCGATGCGGGGCACATCCTCGGCTCGAGCATCGTCGAGCTGTGGGCCGACGGAAAGAAGCTGGTGTTCTCCGGCGACCTCGGTCCGGTCGGCACGCCGATCCTGCGCGACCCCACGCAGATCAGGCAGGCGGACGTCGTGCTGATGGAATCGACGTACGGCGACCGCAACCATCGCGAACGCATGGGCACCGTGCACGAGCTTGGCGAAATCTTTGCCACCGCCGCGCGCGAGAAGGGCAACGTGCTGATCCCCGCGTTCGCGGTGGGGCGCTCGCAGGAATTGCTGTACTGGTTCGCGCAGTACTGGGACGAGTGGCAGCTGTCGAAGTGGCAGGTGTTCCTCGACAGCCCGATGGCCGCCAAGGTCATGCGCGTGTACGACCAGCATTCGGAATTGTTCGACGACGCCGCGCGGCGCGTGTGGCAGGACAAGCCGCATCCGTTCAAGTTGCCGAACCTGCACGTCAGCGAATCGATCGAGGATTCGATGGCGATCAACCGCCTCGAAGGCGGCGCGATCATCATCGCCGGCAGCGGCATGGCCAACGGCGGCCGCATCGTGCACCACCTCAAGCACAACCTCGGGCGGCGCAACGCGCACGTGGTGTTCGTTGGTTACCAGGCGCAGGGGACGATGGGGCGCAAGCTCGTCGATGGTGCGCAGTGGGTGCGCATCCACGGCAAGGACTATCGGGTGAATGCGCAGCGGCACACGGTGGGTGGCTTGTCGGCGCATGCGGACCAGAGCGGGTTGCTGGCGTGGTATGGCGCGTTCGAGAACGCACCGCCGCTGGTGCTGGTGCATGGCGAAGACAAGGCGCGCGAGACGCTGGCGGGGGAGATCTTCGAACGCTCGGGGCGCAAGGTGCAGCTGGCGCGGCCGGGGGAGTGGATCGATGCGTGAGGCGCTGTTGCGAAGCCGGCGCCGTCCTGGCCCCGCGCTCGCGGACCAATGAATCCATTTTGATCAAGGAGCTTCGATGCGCCCGCACCTGCTCTCCGCCTTCCTTGCGATTTCGGTCGCCGCCTGCGCGACGTCATCGGCAGGGGTCTCCGCGGACTGGAAGCCCGACCCCGGCGTCACCGACATCGTGGGAAGGAATGCCGCCATCGCGATGTCCGAGAATCTGCAGGTCCAGCGGTTGATCCGGCAGGGGAAGACCCAGGAAGCGCTGGAGGTGCTGGACGCGGGCTTGTCCCTCGAGCTCGTCATGATGCTCAACGCCGACCCCGTGATGCCGAAGGGCGACCGGTATTTCGACCTTCGCGACCGTGACCTGCGCCAGTTGAAACAGCACTGGCTGGAACATCGCCCGATGTACGTCCACGAAGACATGCTCGCGTACATCGAAGCCGCCTGCACGCGCATGGGCGATTGCGAGAAAGGCACGATCGCGCCGTCGCTCACGAGCGAGCAGGTGCGCGAACAGGTCGAGCAGGGCGTCTGCTGCGCGCTGCCGGAAACCGAAGAGCGATAAGGGGCGCCACTGCGGCCCAAGCGCGTCGACACCCGTTGAAGGAACGTCATGCAGCGCACCTGGCGGCACCTCTACGCCGCGATCCCCTTGTTGATCATCGTGGCGTTGATCGTAGTTTCGTGCTGGCGATCGCCGCAGGCCAGCCAGGCCGGCGCGATTGCGCGCGGCGAGACGATCGTGCGGGCGATCGATGCGTACGCAGGGGACAACGATCGATACCCGGCGCAGCTCCTGGACCTCGTACCGAAATATCTGCCGGAAGCGCCAGGGAGCGGGGCCGGTGCGTATCGCGTGGACTACACGCGCCAGGACTACGGCACCTATCAGCTGGACATCGGTTACGACGGGCCTGGTGTCAACAACTGCACGTACGACCCCGCGCGAGCGCCGGAAGGGTGGAAGTGCGGCGGACATTTTTGAAGCCGTTGCACCGAACGGTGCAGCCGCAATGTCCGGTTCGATTCGGGAAGACTGCAAACCATCTGTTCTTGCTCAACCACCCCGGCGAGGAGAATGCCCATGGCGAAGATCATCTTCGGTTTGAACCAATCCCTCGACGGCTACGTCGACCACGAGGCCTTTCGGCCCAGTCCCGTACTCTTTCGCCACTTCATCGAACTGGTGCGTGGGATGACGGCCAGCGTTTACGGCCGACGCACCTACGAGGTGATGCGCTATTGGGACGAAAACCAGCCGGATTGGGGCGCGGAGGAACGCGAGTTCGCGGCGGTGTGGCGAAGCCATCCCAAGTGGGTCGTGTCGCGCTCGCTGAAGTCGGTCGGCCCCAATGCCACCCTGGTCGCCGATGATCTGGAGCCAGTGATTCGCAAGCTGAAGGCCGATCTCGCCGGGGACATCGAAGTCGCCGGCCCCGACCTGGCGCGCAGCCTGACCGACCTGGGCCTCATCGACGAATACCGGCTCTACCTCCACCCCGTCGTGCTGGGCCACGGCAAACCGTTCTTTGCGGGCGCTCGCCCGCCGCTCCGCCTGCTGGCCAGCACGTTGATCGACGACGTCGTGATTCGGTTGACGTACGTGCCTGCCTGACTCAACGCGCTACTGCGTTCTGAACCCCGGTGTTTCTTCTGACGACCGGTATCGGCCCGGAGCGCACATTCGCCCCCTCACTGAATCCTGCGTCAGAGCGCGTGCCACACGAGTTAAAGTTCCCGATCCGTATGCGGTGTCTCCCACTTGGAGATCCAGCAAAACGAAACACCTGCGCGCTCCGCGGTCTTCTTGAAGCCCTCGACCTCCGCCTGCGTCGCCTCAACGCACGCAGGACACGAGTGCCTGCCGGACTTTTTCGCCGCGCGTGACCCAGGTTTCGTCCGCGAGATTGTCCGGCCAGAGCTGCAAGTGCTGGACGTAGGAACCCGCGGGCCGTTCGTGCGACGACCAGTGTTGTGCGTTCACCCAGCCGAGGCGTTCCAGCGAGGCGCCGCCCTTCGATGCCGCCGTGGGCTGCCAGGCATTCAGGAACACGGTGAACTCGGTCTTCGTCGGCAGGCGCCAGTTCGCGAGGCCCTGCACGACCAGGCGCTCGCACAGGTTGGCGCCCACGTCGCGCTCGTGGAGCACGAAGGGCTTGTAATAACCGGTCTCGTAGGAACGCACGCCCGCGATGCCGAACCGGTCGGCTTCCTGCGGCGTGAGCGGGCGCGCGAAGAGGAGCGATCCCGCCCCCGTGCGCGTGTCCGCCGTGGTGACGCGGCCGGGTACATCGCCGATGGCGACGATGGCGTCCTTGCGTTCCCATGTCCAATCCTGGTTGGCGCCGCCGTTGCACGCCCACGTGCCCACCTTCGGCCCGTATTGCCAGTTGGCATACAGCACGTCGAGGCACTTCCACTGGCTGTTCGCGGACAGGCCCTGGATGCGCGCGCCGTTGAACAACCACAGCTGGTTGACCTGCGGGGTGGGGATGCGCGGGTAGGTGATGACGTTCGTCTGCGCGCCCTCCACGTCCAGCACGCGACCCCCGACATAGTTGCGGATGTAATGCAGGCCGGCCGCTCCGTGCCATCCCGGTGCGCGTTCGACGTACCACAGCTGGTTCTTCGCGCCGGTGGCCGGGCGCATCGCGACGGGAGACACGTGGTAGCGCTGGCTGGCGGCGTCGCCCTCGGCCGTGAGCACGTGGCCGTTGATCTTCGACTTGATGACGTAGAAGTGGCCCGGTTCGTAGGCGAAGGCAGCGACGGGCGCGGCGAGCAGCGACAGTGCAAGCATCGATCGTTTCATGGGAGCTCCGGCACGGAATCGTGCGATGGAGTGTCCGCCTGCGCGCAACGCGCGTCGTGTCGACTTCGCAGCGACGTGCGCGCGATTGCTCTGCGATGTCGCGGTGAAGTCAGTCGCAGCGCTGCAATTTCGCCAAGGCCGCGATGTCGACGATTCGCATCGCGCGCATCAAGCCGCGGCCGCGGCCTCGCGCAACGCGTCCGCCCGCGCTTCACCGAGGTACCGGACGATCGCGCCCTTCGCGATGTAGATCAGCGGGATCAGCACGATCGCCGCCAGCATCTTGTACGCGTAGTTCACGGTGCTCACCGCGAGGAACAGCGAGATCGGCCAGTGCTGCGGGCCAATCACGAAGGCGATGTACAACACGACGAAGCTGTCCACCAGTTGCGACACCGCAGTGGAGCCCGTCGCGCGCAACCACACGTGGCGGCCACCGGTGCGCCTGCGGATGTGGTGGAACACGGAGACGTCGATCAGCTGGCCTATCAGGAACGCGATCACCGAGCCGCCGATCGTCCACAGGCCCTGCCCGAACACCGCGGCGAACGCGGCCTGGTAATCCGGCACGCCCTGCGATTGCGCGGCGCTCACCCACCAGCCGGCGGGCGCGAGCGAGATGGCGGCGAACGCGAACGCGAAGCCGTACACGATCAGCACCACCGCGATCCACGAAATCATCCGCACGCCGCGGCGCCCGAAGAATTCATTGATGACGTCGGTGAAGATGAAGACCATCGGCCACAGCAGCGTGCCGGCGGTGAAACTCAGCGAGCCTTGCTGCCCGAACAGGTTCCACTGGAACGGGTTGATCCCGAGCGTGTCTTCGAGCGCGAAGATCTTGACGCCGATGAACTCGGCGAGCACCGCGTTGACGCAGAAGAACGCGGCGAGCGCGATGAACAATTTCGTCGCGCGATCGGCGAGCGGGTGGGTGGCGGCGAACTTGGCCGCGGTTTCGAGACGCTGGACTTCGACTTCCGCTGCCGGCGTGCTCATGCGCGCGGCAAGGCGTCTTGCTGCGTCGCGCCCGAGGGCGTGAACGGAATCGTGTCCGGCGACACCGCGCCACCGGAAATGATGAAGCTCATCGCCTGGTCCACCGTCCAGTCGGTGGGCGTCATCTTCTCCACGGGCACGATCTCCAGGTAACCGGATGTCGGGTTGGGCGTGGTGGGCACGTACACCGCGGCCAGTTCGCGCCCGGTGCCTTCCTCGCGCATCACCTTGGTGACGAAGCCGAGCGTCTTCATTTCCTTGTGCGGGAAATCGATCAGCACCACGCGCTGCGTGCCGTCGGGCTTGGTTTGCAGGATGTCGAGCAGCTGGCGCGCGCTGCCGTAGATCGTGTTGGCCAGCGGGATGCGCTTGACCAGGCCTTCGAACCACCCGAGCAGCGTCTGGCCGACGACGCGTTGCGCCATGAAGCCGGAGAGCAGGATCACAGCGAGCGTAGCAACCAGCGCGATGGCGGTGATCACCCACGGATCGGCGAGCCAGGCCATGCGCGGATCACCCGCGGCGGCGTTGGCGAGCAACGGACCGATCAGCGGCCGGCTCGTATCCGACAACAGCACGAACACGAACTTGACCACCACCCACGTCAGCCAGATCGGCAACAGGGTGAGCAGGCCGGCGAGAAACAGGCGTTTGAGGCTGGGGCGGGGGGCTTTGCGCATGCGGCGCATTGTAGAGCCGCGATGCGGAGTGCAGGACCTCAGTCGCGCACGAGGCGCAAGCCGACGTCGTCGTACCCGCGCGACCGCTCGATCGTGCGCGGGCGCGGGCCCCGCCAGCCGGTGCCGGCGATGGAGCCGTCGCGCAGCCAGGCGGCCACGTTGCGACCGCCCGCGGGCGAAGGCGGCATCGACTGCAGTTCGCTGCTGCTCGGCAGGCGCATGTGCTGGCCGTTGCGCGCGGCCCAGTGCACGTAGGCGGTGGCGTCGTCGTACGAGATGCAGACGACCGGTTGCGCGTCGGTCTGTTCGAAGCCCGGCGTCTTCCAGTCGCGCGGCTTGACCAGGCGCAGCAGCGACAGCTTTTCGCGGCACAACGCGGACGGGCGACCGGTGGCGGCGGCGAAGCGCGCGTATTCGGCGCGCGTCACGGCATGCACGGCGGTCGGCGCAGCGCCGGCATTGGCCACCAGTTCCACTTCATCCGCCGCGACGGGCGTGGCGATCTTCTCGGCGCGCGCGCGCAACGCATCGGCCAGGCCCTGGTCGCCGGCGAATTCGTTCGCCAGCGAGGCGGTGGCCAACGCGTCGGTGCGATCGCGTTTGTTCTCGGCGTTGGCCATGCGGCGGCGCAAGGCCTCGGCGGCCTTGTCATGCATGCCGCGCAGCGCTTCGGTGCCGACGGGCGCGGTGCGGTTGGCCATCTGCGTCGCGCGATCGAGGTATTCGCGCGCCTTGTCTTCGTCGCCCTGGCGCAGGCGCGTGGCCATCTCGTCGCCGAGCGCACCGACCACCGCCATCACGAGCGGCGCGAGGCCTTCGTGCGTCGGGTCGGCGTCCCACGCGGCGAGCGTGCTGTCGTAGGCGTTGTCGCCCTTGGGCGAGGTGATCTTGCGCGCGGCGAGCTGCGTCTGGCCTTGCGTCACCCAGTCCTGCGCCGGGGATTCCGGCGGCGGCGTGAGCATGTGGTCGACCGGATCCGACGGGATCGTCGGCAACGTCGCCACGGGCTGCACGCGGAAGAAGTTGTCCATCGCGTTGGCCGGATCGTGCTGCAACGCCACGCCGATCATCGCCGCCGCCAGCAACCCGCCGCCGATCATCAACGGCTTCGGCATCTGGCGCATGCGGCGCATCAGCATGGCCGCGTTCGACTGGATCACTTCGAACGAGAAGCCGCCGCGCTCGATGCGATCGAGTGCTTCGAGCATCTGCTGCGCGCTGCGGAAGCGCGTGGCGGGCGACTTGGACATCGCGCGGTCGATGAAGCGCTGCCAGTGCATCAGTTCGGCGGGCAGGCGCGGGATCGGATCCTTCGCGTGCATCACCGCCATCGACAGCGCGTCACCGGCGTTGAAGGGCAGCGAACCGGTGAGCATTTCCCAGGCGAGCACGCCGATGCTGTACAGGTCCGCGCGGCTGTCGACTTCTTCGCCGCGCGCCTGTTCCGGCGGCATGTACGCCGTGCTGCCGACCGCGAGGCCGGTCATCGTGAGGCGCGGGTTGACGCCCTTGCGCAGGGCAATGCCGAAGTCGGCGAGCTGCGGGCGCTCGGCGTCGTCGAACAACACGTTCTCCGCCTTGACGTCGCGATGCACCACGCCGCGCACGTGCGCGTAGTCGAGGGCTTCGAGCAACGCGCGCAGGGTGGCGATGATGCGCGTCTGGTCGTGCGAGATGCCGTGCTGGCGCGTGATGCGCGTGCCGAGGTGTCCGCGGCCGAGGTACGGCATCGCGTAATAGGGCAGGTCGTCCTTGGTGCGGCCGACGTCGTAGATGCCGACGATGTTCGGATGGTCGAGGCGGGCGATGGTGCGGGCTTCGTTCTCGAAGCGGCGGCGGCTCACTTCATCGGCCAGCGCTTCGGGCAGCATCACCTTCACGGCAACCTTGCGATCGAGCGACTCCTGTTCGGCCAGGTACACCGTGGACATGCCGCCCTGGCCGATTTCGCGCAGGAGGCGATAACCGGCGATGCGCGGCATGGCATTGGCAGCGTCGTTGTGCGACGTCTCCACGTTCATCCAGTACGGTCCCCTTATCCGTGGCCGGAGAATACGCCGCCGAGCTTGATTGCGGAATGCGGCGCATCACCGGCGGCACGCGCATCGCAGAACCATTCAGCGAGCGGTTGGGGGCCGGCCGGCGCAAAACGTCGCGCTTTTCGCGTGAAGGGCGTCTTCACGCGTGCGTGTGCGTACGCGGACGTATTGGTGCGGCGCGGAACGGCCGCGCCGCGGGGCGCGCGTTCAGACCAGGAGCAGCGACGCCATGCGGCGGCGATAGCGGCCGACGAGGTCTTCGTCGCCGACCACCTGGAACGCATCGAGCAACGCCTTGCGCGGCAGGCCGTCCTCGTACTGGCGGTTGCGGCGCAGCATTTCGAGGAATTGTTCGAGGCCGGCTTCGGCGTCGCCGGCGACGATGCGATGCACGCCGAGCAGGTGGCGCGCGCGCAGGTCGTCGGGGTTGGCGGCGATGGCGGCTTCGAGCACCTGCGGTGCGGGGGCGTCCTGCAGCAGCGACGCGAACCCGAGTTGCGCGCGCGCACGGATCGCGCGCGCGTCCTGCGCGAGGTTGGCGGGCAGGCCGTCGAGGTGTTGTTCGGCTTCGCGCGCATTGCCGGTCTGCAGCAGGGCGAGGGCGAGGTCGAGCTTGTGTTCCGATTTGTCGGGTTCGGCCTCGATCGCCTTGCGCAGGCGCATCACCTCGGCGTGCGGATCGGCGGGCGGCGCGGGCGGGGCTTCGGCTTCGACCGGTGCGTCTTCGCTCGCGGCTGCGGGCGTGACGCCGTGGTGCTGCAGGAATTCGCGCAGCTGGCCTTCCGGCAACGCGCCGGGGAATCCGTCGACGAGCTGGCCGTCCTTCACCAGGTACACGGTGGGGATGGAGCGCACCTGGAACGCGGCGGCGAGCTGCTGTTCCTTGTCGACGTCCACCTTGGCCAGGCGGAACGCGCCGTTGTATTCGGTGGCGAGCTTTTCGAGGATCGGTCCGAGCGCCTTGCACGGGCCGCACCATTCGGCCCAGAAGTCGACGAGCACGGGCGCCTGCAGCGATGCCTGCAGCACCTCGGCTTCGAACGTGTCGGCGGTGGCGTCGAAGACGTGGGGATTGGAGAGAGCGGAAGTGGACATGGGGGCTCGCGGCGGCTTGCAGAGGGCGACCACATGGGGTCGCGCGCGGGGCGTGGCAAGGCCGAACGCTAGCATGGGGGCATGAGGCCGGTGTCCATGCGGCTCAGTCGCGGGCGTGTACCTCCTCGCAGCGGACGTCGCGTGGTTCGGCGGGAAGCGGGCCCGGCGCATCGACGGGGATGCGGCAATGCATGGGTTCGGGGGCGTGCCAGCGCGCGTCGATCGCGGTCGTGTCCGCGGCGATGCGGACGAGCGCGGCGCCGTCGCGTCCGATCGTGCCGAGCGATGCGCCCGCCGCATCGGTGAGGTCGGTGCCGAACGGCAACGGCGTGCCATCGGGTTGCAGCGGGCGCAGCCAGGCGGTGCGCGCGCGGGTGGTCGGCAGCAGCACGTCGACGATCGCGCCGGCGCGCGGGACGACGCGCGATTCCGTCCAGGCGAAATGCACATCGGGGGCGGCCTCGCCGGGATCCACACCGACTTGCGATGCGCGATAGGCGGGCAGCGCGGGCACGAGCGCGTGGCCGTGGCGATCGAGGCGGACGTGCGCATGTCCCGCCACGCGTGCGCCGTGGCCGTCGCGTGCACGCACCAGCGCGAGGGTGTCGCCGAGCGGGGGGGCCGCTGTCACACCGTATCGATGCATGACCAGCGCGCCGTCGGCGGTCGCCGATTGCTGGCGTGCTGCACCGCTGGCGCTGGCGCCGACGGCGAATATCCCGACGCCCGTGGCATGCGACAGGCTCGCATCGCGCGCCATCGCCGTGGCGCCGGTGTGCTGCGTGGTCGAGATACCGAGCGCGTAAGCGGTGTTGCCGGATTCGAACAACTGACCTGTGGCCGCAACTCCCGTCGTACCCGCGCCGCCGCCATCGCGCCATTGCACCTGCAGCGCGTGGCGCGCGCGCGACGTGGACAAGGGAACGGAGAACACGAGGGACGCGCTTGAATCGTTGGCGCCGAGGGCGTTCCGCAAGGTGCGGACCCAGGCGGCGTGCATCGTGCCGCGGCCGATGCGCGCGGTGTAGGCGAGTTGCGCGCTGCTGCGTGCACGACCGGCGTGATCGGCGCCGTGGGCCAGCGTCGCGAAGAGGGCGTCACCGGTGCGGCCGAGGCGCTGCTGCAGCGCGAGGTCGATGCGGGAACGCTCGCGCGATCTCGGTTCTGCGATGTGCGCGCCCATGCGGATGGCGTCGCGCTGGTGCAACGCGTCCTGCACGGTGCGGAAGGCGCGGTTGCCGTGCCGCCAGGCGGCGACGCCGATCGTTGTGTCCGTCGCAGGCACCTGGCCTGTGTAGGCAAGCCGCAAGCTCGCGCCGCGCAACTCGTCGGGGCCCTGCGCCATGCGCGAATGCGCACGATCGATTGAAAACGCACCGACAGCGGTGGAGATCGCCGCGCCACCAAGCGCCTGCAGGTAATCCGGTGCAAGTTGCGCACCGAACTGCAGCGTGACGCGGTCCCGCACGCCGCGCTGGAAGGTGCCTTGCATGAAGGGAGGCGCAGACATCGCCGCATCGATGTTGCCCGCCACCACGCTGAAACGCGCCTGCCCCTGCCGCAACAACCCCGGGATGGCCGCGTACGGGACCGAATACACCTGCACCGCGCCATCCGCCTCCTGCACGCGCACATCGAACGCGCCGCCATAGCCAAGTGGTTGCAGGTCGCGCAGCGCGAACGGGCCGGGCGCGACGAACGTATCGGCAAGCAGGTGGCCGCCCTGGCGCACCTGCACCCGCGCGCGCGTCGCGGCCACCCCGCGCACGACCGGCGCGTAGCGCGCGAGCGACACCGGCAACATGCGGTCATCGGATTCCAGTCGCACGCCGCGCACGCCGACGGCGTCGAACAACACGCCGCTGGTGTGGAAGTCGCCGAGCTGGAACTGCGCGCCGAGCGACGGGACGTCCGTCGAGAGCGTGGTCCCCAACGTGTCCTTGCGCGACGGGCGATCGGATTGCCACGCGTGCGTGGTGCGATGGCGCAGCCGCCACGCACCCACGTTGGCACCGAGCCCCAGCCGGAGCGCCGTGCGCGTGCGCGCCCCCGCGGCAGGCTGCGATGCACGCCCGAACGCGACGCCGTAGTCGATGCGCAGCGCGTCGATGCCGGCGTCCCACTGCGCAGGGTCGATCGCGTCGTCGGCGCGCATCGCCAACGCAGCCTGCGGGATGTCGAAGGACAGCATCAGTTCGGCACCGTCGTAGTGTGCGGTTGCGCCGGGGACGAGCGCATCGATGGGAACGCACGCGTCCGAGGTCGCGGGCGGCGGGGGCGTCGTGCCCGCTGCGAGATCCAGGCGGCGCAGCACCGCCGTGTCCATGCACGGGGTCGACGTCGCGCGCGTCGCGCCCGCGGCGAAGCGCACGCGTTGTCGCCCGAGCGGTTGCCCGTTGCGGCGCAGTTCGACCTCGTGGAGGCCGACCGGTGCCGGCATTCCCTGTTCGAAGCGCGACACATCGACCAGTCCGTGCGCGGTGCGACGCAACGCACCCGCATCGAACGTGGCGTGCGGCACGTCTCCCGCGTGCACGCTGCCGATTGCATGCACGAGCGCAACGGCCAGGCCCGCACGCGCCCCGCGGATCACGGCACGGCGCTGGCGATGCGCGCCGTGCGGACTTCCTCGCCGCCGGCATCGTTGATGAACGCGAAGCGCACCGCATGGCCTGGCTGCCAAGCCTTGGCGCGCTCGCCATCGAGCGGGAACGCCAGCACATCGAACGGCGCCACCATCTCCCCGTTCATCGCCAGCACGTCGTCGCCGATGGTGGCGATGGTGACGTGGAATGCCGTGGGATTGCGGATGCGCAACACCGGCGATCCCGCGGCGTTGGCCTGCAACTCCCATTGCAGGCGATCCGGCGCCTTCGCCGCGGAGCCGGCCAATCCGTCGGGCCGATGGAACAGCTTGAGGCGACTGCGCACGGCGATCTTCAGCCGGGCGTCCGCCGCGTCGACGGGATTGGGCGGCACGTCGAGGACGTGCAGCCAGAACAGCGATTCGCGGTCCGCCGGCAACGGGGCTTGCGTGCGCTGCAACCGCACGACCTGCCCGCGGCCCGATTCGATGCGGAACAACGGGGGCTCCGGCACGAACGCGGGCGGCTGGCCCGGCGCGGCGTCCACCGCTGCGCGTTCCACCCACACTTCCACGAGCGCAGGACCATTGCGCTTGTTGGTCAGGCGGATGCTGGCGTCGCGCGCGTCGCCTTCGTGCACGACGCGCGTCGCGGACACGACGACGCTCGCAACGGCGGGACGCGCGGGCAGCACTGCGCACGCGGCCAGCGCCGCGACGATCAGGAAGAGGCAACGCATGTCGTCTCCAAGGCCCGGCGCGGCCCGCCGCGCCGGACCATCCGGCTCAGCGGTACATCAGCGAGTAGGTGACCAGCCCGGTGAACGCGCCCGGCGTGATCGGACCCGGCGCGACGCGAACGTAGGCCACGTCGAAGAACATGCGTTCGTTGGGCTGGTACTGGCGGGCGGCCGATTGCGAGGTGAGGTCGCCGATCCGGATCGCGCGGCCTTCCTCGTCGAACAACGCGAAGTGGATGGGCCCGTCGTTGGTGGGCCGGATCGTGTTGTTGACCGTGTCCATGAACGGCCCGGCCTCGAAGAAGGCCTGCACCGGGTTGGTGCCCGTGCAGTCCCTGAGCTGCAGGCCGAAGCGCGTATGGCCGGCGGCCACGCCGACGTGTTCGAGCTGCGGGGCGCTGAGCGTAGGCAGGTTGACGCTGAAGTTGCCGGAGACGTCCGGCTTGTCCACGCCATGCACGAAGCACGTGGCGGCCGTGAGTTCGCCGAAGAACGTGATGTGCCCGCTGGCCGACGCGGTGGAGGCGGTGCCCGACGCCAGCAGCGTGCCTGCGACGAGGACCAGGGAACGGAAAGGCAATTGCATGGGCGACTCCTTTGCGTGGTGGGAGTCGTCACGTTATGCGCGCGTCCGCGCCGGGTCTGTCGGGGGATTGCGCGTCGTGGGGTCAGGGTTTTCCTACACGCGCTCTACCGATACCGCACCTTCAACACCAGGATCGTCGTCGACAACCCGAACGTCACGATGTTGGCCAGGATCATCGGCCACGAATGCAGCACGATCCCGTACGCGAGCCAGAACGCCACGCCGATGGTGAACACCACGTACATCCCCAGCGAGATGCTGCGGGTGTCGCGCGTGCGGATCGTCTTGATCGTCTGCGGGAGGAATGCAACCGTCGTAAGCGTTGCGGCGACGTAGCCGGGCCATTCGTTGTCCATGGCGCGGAGTATCGCCAATCGCATCCGCTTATTGCACCTCGCGCCGCGCAAACGCGATCGCCCCGGCCGTCGTGACGAGGAGCCCGCCCACCAGTCCCGCCGTCACCGCCCACGTCGTGAAGCGCCCGTCCGCCGCATGCACCTGCAGCGGCAGGCTCCAGGGGTAGAACTTCCCGAAGCGCGCCGACTGGCCGATGAGGAACCCCGCCACCGTCGCCGTCATCCCGAACGACACCGCGACCGTGAAGCTGCGCCAGCGGATCGACGCCCACGTGTGCAGCGCGACGATCAGCATCGCCGCCGCCGTGCACGCCAGGCTGCGCGAGACCAGCAAGTCCCACGGCGGCGCGCCGGCGATGCCGGACTTCGGTTGCACCCACCCCAGCACCGCGCCGCCGATCGGCACCAGCACGACCATCGACATGGTGGCGAACGCCACCATCGCCGCCAGCACCAGCGTCTTCGCCAGGTAATGCGCGCTGCGCGGCAACGGCAAGGCGAGCAAGTGCTTCCAGCGATCCGGCCCGTGTTCCAGCCCCGCCAGCAACGCCGCCTGCAACGTCACGAACAAGGGCAGCATCAACAACGCCCACATCACCATCGCACTCTGCGCGAACATCGACCACGCCTGCGCCGGCGGCGCGACGGGCCGATGCCCGTAGTCGATGAAGCTCATTTGCAGCACATACAAGGTGACGACCAGCAGCGGCGCGATCACGCACATCCACGAGGCGAGCGTGCCGCGCAGCTTGAGGACTTCGGCGGACAGCGTGCGGGCGAGGGCGGTCATGCGTGCGCCAACTGGAAGAACAACGATTCGAGGGAGGGTTGCTCGCGCACGAGATGCGAGACCTGCAGTCCGCCTTCGACGAGCATCCGGTTGAGTTCCGCTTCCTGGCGTGCGCCGAGCGCGATGGCGAGGGTTTCCGCATCGATCGGATCGACGATTTCGCCCGCGTTCGCAAGCAACGTCGCCGCGCGCGACAGGTCATCCGCCCGCAGCAGGATCCTTGGCGCGGTGCGCGATCGCAATTCGCCGACGGTGCCCTGGAATCGCAGGCGGCCTTCGCGCAGCATCCCCACGTGGCTGGCGACTTGTTCCACTTCGCCGAGCTGGTGCGAGGAAACGAACACCGTGATGCCGTGGTCGGCGGCCAGGCTGCGCAGCAGGCGGCGCATGTCGACGATGCCGGCCGGGTCCAGGCCGTTGCCGGGTTCGTCGAGGATCAGCAGCTTCGGCGCCCCCAGCAGCGCCAGCGCGATGGCCAGCCGCTGGCGCATGCCGAGCGAGTAGTCGCGCACCGTGCGGTCGGCGGCCTCGCGCATGCCGGTGACCAGCAGCACCTCGTCGATGCGCGCGTGCGGCGCACCGAGCAGGCGGCGCGTGACTTCCAGGTTGCGGCGGCCGCTGAGGTGCGGGTGCAGCGCGGGCGATTCCACCAGCGCGCCCACCTGCGCCAGCGCGGTGCGCGGCGTGGCGTGCAGCGCGTGGCCGTGCAGCGCCACCTCGCCCCGCTGCGGCCGCAGCAGGCCGAGGAGGAGGCGGATGGTGGTGGTCTTGCCGGCGCCGTTGGGCCCGAGGAATCCGAAGATCGCACCGGCGGGCACCGACAGGTCGAGGTCCTGCACCCCGTGGCCGCCGGGGAACAGGCGGGTGAGGCCACGGGTCTGGATCGCGAGGGACATCATGGAAACATGGGGGAGGAAGCGACCGCACGATAGGGACTGCGCATCCGGCGCGGACGTGGCGGTGGTGCGGGGCACTTCCGGCAGGGTGGTCTCTGCTAGGCTTTCAGGCCCCGTTTCGCATTCCCCCTGGCAGCCGATGTCCGCTCCCGCCGTGCCCGGCACGACCCCCGATCCCCGCCACGACGTGCCGGCCTACGACCCCGCCGCGCTCGAGCCCGCCGCGCAGCGCTACTGGACCGGCCTGCGCGCCTTCGAAGTGCGCGAAGACGATCCGCGCCCGAAGTTCTACTGCCTCTCGATGCTGCCGTACCCCTCGGGCGCGCTGCACATGGGCCACGTGCGCAACTACACGATCGGCGACGTCATCAGCCGCTACCAGCGCATGACCGGCCGCAACGTGCTGCAGCCGATGGGCTGGGATGCCTTCGGCCTGCCCGCCGAGAACGCCGCGATCAAGAACCGCACGGCGCCGGCCAAGTGGACCTACGCCAACATCGAACACATGAAGGCGCAGCTGCAGCAGATGGGCTACGCCATCGACTGGAGCCGCGAGTTCGCCACCTGCCGCCCGGACTACTACGTCCACGAGCAGCGCATGTTCACCCGCCTGCTCAAGAAAGGCCTGGTGTATCGCCGCAATTCGGTCGTCAACTGGGATCCGGTCGACCAGACCGTGCTCGCCAACGAACAGGTCATCGACGGGCGCGGCTGGCGTTCGGGCGCGATCGTCGAGAAGCGCGAGATCCCGCAGTGGTTCCTGAAGATCACCGCGTACGCACAGGAACTGCTCGACGGCCTGGACACGCTGCACGGCTGGCCCGATGCCGTGCGCACGATGCAGCGCAACTGGATCGGCCGCAGCGAAGGCCTGGAGTTCGCCTTCAAGGTGGAAGGCACCGACGCCACGCTGCCGGTGTTCACCACGCGCCCCGACACGCTGATGGGCGTCACCTTCGTCAGCATCGCCGCCGAGCATCCGCTCGCGTTGCGCGCCGCGGAATCCGATCCGGCGCTGCGCGCGTTCATCGATGAACTCAAGCAGGGCGGCGTGTCCGAAGCCGAACTGGAAACCCAGGCCAAGCGCGGCATGGACACCGGCCTGCGCGCGCTGCACCCGATCACGGGCGAGCCGCTGCCGGTCTACGTCGCCAACTTCGTGCTGATGGGCTACGGCACCGGCGCGGTGATGGCCGTGCCGGGCCACGACCAGCGCGACTGGGAATTCGCCCGCGCCTACGGCCTGCCCATCCGCATGGTGATCGTGCCGCCGGAAGTGCGTGATGCGCTGGAGGAAATCGGCAAGCACGTCGCCGCGCACGACGACGACACGATGAACGCGGCGCTGCACGGCGGCGGTTCGCTCGACGTGTACGACACGCGCGCCGCGGTGGAAGTGTTCGAAGGCTTCGAGCGCAGCATCCAGGAAGAAGGCGCGTACACCGAGCGCGGCATCCTCGTGAATTCCGGCCCGTTCGACGGCATGGAGTACGACGAGGCGTTCGAAGCGCTCGCCACGCGCTTCGCGGCCGAAGGCCACGGCGCGCGCCGCGTGAACTTCCGCCTGCGCGACTGGGGCGTCAGCCGCCAGCGTTACTGGGGCTGCCCGATCCCCGTCATCTATTGCCCGAAGTGCGATGCGGTGCCGGTGCCGGAAGACCAGTTGCCCGTCGTGCTGCCCGAAGACGTCGCCGATGCCTTCGCGAAGGGCCACGTGCAGTCGCCGCTGAAGTCCGATCCGGAATGGCGCAAGACCACCTGCCCGCAATGCGGCGGGCCGGCGGAGCGCGAGACGGACACGTTCGACACCTTCATGGAGTCCAGCTGGTACTACGCGCGCTACACCTCGCCGGGCGCCGCGGACATGGTGGATGCGCGCGCCGATTACTGGACGCCGGTGGACCAGTACATCGGCGGCATCGAGCACGCGATCCTGCACCTGCTGTATTTCCGCTTCTACCACAAGCTCCTGCGCGACGAAGGCCTGGTGCACAGCGACGAACCGGCCACCAACCTGCTGTGCCAGGGCATGGTGATCGCCGAGACGTTCTATCGCGAAGACGCGCAGGGCCACCGCGAGTGGTTCAACCCCGCGGACGTGGAAACCGAACGCGACGAACGCAGCCGCATCACCGGCGCGCGCCTGATGTCCGACGGCCAGCCGGTGCACATCGGCGGCATCGAGAAGATGTCGAAGTCGAAGAACAACGGCGTCGATCCGCAGGCGATGGTCGACAAGTTCGGCGCAGACACGGTGCGCCTGTTCTCGATGTTCGCCGCACCGCCCGAGCAATCGCTGGAGTGGAACGAGGCGGGCGTCGAAGGCATGGCGCGCTTCCTGCGCCGCTTCTGGCGCGAAGTGCTCACGCATGTCGCGCAGCCCGACCATCCGGAAGTCGACCCCGCGTCGCTGGACGCCGCGCAGAAAACCCTGCGCCGCCAGTTGCACGAAACCATCCAGAAAGTCGGCGACGACTACGGCCGCCGCCACAGCTTCAACACCGCGATCGCGGCACTGATGGAACTGCTCAACCACGTCGCGAAGTTCAACGACATGAGCGACCAGGGCCGCGCCGTGCGCCACGAAGCGCTGCAGGCGATGGTGCTGCTGCTCAACCCGGTCACGCCGCACGTGTGCCACGCGTTGTGGCAGGCGCTGGGCCATGCGGAGACGTTGCTGGAAGACGTGCCGTTCCCGAAGGCCGATCCCGCCGCGCTCGTGCGCGACGCATTGACGATCGCCGTGCAGGTCAACGGCAAGCTGCGCGGCACCATCGAGGTCGCACCCGACGCGTCGCGCGAGGCGATCGAAGCCGCGGCCCTGGCCGAACCCCACGTCGCGCGCTTCCTCGAAGGGCAGCAGGTGCGCAAGGTGATCGTGGTGCCGGGGAAGATCGTCAACATCGTGGCGGCTGCGTGATGGCTGGCCCGACCTTGCCCGCCACCGCCCCCTCGTCCAGACTCCGCCGCATGCCCAATCTTCCCAAGTGGTTCCGCGGCGCCGGCCTGGCCACGCTCGTCCTGTTGTGCAGCGCCTGCGGTTTCCACCTGCGCAACGCGATCGTCGTGCCGCCCGAGCTCACCCCGATGCGCATCGTCGCGCCGGATCCGTACAGCCCGCTGGCCGAGTCGCTGTCCGAATCGTTGCAGCGCGCCGGCGTGCAGCCGGCCACGGACGACATGGAGCAGGCCACCACGCTGCAGATCCTGTCCGAGCGCTGGGGCGACACGCCGATCAGCATCGACGAACTGGGCCGCGCGCAGGAATTCAGCCTGCGCTACGCGGTGATCTTCGCCCTCGTCGACGCCGAAGGCACGATCGTCGTGCCGCAGCAGGCCGTGGAGCTGTCGCGCGATTACGTCGCACCGCCGGCCGACTCGATCGGCAAGACCAGCGAGCGCGAACTGCTGGCGAAGGAACTGCGCCGCGAGATGAGCACCGCGATGCTACGCCGCATCGGCGCCGCGCTGCTGTCCACGCAGCCCAAGGCCGACAGCAAGGCCGGCGCCTCGGCCGACCCGGCCACGGTGCACTGAACATGCGCCGGCGCGTGCGATGAGCGAACTCCGGCCGGACCGGCTCGCGGCGCAACTGGCGGCCGAGCCCCTGCGGCCCGCGTACCTCGTCGCCGGGCCCGAAGCCCTCGTCGTCCTCGAAGCTGCCGACGCCATCCGCGCCGCCGCGCGCGAGCAGGGCATCGGCGATCGCGAAGTGTTCGACATCGAAGGCCGCGATCCCGACTGGGATTCGTTGTCCGCCGCGTTCAATGCGCCGGGCCTGTTCGCGACGCGCCGCGTCGTCGAAGTGCGCATGCCCACCGGCAAACCGGGCAAGGAAGGCGCGGAAGTCTTCACCGAATTCGCGGCCAATCCGCCGCCCGACGTCGTGCTGCTGGTCACCTGCGCCGACTGGAGCCGCCAGCACGGCGGCAAGTGGAGCGAAGCGCTGGGCCGCATCGGCCACCAGGTGATCGCCTGGCCGATCAAGCCGCACGAATTGCCCGACTGGATCGAACGCCGCCTGCGCGCGCGCGGCCTGCGCGCCGATCGCGACGCGGTGCAGGCGCTGGCCGAACGCGTCGAAGGCAACTTGCTCGCCGCCGCGCAGGAAATCGACAAGCTGGCGTTGCTCGCCGACGGCAACACGATCGACCTGGCGCGGATGCAGGCGCTGGTGTCGGATTCGGCGCGCTACGACGTGTTCCGCCTCGTCGATGCAGCGATGAACGGCGAGGGCGCGCAGGTGTCGCGCATGCTGCACGGGCTGCGGTCCGAAGGCGAAGCGGTGCCCGCCTTGCTCGGCATGGTGTGCATGGAATTGCAGCGCGCCGCGGCGCTCTCGCGCGTGCAGGCGCGCGGCGGCAACCTCAACGCGGAGTTCAAGGCGCAACGCATCTGGGATTCGAAGCAGGCCGCGTACACGCGCGCGTTGCAGCGGCATGACGCCGCGCGCTGGGAACGCTTCGCCGCCGAAGCCGGGCGCGTGGATCGCATCGCGAAGGGGCGCCCGCGCTGGGGCCAGGATCCGATGGATGCGTGGATCGCGCTCGAACGCGTGCTGCTTGCCGTCGCCAATCCCAAAGCGATGCGGTTGCTGGGCTGACGCGTGACGCCGCTGATGCTCTGCTACGGCGGCACGTTCGATCCGGTGCACACCGGCCACCTCGCGATCGCCCGCGCGGTGCGCGATGCGATGCACGCCGATGTCTTCCTGCTGCCCGCCGCCGATCCGCCGCACAAGGGACCGACGCACGCCGACGCCAAGCAACGCGCGCGCATGCTCGAACTGGCGGTGCAGGGCGAACCCGGCTTGCACGTCGACCGGCGCGAACTGCGCCGCGCCGGCCCGTCGTACACCTTCGACACCCTGCGCGAATTGCGCGACGAGGTCGGCCCGCACGTGCCCATCGCCTGGATCGTCGGTGGCGACTCGGTGTTCGAACTCGCCGCCTGGCACCGCTGGCGCGAACTCTTCGACCTTGCGCACCTGCTGGCCATCGCGCGCCCGGGCGCCCCGATCGAACGCGATGTGCTGGCCGCCCGCGCCCCCGCGGTGCAGGCCGAACTCGAACCGCGCTGGTGCCTGCCGGGCCAGCTGCATTCCATGCCGGCCGGCGGGTTCGCGGAATTCCCGCTGCCGCAGGCCCGGCCGGAGTCCTCGACCGAGCTGCGCCGGCGCATCGCGGCCGGCGACCCCCGCTGGCCCGACTGGGTGCCACCGCCGGTGGCGGACTTCATCCGGGAACACCGCCTCTACGACGGCCGGGCCCGGGATGCCGACGCATTCACGCCAGCGGCCGAGAACGGGCCCGTATAATCACGGCCGCCAACACCACCAGGCCGCCCGGGCCCTAACCACTTGACCACTGCCGCCCAAGTCATCAAGACCCGTCTTCCCAACCCGCCGCCGCCGACCGACGTCCTGCTGCAACACGTGCGCAACGCCGTCGAAGAACTCAAAGCGAAGGATGTCGTCGAGATCGACGTCCGCGGCAAGACCAGCGTCACCGACCACCTGGTGATCGCCTCCGGCACCTCCACGCGCCACGTCAAGTCGATCGCCGACGAAGTCGTGCGCCACGCCAAGAAGCTCGACTGCATGCCGCTCGGCGTGGAAGGCGAGCGCGAGGCGGAGTGGGTGCTGGTCGACCTCGGCGACGTGGTCGTCCACGTCATGCTGCCTCGCGTGCGCGAGTTCTACGCGCTCGAACGCCTGTGGACCGTCGGCGACCAGCCGCCGGAAGAACAGGACGACGCGCTCGCCTCGGGCCGCAGCGCCTGAAGGCAAGGTTGATCGCCGTCGGCGAACGCGCACCCGCGTGGGTCGCCGACGGATTCGCCGAATACCGCAAGCGGCTCTCGCACTGGTTGCCGCTGGACCTGGTCGAAATCGAACCCGGCATTCGCGGCAAGGGCCGCGATGCCGTGCGCGCGACGTTCGATGAAGGTCAACGCGTGCTCGCGGCGATCCCGAAAGGCGCGTGGGTCGTCGCGCTCGACGGCCGCGGGAAGGCATGGTCTTCCGAACAACTCGCGCAGCGCATGGAGCATTGGCGCGGCGCGGGCAAGGACCTGTGCTTTTTGATCGGCGGGCCCGAAGGCCACGCGCTCGAGGTGATCGCGCGCGCCGATGAAACCTGGTCGCTCGGCGCGCTGACCTTGCCGCACATGCTGGTGCGGCTGGTGCTGGCGGAGCAGCTGTATCGCGCGAACGCGCTGCTCGCCAACCACCCATATCATCGAGGTTGACCCAGCCAAGGCTGGCTCAGCCGCGCCTAGCGCACCGTGAAGTTGATCGGGACCAGCCCGATCGCCTGCACCGCCACGCCGCCGCGCATCGCCGGCTTGAACGTCCAGCGCGTCAGGACCTGCTTGCGCGCGGCGTCATCGAGACGGCGGTTGCCGCTGCTCGACTGGATCGCCACGTCGATCGGCTTGCCGTCCACGTCCACCAGCACTTTCAGCAGCACCGTGCCTCCGATGCGGCGGCGTTCTTCTTCCTTCGGATAGCTCGGCGGCGGTGCGCTGGCGTAGACGAGCTGCGCGTCGGCGATCGGCGTGGTGTCGATCGCGGGCGGGACGGTGACGACTTCTTCGGTGGGCGTCGTTTCGACGTACGGGTCGGACATCGGGGTGCTGTCGTCGGTGACCACCGGCGGATCGACCGGGTGCGGGGCGACGTTGCGCGTCGTGACCGTGACCGGATGCGGGACCGGCGGGGGCGGCGTGACCGGGACGACGTCGGGCTTCTTCTTCGGGATGAGGACGACGTCGGTGAAGAGGTCTTCGCGTGTCTCCGGCACCGGCGCCGCCATCGGCAACATCAACAAGGCGAACGCCGCGACGTGCAGTGCGATGACGGCGGCGTACGCGGCGATGCGGGCGGGACTCGGGCGCTCGGCGAGCTGGCCGAGCTGTGCGAAGCGGGGAGCGTGGACGAGCGTGTGACCCATGGCCTTGCCTCCGTGACGTTGCGTGATGGCTGCAACGCGCGCGGTTCGGCGATGGGGTTTGCGGTCAGCGTTTTTTTTCGTCGCGCGCCGGGTCGGGGGACTCGTCCGTGTCGCGGTCGATGCCGGGCTCGTCCGGGTTGGGTGCCGGGGGTTCGTTGTGTTGCGCCTGGGCGTCGCCCTTGTCGCGCGGTTGGTTCTCGGCGTAGCCGGCGTTGCGACCCGCCCGCGGGTCGGCCGCGGGCGGGGTGTCTTTCCGTGTGGGGCTCATGGTGCTGGCGCTCCGCGTGCGCAGGGCGCACGCCAGCGCGCAGTGTCAGCGTCCGAGTTCGAAGACGACGTCAAGGCTGACCGACAGCGTGGTCTCGCCCGGCGACACCGCGGTGTCCTTCGCCATCGATTGCGCGCGCATCGCCATCATCGGCATCGGCGGCTGGGGGAAGCCACCGCCTTCACTGATGCTCACGATGCGGCGCACGCGCAGGCCCATGGCCTTGGCATACGTCTCGGCGCGCGCCTGTGCCTTGTGCAGCGCGGCGATGCGGGCTTCGTCGTAGGCCGGTTCCGGCTGGTCGACTTCGAAGTTCGGGCCGTTCACCTGGTTGGCGCCGTTGGCCACCAGCGCATCGAGCACCTTGCCGAGCTTGCCGATGTCGCGGACCTTGAGGTTGACGGTGTTGCTGGCCTGGTAGCCGGTGATCACCGGCGGCTGGTTCTCGGCGTAGCGGTACTGCGGCTGGATCGAGATGCCGGCGGTCTGGATGTCGCGCTCGGCGATGCCCGCGGCGCGGATGGCCGCCATCACCTTGTCCATCTGCACGGCGTTGGCGCGCATCGCGGCGTTGGCGTCGGCGGCCTGCGTGACGACGCCGGCGGACACCGTGGCGACGTCGGGCACGCGCTTGGACTCCGCCTGCGCGGAGACGTTGAGCAGGGTGCCGTCGGCGGGGATGGCGTAGCCGGGGGCGGCGGTCTGGGCGTGGGCGGTCATGGCGGTACCGGAAGCAAGGGCGATGGCGAGCACGAGGGGAGAGAGCAGGGGACGCAGGCGCATGTGGAACTCCGTGAGGGTGCGAACGTGCGGATGAAGAACCATGAAGCGGCGGGGTGAACGAACTGTGAGGCGCACCGGGGTTGCGCGGCGTGCCTGCGCGGGGCGCGGTACAGCCGCGGGTTAGACTCCGGCCGATGCTGCATCTTGCCTCGCGTTCTCCTCGCCGCTCCGAATTGCTGGCCCGCCTGGGCTACGCCTTCGGCGTGCTCGAGCTCGACCTGCCGGAACACCGCCAGCCCGGCGAACCCGCCGAAGACTACGTGCGCCGCGTCGCGCGCGAGAAGGCCGGGGCCGGACTGATGCAGGTGATGGCCACCGCCGGCGCGGTGGTCCTGGGCGCCGATACCGAAGTGATCCTCGACGACGACGTCTTCGGCAAGCCGCGCGATGCGCGCGATGCCGCCGCCATGCTGCAGCGCCTCTCGGGCCGCACGCACCAGGTCGTCTCGGCCGTCAGCGTGGTCTCGCCGGCGCGCGAAGCGCAGGCCGTCTCGCGGTCCGAGGTGACCTTCGCCACGCTCGACCCCGCGGCCATCGATGCTTACCTGTCCACCGGCGAATGGGACGGCAAGGCGGGCGCCTACGGCATCCAGGGCCACGCCCAGGCCTTCATCGAACACCTCTCGGGGAGCTACTCCGGCGTGATGGGCTTGCCTTTGTTCGAAACCGCGCGTCTCCTGAAGGAATTCGACATCCTCCCGGGGACACGCGCATGACCGAAGAAATCCTGGTCAACGTCACCCCGCGCGAGACGCGCGTGGCCGTCGTCGAGAACGGCATGCTGCAGGAGCTGCACATCGAACGCGGCTGGCGCCGCGGCGTGGTCGGCAACATCTACAAAGGCAAGGTGCAGCGCGTCATGCCCGGCATGCAGGCCGCGTTCGTCGAGATCGGGCTGGACCGCGCCGCGTTCCTGCACGCCAACGACATCGTGCGCCCCGCGCCCCTGCCGAGTGCGGAAGGCGACGAAGGCCCCATGCCGCCCACGCAGCAGGCGCGTCCCATCTTCGACCTGCTGCGCGAAGGCCAGGACGTCGTCGTGCAGGTGGTCAAGGATCCGATCGGCAGCAAGGGCGCGCGCCTCACCACGCAGCTCAGCATTCCGTCGCGCTATCTCGTGCTGCTGCCGCAGTCGCGCGTGATCGGCGTGTCCTCGCGCATCGAGGACGAAACCGAACGCGCGCGCCTGAAGAGCCTGGTCGCCGAATTCGCCGGCGGCGGCGAGCAGGGCTACATCGTGCGCACCAACGCCGAAGGCCAGCCCGCCGAAGCGCTCGCCGAAGACATCGCCTACCTCAGCCGCGTGTGGGCGCTGGTGGAAAACCACACCGCCAGCACGCGCGTGGGCGCCTGCATCTACGAAGACCTCAACCTGCCGATGCGCGCGGTGCGCGACCTCATCCGCCGCGACGTCGAGAAAGTGAAAGTCGATTCGCGCGAAACCTTCGACCGCCTGCGCGTGTTCGCCGCGCAGTACATGCCGGGCCTGGCGGAAAAGATCGAGCACTACAGCGGTGCGCGGCCGATCTTCGACCTGTACGGCGTCGAGGACGAAATCCAGCACGCGCTGGAAAAGGAAGTCCCGCTGAAATCCGGCGGTTACCTCGTCATCGACCAGACCGAAGCGATGACCACGGTGGACGTCAACACGGGCTCGTTCCTTGGCCAGCGCAACCTCGAGGAAACGGTGTACCGCACCAACCTCGAAGCCGCGCAGGCCGTCGCGCGCCAGCTGCGGCTGCGCAACCTCGGCGGCATCATCATCATCGACTTCATCGATATGGTGGACGCCGAGCATCGCCGCCAGGTGCTGCGCACGCTGGAGAAGTCGCTCGCGAAGGACCACGCCAAGACCACGGTGTACGACTTCTCGCCGCTCGGCCTGGTCGAGATGACGCGCAAGCGCACGGTCGAAAGCCTCGAGCGCCAGCTGTGCGAGCCCTGCCACGAATGCGGCGGCCGCGGCACGCTCAAGACGTCGGAGACGGTGACGTACGAAATCTTCCGCGAGATCACGCGCGCGGTGCGGCAGTTCGAAGCGGCGCGCCTGCTGGTCATCGCCTCGCCCAAAGTCGTCGCGCGCATCACCGACGAAGAGTCGGCGGCGGTGGCGGAGCTGGAGGAGTTCCTCGGCAAGTCGATCCGCTTCCAGTCGGACGAGCAATACCTGCAGGAACAATTCGATGTCGTCCTCCTCTGACGGGACGACTTGATGCCGACGCCGTTGCGCCGACGCCTCCGCCACGCACGCCGGTTCTTCGGATACGGCGCGCTCGTGGTGGTCGTGCTCGTCGCGCTGCTGGTCGGCATCGCCAACCAGTTGCTGCCGCTGGCCGAACGCAATCCGCAACGCGTCGCCGCGTGGCTGAGCGAGCGCGCGGGGCGGCCCGTGCATTTCTCCGCGCTGGACACGGAATGGACGCGGCGCGGGCCGGTGCTGCGCCTGGACGACCTGCGCATCGGCGAGGGCGCGTCGTCGTTCCTCGTCGGCGATACCGAAATGCTGGTGTCGCTGTATGCCGGCCTGCTGCCGGGCCGCACGTTCACCGAGCTGCGCCTGCGCGGCCTGGACATCACCGTGCAGCGCGACGACGACGGCCAGTGGAGCGTGCGCGGCCTGCCGGGGCAACAGCAGACGACCGAAGGCGATCCGTTCGCCGCGCTCGAACGCCTCGGCGAACTGCAGGTCATCGGCGGGCGATTGCATGTCGTCGCGCCGTCGCTGTCGATCGATGCCACCGTGCCGCGCATCGACCTGCGCCTGCGCGTGGAAGGCGACCGCATCCGCAGCGGCCTGCGCGCGTGGATGCGGCCGAACGTGTCGCCGCTGGATGCCACGCTCGATTTCGACCGCAAGCAGGGCGACGGCCGCGCGTATGCCGGCGCGCAGAAGGCCGACCTCGCCGTGTGGGCGCCGCTGCTGAAACTGATGGGCGTGCAGGCGCAGGCGGGTCGCGGCCGCGCCGCTGCGTGGGCGACGTTGCGCGACCATCGCGTCGCCGATGTCACCTTCCAGGCCGCGCTCGATGCGGTCGCGTTGCAGGGCGCGCGCATCGACGGCATGGCCACGCCGCCGCGCGCGCGCTTCGACCACGTCGATGCCTTCGCGCGATTCCGGCACACGGGCGGCGGCGACTGGCGCTTCGATGCGCCGCGCCTGCGCCTGGAAACACAGGGCAACCGCCAGGTGCTCGATGGCCTGGTGATGGGCGGCGGACGTCGCTTCGGCATGGCCGCCGAACGCATCGATGCCGGCCCGTTGCTGCAGGTCGCCGCGTTGAGCGATCGCATGGACGCGGGCCTGCGTCGCTGGGTCGTGCAATCGAAGCCCAACGCGACGCTCGAACACATCGAAGTCGCCGGCGCACACGGCGTGTTGCGTGCGAATGCGCGCATCTCCGCGCTCGCGTTCGCACCGGTCGGCAACAGTCCGGGCCTGTCGGGCCTGGGCGGCAGCTTCGTCGCCGATGCCGACGGCTTCGTGTTCGATGCCGATTCGTCGGCGCAGATGGATTTCTGGTGGCCCGCCGGGTTCGGCGTGCACCATCCGGCGACGCTGCGCGGCAAGATCGCCGGCTGGCGCGAAGGCGCGGGCTGGCGCGTCGGCACCGACGCGCTGAAGGTCACGGGCTCGGATTTCGGCGTGCTCGCCCGCGGCGGCTTGTGGTGGCAGGGCGACGGCACGCGGCCGTGGATCGACATCGCGGCCGACCTCGATGATTCGCCGGTCACGGCCGCGCGCGGCTTCCTCGTGCGGCACCTGATGGCCGATGCCACCGAACACTGGCTCGATACCGCGCTGCTCAGCGGCACCGTGCACGGCGGGCGCGCGATCATCACCGGCGACCTCGACGAGTGGCCGTTCGTGCACGACAACGGCCTGTTCCGCGCCGATGCCGAACTCGTCGACATGCAAGTGAAGTTCTCGCCCGAGTGGCCCGCGGCCGAACACCTGCACGGGATGGCGAGCTTCATCGGCAACGGGTTCAACGTCGTCGGCGACCACGCGGTGCTGCAGGGCGTGCAAGTCAGCAAACTCGCGGCGGGCATCGCCGAATACGGCAAGGCCGAACTCACCGTGCAGGCGAGCGGCGCAAGCGATGCGTCGAAACTCGTCGCGCTGCTGCAGCACAGTCCGCTCGAGAAGGACCAGGGCGAAACGCTCGACAACATCACCGCCAGCGGTCCGGCCGCGGTCACCTTCGACATGTTGTTGCCGATGCATCCGGGCGGCGGCAAGGGCCGCACGCACGGCACGGTGGACCTGCAGGGCGCGAAGCTGCGCGAGAACCGCTGGGACCTGGCGTTCGACGATGTGCGTGGCCGCGCGGATTACGGCGACGGCGGATTTGCCGCCAATGCCTTGCAGGTGCAGCACGACGGCGCACCCGGCACGCTCGCGTTGCGCGCGGGCACCGGGTTCGTGAAGGACGCGTCGCAAGCGTTCGAAGGCGAACTGCGCGCCAACCTCGATGCGAAGACGCTGGTGGATCGCGCCGGCAATCTTGCTTGGCTGAAGCCTTACCTCGACGGGCGCTCGGCGTGGACGATCGGCGTCGCGCTGCCGAAGAACGTCGGCGCGAAGGACGCCGCGCCGAGCAAGCTGTCGCTGCGCTCCAATCTCGTCGGCACCACGCTCAGCTTGCCCGCGCCCTTGCGCAAGGCTGCGGGCGTCGCGCTGGCGACCACCGTCGACACGGATCTCCCGATGGGCGATGGCGAAGTGCGCGTCGCGCTCGGCAACCTCGCGGCGTTGCGTGCGCGCACGCGCGGCACGCAGACCGGATTGCGCGTGGTGCTCGGCAGCAATCGCGTGGATGACGCACCGCCGGCATCGGGCCTCATTGCAACGGGACGTGCGGCGTCGCTCGATGCGATCGACTGGATCGCATTGGCGCAGGGCGACTCGAACAACACGAAGAAGAGCGGCGACGGCCTCGCGTTGCGGCACATCGACCTGCGCGCCGATCGGTTGTTGCTGCTCGGTGGCGTGTTCCCGGACGCGCGCCTGCAGGTGTCGCCGTCGGCGACCGGCAGCACGGTGCAGGTGGCCGGTCCCGCGCTCGTCGGCACGGTCGAAGTGCCGTCGTCCGACAAGGGCACGATCTCCGGACGCTTCGATCGCGCGTACTGGCGCGCGCCGCCGAAGACGGTTGCGACCGCCGCGACGTCTCCGGAAGAAGATCCCAATCCCATCTCCCCCGGCAGCATCCCGCCGCTGTCGTTCGATGTCGCCGACCTGCGCCTCAACGCGCTCGCGCTCGGCAAGGCGACGATCCGCACGCATTCCACCGGGGACGGCCTGCGCTTCGACACCGCGCAGGCGCAATCGGCGAAGCACAAGCTCGCGCTGACGGGCGAGTGGAGCGGGCAGGGCAAGTCCGCGCGTTCCAACATCGGTCTGCGCATCGACAGCCAGGATTTCGGCGCGTTGCTCGACGGCCTCGGGTTCGGCGGACAACTTGCGGGCGGCGCAGGCACGGCCAACTTCGATGCCGCATGGCCCGGCGCGCCGCGCGACTTCGATGCACGCCTCGTCGACGGCCGCCTCGCGCTCGACGTGAAGGAAGGGCGCCTGCTCGAAATCGAACCCGGCGCGGGCCGCGTGCTCGGCTTGCTGAGCCTGGCGCAGCTGCCCAAGCGCATGCTGCTCGACTTCCGCGATTTCTATTCGAAGGGCCTCGCGTTCGACACCGTCTCCGGCCACGTGCGGCTGGTCTCCGGCATCGCGCGCACCGACGACCTGTCCATCGACGGGCCCGCCGCGCAGATCCACATCCACGGCACCGCCGACCTGCAGGCGCAGACATTCGACCAGACCGTCGAAGTGCTGCCGCGCGCCGGCAACCTCCTCACGGTCGCCGGTGCGATCGCCGGCGGCCCGGTCGGCGCCGCGATCGGCGCGGCTGCCAACGCCGTGCTGAAAAAGCCGCTGGGCCAGCTCGCCGCGAAGACCTATCGCGTCACCGGCCCGTGGAAGGACCCCAAGGTGGAAGTCCGCAAGCGCGAACCGCAAGGCCGCGCGTCCGCATCGGCCGATGAATCCACGGGCGGCTGAGCTTGCCCGCCTTGCGTCGCGCCCGCGCAACACCATCTGATCTAGCGTTGCCCCTTCGATTGCCCACGGGATCCCCATGACCCTGCCGCTCCGCCTCGCCGAAACCCGCCTGCTGGTCCCCGCCGGCCTCGACACCGCCAACCTCGATGCCGCCTTCTCCACGCTGCTCGGGCCGGGCATCGACTTCGGGGACCTGTATTTCCAGCACGCGCGGCGCGAAAGCTGGACGATGGAAGACGGCATCGTGAAGGATGGTGCGCATTCGATCGAACAGGGCGTGGGCGTGCGCGCGATCTCCGGCGAGAAGACCGGCTTTGCGTATTCCGATGAAATCGATACGCCCGCGTTGCTCGAAGCCGCGAAATCCGCGCGTGCGATCGCGCGCGATGGCTCCGCGATGTCGCCGCGTGCGCTCGTGCCGGGCGGCGGACGTTCGCTGTATACGGCGGACGATCCGATCGACGGCTTGCCGAACGAAGAAAAAGTGGAAGCGCTGCGTGCGCTCGATCGCCTGCTGCGCGCCGCCGATCCGCGCGTGAAGCAGGTGATGGTGAGCCTGGCCGGTGGCGTGGACACCGTGCTCGTCGCGCGCAGCGATGGCGTGCTCGCCGCCGACGTGCGCCCGCTGGTGCGCCTCAACGTGCAGGTGATCGTCGAACAGGAAGGCCGTCGCGAGAGCGGCTACGCCGGTGGCGGCGGTCGTTACTCGTATGCCGAATTGCTCGGCGGCGGCAAGCCCGAACACTTCGCGCGCGAAGCGTTGCGGCAGGCGCTGGTGAACCTCGACGCGATCGACGCACCCGCCGGCCTCATGCCCGTCGTGCTCGGCAACGGCTGGCCCGGCGTGCTGCTGCACGAAGCGGTCGGTCACGGCCTCGAAGGCGACTTCAACCGCAAGGGCACCTCCACGTACGCCGGCCGCATGGGCCAGCGCGTCGCATCGCCGGGCGTCACGATCGTCGACGACGGCACGTTGCCCGGCCGTCGCGGCTCGCTCAACATCGACGACGAAGGCACGCCCACCGCGTGCACCACCTTGATCGAAGACGGCGTGCTGGTCGGCTACATGCAGGACACGCACAACGCGCGCCTGATGGGCATGGCGCCCACCGGCAACGGTCGCCGCGAATCCTTTGCGCACCTGCCGATGCCGCGCATGACCAACACCTACATGCTCGCGGGCACGCACGATCCGGAAGAAATGATCCGCTCGGTGAAGAAGGGCCTGTACGCGGTGAACTTCGGCGGCGGCCAGGTCGACATCACCAGCGGCAAGTACGTGTTCTCCGCGACCGAGGCGTACCTGATCGAAGACGGCAAGATCACCGCGCCGGTGAAGGGCGCCACCCTGATCGGCAACGGCCCGGAAACCATGCAACGCGTGAAGATGATCGGCAACGATCTCGCGCTCGACGAAGGCGTGGGCGTATGCGGCAAGGACGGGCAGAGCGTGCCGGTGGGCGTGGGGCAGCCGTCGCTGTTGATCGACCAGCTGACCGTGGGCGGGACGCAGGCGTGAAGCAGAAGCCGGGACAAGGGACCGGGGACCGGGGACCAGTGCAGGTCTCAGGCCTCGGCGTCGTCGTCCGCTTCCTCCGGTCCCTCGTCCCCGGTCCCCGGTCCCGCATCCATCGCATCCCGCACCGCGTGGTAGATCTCGCGATACGCCCGCGGCGGTTTGTTGCGCTTCTTTTCCTCGATCGCATTGCGCACCAGTTGTCGCAGGTGCTGGCGGTCGGCGGTGGGATGTTCGGTGAGGAACGCGGCCAGCGCGTCGTCGCCGTCGTCGAGCAGGCGGTCGCGCCAGGCTTCGATGCGGTGCATCGCAGCCACTTCGCGGCGCGAGGCTTCGCCCTTTTCCTCGAGCGCATCGCGGATCGCGTCCAGCGCCTCGTCGTCTTCGCGCCGCATCTGCTTGGCCAGGAATTGCAGCTGGCGCTTGTGCGCGACGTGCGAGGTGATGCGGCGCGTTTCGAGGATGTGCGGCATCAGCGCATCGGGGATCGGCAGCTTGGCCAGCTGCGCGTCGCTCAGCGCCGCCAGCTTTTCGCCGAGGTCGAACACGTCCAGCGCCGCGCGCCGTTGCTGGCTGCGGCTGGGGGCGAGGAAATCGCCGGTTTCCGGATCCTTGCCACGCATCGCCCTTGCCTCGTCCGTCTCTGAATTCGCCCGGAAGGATAGACCATTGAACAACGCCCCCCTGTCGACGACCGATCACGCCCTGTCCAGCGACGACAGCGTCGCGCGGCTCGAGGTCCTCGGCGGCATCGCCCGGCAACTCCTGGACCGCTGCCGCGCCGCCGGCGCCACCCAGGCCGAGGTCTCGGCCTCGCAGGAACACGGCCTCAACGTCAACGTGCGCATGGGCTCGGTGGAGACCGTGGAATCCACGCGCGACCGCGGCATCGCCGTCACCGTCTACTTCGGCCAGCGCAAGGGCAGCGCGAGCACCGCGGACCTGCGCGAGGAAAGCCTGTCGGCCACCGTCGAACAGGCCTGCGCGATCGCCCGCCACACCGAAGACGATGAAGCCGCGGGCCTGGCCGACGCCGCGCTGATGGCGCGCGAGGTGCGCGAGTTCGACGGCTGGCATCCCTGGGCGCTGGACGCCGACCAGGCCATCGACATCGCGCTGGCCTGCGAACAGGCGGGCCGCGACGCGGATGCGCGCATCGAGAACAGCGACGGCGCGTCGGTGGGCAGCAGCGCGTCGATGAGCGTGTACGCGAATTCGCACGGCTTCATCGGCGCCGAGCGCAGCACGCAGCACACGATTGGCTGCGCGCTGATTGCCGGCCGCGGCGATGCGATGCAGCGCGATGGCTGGTACACGACGGCGATCGCGGCCGACGACCTGGAAGCCGCGGCGGCCGTGGGCCGGCATGCGGCGGAGCGCGCGGCGTCGCGCCTGCAGCCGCGTTCGTTGCCGACGGGCGAGGTGCCGGTGTTGTTCCATTCCGAGGTCGCGCGTTCGCTGATCGGGCATTTCCTCGGCGCGATTTCCGGCGGTGCGCTGTATCGCCGCGCGAGTTTCCTCGTCGACAGCGTGGGCACGCAGGTCTTCCCCGACTGGTTCGACCTGCAGGAGCGTCCGTTCCTGATGCGCGGCTTCCGTTCGTCGTCGTTCGATTCGGAAGGCGTGGCGACGCGCGAGTCGCCGCTGGTGTCGGCCGGCGTGTTGCAGCGTTACGTGCTCGGCAGTTACTCGGCGCGCAAGCTCGGCCTGCAGACGACGGCGAACGCCGGCGGCGTGCACAACCTCGACGTCAAGGCGAACGCGGGCGACTTCGATTCGCTCGTGCGCGGCATGGGCCGCGGTCTGCTGGTGACGGAATTGATGGGGCAGGGCGTGAACGCAGTGACGGGCGATTATTCGCGCGGCGCAGCGGGGTTCTGGGTGGAAGACGGACAGATCACGTTCCCCGTCGACGGGATCACGATCGCCGGCAACCTCAAGAAAATGCTGGGTGCGATCGAAGCCGTGGGCACGGACGTCGATCCGCGTTCGCACATCCGTTCGGGGTCGATCCTGGTCGGCAAGATGACGGTCGCGGGCGAGTGAGCTTGTGTCATCCCTGCGAAAGCAGGGACCCAGAAGCGAGGCGCATCAACCGCCTCCGGTACGGCGCTCCGCCGCGATGAGGGCGACAGGTCCTTGCCCGGCGCGTTCCGCTGTCCCTGCTCCAGGCACCGGCCGTGCGCCATCCATGGCGCAGTTCAAGGACCTGTCGCCCTCATCACGTCGAAGCGCTTCGCGACCTGATCGTTGCGACGCTGCGTAGGGTAGAGCCTCGCACCGAATCACTAGGTTGCTGGCGAACAGCTGCACCCGGACGGACGGCGCACTGCACGCCCAGCCAATCCCGCTCCGCTGCCTCGCCATCCATGGCTGCGAGCATCGGCGCCGTCCATCCATGGACGGCTGCGCGGGATTGGCTCGGCGTGCGGTGCGCCTCACCGCAACGTTGGTTGCTGCGGGTTCGGTTTGCTTGAAGCAAAGCGCGCGACTGACGCAGGATCTGCGCATCTCACTCTGTCGTGTCCTCCGGATCATGCTCGGGGTGGAACGGGGAATCGAACGCTTCGACGAACAGTCCTGTGGGCGCAGGAAACGTGTCCACGGCATCGGAGCCGACGAAGACGTAGAAGTCGCCACCGAAATGGATGAACGTGTTGTCGCGCCCTTCGAGCATCATCCAGATCGTTTCCCGCAGGTTCGCGACGATGATGGATCGCAGGCGGTCGTCGGGCGCGACGGGAATGTCGATCAGCCCTTCGGTTGGATCATCCGGACCGTAGAACTCCAACGCCGCGACCCTGAGCGTGTCGACGTTCGCCAGCGCGACGAAGCGCATGATCGCCTCGACGTACAGTCCTTCAACGCGTTCGTACTCCTCGCGCGTCAACACGCCATCGGCGAACGTGCCCCCGATGTCGGACACCGAGGTCCAGTCGTCCCGCATGTAAGCCCCGTTATCGGCACGGCGGAAGGCGGGGTTGTACTTGGTCACGCGGAACTGGGCCATGACGTTGCCTGGCGTTGCAATCGATCAATTGCGAATTCTATCCCGAACGCCGAAACACGCCGAAGCCGCGCACTGCGCTCCGAGCCGAACGTGCACGACTCAACGTTGCGGTGCGCCGTCCGTCCGAGTGCAGCTGTTCGCCAGAAACACACCGATCCGGTGCATGGCGCTACCCCTACGCAGCGTCGCAACGTTCCGGTCGCCGTGCCGGAGGAGGTTGATGCAAAAAAAAACGGCGCCGAAGCGCCGTTTTTCTTTGTCGCGATCGACGCGCGGGATTACTTCACCAGGCGCAGGTTGAACGGATAGCGGTACCGCACGCCTTCGTTCGCCTTCATCGACGCCATGATGATCATGATCAGCGCCGCGATGCCGATGACCAGGCCGATCAGGCCGAAGAGGATGAAGCCCAGGCCCAGCGTGAGGATGCCGAAGGGAATGGCGATCACCATCAGCACCACCGCCACGATCGTCAGCATGATGCTGAAGTTCAACGCTTCCTTCGCCTGGTCGGCCACGAAGGGCATCGTTTCCTTCTTCGCCAGCCAGATGATCAGCGGCCCGAGGAACGCCAGGCACCCCGGCAGCCCGACCAGCGCGGTGATCAGCGACGCCAGGATGATGGACAGGTGCGAAAACATGCCCCACTGCCGTTCGTCCGCGGACACGCCGGAATCGGAGGCGGAGGTCGGATCGATATCGTTCATTGCGTCATCCCCTTGGGTTGGAGTCGGGCTCAGCGCCCCGCGCTGGCCACGCTGTTGCGATCGAGCCGGTCGAGGCGCGCATCGAGCGGCGGGTGCGTCTTGTACAACTGCGCCAGGTTGCCCGATGTGCTGCCGCGCGCCGTCATCTTCTGCAGCACCGCATACAGCGCCAGCGGATCATAGCCCGCGCGCGCCAGGTACACCTCCGCGGCCTCGTCGGCGCGGAACTCCGCCTCGCGGTCCAGCCGCGTCGCCAGGATGGTGGCGCCGTGCCGCGCGACGTATTCCTTCGCCATGCTGCCCGCCACGCCGCCGCCGACGCTCACGTTGTCGGACGCCGCGTTGGTCAGCGCCGTCTGCGTTTCCTGTTTCTTGATCACGTTGTAGTGGTCGCGCTGCACGACGTGGCTCAGCTCGTGGCCGATCACCGCCGCCACTTCGTCGTCGTCGCCCAGCAATTCGTACAGGCCGCGCGTCACGAGGATGTAGCCGCCCGGCGCGGCGAACGCGTTGATCTCCTGCGTGTCGATCACCGCGAAACTCCACGGCAGGTCGGGGCGCGAGGTCTGCGACGCCATCCAGCGGCCGACGCGGTTCACGCGCGCCTGCGCCTCGGCGTCGTTCCACAGCGGCGCGGCGCCGAGCACGCGGCCGGCGATTTCCGGGCCGAGCGCCACTTCTTCGGCGCGCTGTTCGGATTCGGATTTGCCCTGCGCGGCCTCGGCGACGTCCGCCGCGGAGTTCACGGGCGCGGGCGCACCGATGCCCACCGCGGACAACAACCCGCGCGCGAACGACATGCCGCCGCGCTTTTCCTGCTGCGTCGCTTTCGGCGCGGCGTCGGCGACCGGCTTGAACTCCGTCGCGTAGGGCACTTGCTTCGCGTGGTGTCCCTTCGCGTTCGCATCGCTGGCGGCGGCTTCGGGCGACACGCGGTTGTTTTCCATCTGCGCGAACTGCGCACCGTCGTACGCCGCGGACTTGAGATCGCTTTCGTCGATGCCGCGCACGCCCGCCGTTTCCGACACGCGGCCCTTGCCGGCCTTGCCGATGAACAGCGCGCCTGCGTTGCCGTTGTTCGCGCTCGCGTATTCCATGCGCACGTCGTTGACGCGCACGAAGCCGGACTTGCCGTCCGGCGTGCCGACCTGGAACCACAGGCCCTGCTGTCCCGCGACCTGCACCTTCGCATCGCGCTTGAGCGTGGCGACGGTGGGCGAGTTGAAATCCGGTGCGCTGTGCACGTCCACCGACGGCTTGTGCACGATGGCCGAGGTGGCCGGATCGGCCGCGAACGCGAGCGCGGCCACCAGCAGTGCACCGGCCAGGCCGGACAGCAGCGGGACGATTATTCGGTGGGCGGCGTGTTGCATGCAGCGGCTCCGGGATTGCAGCTCGGGTCACCCTGCAATAACGGATTTTCCGCCGAAAGCGGCCACTCGCCCGGCGCGTCCAGCAGCTGTCCGAGCGCTTCGCGCAGGCGCAGGCGATTGCCGCGATCGCCGCTGTCGTCGGGCGTGCGGTCGGCGTTTTCGTCGACTTCGCTGGCCATCACGTACACGAGCACGATGCCGTCGTCGTCCAGGCGATCGTCGTACGCATTCAAGTACGCGTGCAGGTCGGCCAGGTCGCGCTTGGCGAGCGCGATCGCCTGCGGCAGGTCGTCGCCCTTCCACACCATCAGCATCAGGTCGTCGAGCGTTTCGTGCAGCCAGCTCTTGCGTTCGACGACGCCTTCCAGCATCACCGCATCGCTGCCCGCATACAGGAACCTGCGCAGGCGGCGGCGGTATTCGCGGCGACGGCGCGCGGCGGCGCGTTCATCCAGCGCGGAGTAGGGCACGAAGCGCACGCGCGCGAACACGAGGCAACGATCGCGGTCCGGATCGAACTCTTCGAGGAAGTCGCCGTTGCCCACCGCGCGGCCGCGCTGGATCGCCGCATACGTGCGACACGCGCCGAAGCACAGGCTGACGAAGCCGATGCTCGCGTAGATGTCGAAGAACACGCGGAAGAACGTCAGGCCCGCGTACGCGAGGATCAGCAGCACGAGGTTGGTGGCGACGAAGACCGAGTCGATGTCGGTGGCCGGCTCGCCGCGGAAGAAGGCGAACGCGGTCAGCAGCACGAGCGTTGCCGCGAGCAGGTATTTCAGCGACGGCGGCGGCATCCAGATCGCGGTGCCGTCGACGAGGGCGGCGGTGGCTTCGGCGTGGACTTCGACGCCGGCCATCGCGGGTTTGACCGGCACCGGTTTCGCATCGTTGAGGCCGGACGCGGTGTAGCCGACGAGGGCGATGCGGCCCTTCAGGTCCGGGATCGGTGATTTGTCGCAGACCCGCTTGCCTTCGATCAGGTCGAACGCGCTGATGAAGGGCAGGCGGTGTTCATCGCCATTGCGCCAGTCGGGGCGCACGGACGCGGGAAACGACGCCGCGGGCCGGCCCGTGTCGAACACGGCCAGGCGCAATGCGAGCGAGGGCACCGCCCAGTCGCCGGCGGACAGCGAAAGCGGGATGTCGCGCAGCACGCCGTCGACGCCGCGTTCGACATTGATCAGGCCCGCGTGCGTGCGCATCGACTTGCCGTAGGGCAGCAGCAGCGCGAGGGACGGACCCGGACGCTCGGCCGAGGGGATGCGCGCGAATGCGCCGGGCGCGAGCGATGCGCGCGTGGTGCCGGTGGTGGTGGTGCCGGTGGTGGCGTTGAAGTCGTCGTCCAGGTGCGATGCGCCGAACACGAAACGCCCGGCGCCGCCTTCGGCCATGGACTCCAACGTGTCGTCACCGATCGGATCCACGGGCGAGGGCTCGGCGAACATCACGTCGTAGCCGACCGCCTTGATGCCTGCGCGATCGAGTGCATCGAGCAGGTCCGCATGGCGTTGCCGGCTCCACGGCCAGCCGCCTTCCCCGCGCTTTCGGAACTGGTCGATCGAACAATCATCGATCTCCACGACCACCACGCGCTTGGATGTCGGCGGTTGCACCGGCCGGCTCTTGATCACCGTGTCGAACACCGCGTCTTCCGCGGAATTCAACGAGCGCGCACCGCCGTAACCCGCGACGCCCCAGTCGTACGCCAGCCAGCCGATCGCGAGCAACGCGAGCACCGGATAGAACGCGAACTTCAACCGCAGCGCGAGCCGCGAGAACGGACGCTTGTAACTGCGCTCGACGAACGTCCACGCGTTGATGAACGCATCGGCCGACGACGCCATCCATGCATCGACCCAGGTCAGCAGCTTGCGCTTGCCTCCGCGGGGTCGGCCCATGGCTCAGTGCGTCCGTTCGACCGCGGCGCGGGCCAGCGCGGCGAGGGCGTCGGCGCGTGGGCCGAGGGGCGCGAGCGCGTCGCGCATGTCGGTCGCCAGTTGCTGCAGGCGCGCGCGCGTGGCGTCCAGGCCGAGCAGGGCGGGGAACGTCGCCTTCTGCTGCGCGGCGTCCTTGCCCGCGGTCTTGCCGAGCGCGGCGCTGTCGCCTTCGACGTCCAGCAGGTCGTCGCGCACCTGGAACGCGAGGCCCAGCGCATCGGCGAACGTATCCAGGCGCGCACGCGACGCGGCCTCCGCGCCCGCGGCGATCGCGCCGAGGCGCACGGACGCGCGGATCAACGCGCCGGTCTTCATCGCGTGCAAGCGTTGCAAGGCAGGCAGGTCGATCGCGACACCACCGGTCGCGTCGATGTCGAGCGCCTGCCCGCCGCACATGCCACGCACGCCGGCGGCCTGCGCGAGTTCGGCGAGCATCGCCACGCGCAGGTCGGCGGACAACGGGGCTTGCGTGAGTTGCTCGAACGCGAGCGACTGCAACGCATCGCCCGCGAGGATCGCGGTGGCTTCGTCGAATGCGATGTGCACCGTGGGCTTGCCGCGGCGCAGCGCGTCGTCGTCCATCGCGGGCAGGTCGTCGTGCACCAGCGAATAGGCGTGGATCAGTTCGACGGCGACGGCAGGCGCATCGAGCGATGCAACGTCCGCGCCGAACGCGGTGCCGGTGGCGTACACGAGCAACGGACGCATGCGCTTGCCGCCGTCGAGCGCCGCATGGCGCATCGCGCCGTGCAGGCGTTGCGGGGATTGATCGGCGGAAGGCAGCGCGGAAGCGAGCGCCGCGTCGACGCGCGTGCGCCAGGGCGCGAAGTCGACCTCAGGCATCCGCGGCCGGCGCGCCGAAGGGCTCGGCGTTGTCCGGCTGTTCCGGGTCGCTCAGCAGGCGCACGCGCAGTTCCGCCTGTTCCAGCGCGGTCTGGCACTTGCGATACAGGCCGACGCCGCGTTCGTAGGCGGCGAGCGATTCTTCCAGGCTCATCTCGCCGTGTTCCATCTTCTCCACCAGCTGTTCGAGCTGGTCGAGCGAGGCTTCGAAATCGGCGACCGGGGAAGGGGTTTCGAGCTTGGCGTCGGGCATGCGCGGCATGGCGCGCAGTGTGATGCGCGGCCTGCCATGGGTCAATCGCGCACGCTTATGGCGAGGGCGGGGTCCAGCGCACGCTGGCGTCGTGGTCCTGCAACCAGCGTGCGAACACGTCGGCCAGCAGGCGGTCGCCGGCCGCGAGGACCTGGTCGTCGCCATCCACCAGCAGGGGCAGGCGTTCGCGGTCCCAGGTGGGCAGGCCCGCGTCCTGCAATGCGTGTTTGAGGCTGTGCGAATGCGACCGGCCCGGCAGCACGATGCGTTCGCCCCCGCGGCGCAGGCGCACGCGCAGCGGGGCGTCGAAGGCGTCGGCGCCGATCAGTTCGAGGGCGCCGCCGTCGGGCAGCACCAGCGGCATGCGGCCGTCCCAGGTGTCGGACCAGTCGGCGGGCAGGGCGGGCGCGTTGGGCGCGGCGCGCAGGCGGTCGCACCAGCGGCGGATGTGCGCGCCGGACCAGGCGAAGCGGAAGTCGGCATCGTCCGCGCCTTGGAGCAAGTCGGCTTCGATCTGCGCGATGCCTTCGGCGGGCAACGGGGGCAGCGACGTCCCGGCGATCCAGCGACGCAGCACCCGGGCGCGGCGCGAGGGGTCGAGCGCGCGCAACGCGGGGACGGACAGGATCGCGGGATCGTCGGTGCGTGCGGTGTCGAGTGCACGCAGGTCGTCGTCGGCGAGCAGCTCGGCGGCTTCAGCGCTCAATGCGGCCGAACGCGCGAAGGCGGCATCGACGCGCGGCCAGCGTTCGCGCAACAGCGGCAACACCTGGTGGCGCAGGAAGTTGCGGTCGTGTTCGAGCGCGCTGTTCGACGGATCGTCGATCCAGGACAAGTCGTGTGTCTGCGCGTACGCGATCAGCTCCGTGCGCGGCACGTCGAGCCAGGGCCGCCACAGGAAGCCCTGCGCGAACGGTTGCAGCGCCCGCATCGCGCCGAGGCCATCGGGGCCGGAGGCGCGCAGCGCCCGCAGCAGGAAAGTCTCGGCCTGGTCGTCGCGGTGGTGCGCAAGCGCGAGGATGTCGCCCGGATCGAGCGCTTCGACGAATGCCGCGCGACGCGCGGCGCGGGCCGCGGCTTCGAGCCCGAGGCCGGCGCGCCTGTCGACTTGCACGCGCGCGATGTGCAACGGGATGCGCAAGGCTTCGCACACGACGGCGCAGTGCGCGGACCAGGCATCGGCGTCGGCGTGCAGGCCGTGGTGGACATGGATGGCGCGCAAGGTGCGTGCGCGCACGCTCGGCATCGCCGCGAGCGCGTGCAGCAGCACGGTGGAATCCAGCCCGCCGCTCAACGCGACGACGATCGCGCCATCGCGGCCGGTCTCGGGCAAACGGAGGTCGAGGGCGGACGTCATCGCGCCCGCCGCCGTCAGGCGAGGTCCTGCAGCTCGCGCCTGGCGAGGTCGATCCACGCGCGCTGTTCGCGCTGGTAGTACTTCGGCGCGAGCGACGAACGCTTGGCGATTTCGCGCAGCACGTTGGCGGCGTCGGCGGGGCGGTTGGCGCGCTTGAGCAGCTGCGCGTAGCGCACGCGGGCTTCTTCGCCGGGGTAGCCCTGCACCAGCGCTTCGTATTCCGACAGCGCCTTGTCGATGTCGCCGCTGGCTTCCACGGTGCGCGCGTACAACAGATGGCCGTCGAACGAACGGAATTTCGGGTTGGCCGCGATCAGCGCGTCGAGCGTGGCGCGCGCCTCGGCGGGCAGGTCCAGCGCGAACTGCGCCTGCGCCAGGCCGAGCATCAGGTGCGGGTCGGTCTGGTACATGCCCGTGAGCGAATTGCGGAACATCTCCAGCGCTTGCTGGTAATCGCCGCTGGCCAGGCTTTGTTCGGCGAGGCGGCGGCGGTTGTCGATCGTGTCGGCGATGTCGAGCTGGCGCGCGGCGTGGCGCTTGCCGCGTTCCGGATCGATGCGCTGGCGCACGCCCTTCACGGCGCGGCGCGCGGTGGGGCTGCTGCCGAGGGTGGGGACGACTTCCGCGAAGACGTACGCCGCGACGGCGATGTAGCTGCCGACGACCAGGATCCAGATCCAGTACGTCGGCCGCTGCGTGCGCACCGCGTGCACGATGCACGCGATCTGCAGCGCGATCGACAGCAGGAAGATCGGGCTCATGGAGGCGTGGGGTTGCGGGTCAGGCGGCTTCGTACGCGCCGTAGCCGCGCAGGCGCTTGTAGCGGCGCTCGAGCAGTTCCGGCACCGGCACGCCCGACAGCGCGTCGATTTCGTTGACCAGCACGGCCTTCAGGCGCGTGGCCATCTGCCGCGGCTTGCGGTGCGCGCCGCCGATGGGCTCGCGCACGATCTTGTCGATCAGGCCCAGTTCCTTCAGGCGCTTGGCCGTCAGGCCGAGCTGTTCGGCAGCGTCCTTCGCCTTCTCCGCGGTCTTCCACAGGATGGAGGCGCAGCCTTCCGGCGTGATCACCGAGTACGTGCTGTATTCGAGCATCAGCGTGCGGTCGCCGACGCCGATGGCCAGCGCGCCGCCCGAACCGCCTTCGCCGATCACCGTGCAGATGATCGGCGTCTTGAGTTCCGACATCTCCAGCAGGTTGCGCGCGATGGCCTCGGACTGGCCGCGTTCTTCCGCGTCGATGCCGGGCCACGCGCCGGCGGTGTCGATGAAGGTGAGCAGCGGCAGGTTGAAGCGTTCGGCCAGCTTCATCAGGCGCAGCGCCTTGCGGTAGCCCTCGGGCTTGGGCATGCCGAAGTTGCGCTTGATCTTGGCCTTGGTGTCGCGGCCCTTCTCGTGGCCGATCACCACGACGCTGCGACCTTCGATGCGGGCCAGGCCGCCGACGATGGCGTTGTCGTTGGCGAAGGCGCGGTCGCCGGCGAGTTCCTGGAACTCGTCGCAGATCACGCGCAGGTAATCCAGGGTGTACGGCCGCGCCGGGTGGCGGGCGAGCTGCGAGATCTGCCAGGGCGAGAGGTCGCGGAAGATCTGCGCGGTGCGCAGGCGCAGCTTGTCCTGCAGCGCGTGCACTTCGGCATCCATGTCCACCGCCGGGCCGTGGCTGGCGTGGCGGAGTTCCTGGAGCTTGGCTTCCAGGTCGGCGATGGGCTGCTCGAAGTCGAGGTAATTCGGGTTCATTGCGACAAGGGTCGGCCGCGGAAAGGGGGGCAGTGTAGCCCACGGGTCCGGACCGTACCGAGCCGTGCGGACGGCTATGCTCGGACCCCTCCGAGGAGGGTGGCGATGGCACGTGCAGGGTGGGCGGGTGCGGCAATGGTGGCGGGGTTGCTGGCGTGCGGGCTCGCGTACGCGGGAGGGCCGAAGGCGGCGGCGCGGCAGACCGCTGTCGTCGACGCCGGCGTCCTGCGCTTGCGGCTGTCGGTGCCCGGCGCCACCGATGCCGAGTCGGGATGGGCCCTCCAGCTCCGCGATCCGGATCGGCCGCGCGTCCCGGGCAACACGGACCCGGTGCATTCGCTGCCCGAGCGACTGGCCCCGCGCATCACCTCGACCGACGACGGATACGTCCGCGTGTCCTTCGCGCTGCAGCCCGGCGAACACGTCTACGGATTGGGCGACAAGGCCGGTCCGCTCGATCGCCGCGGCCGCACGTTCACGTTCTGGAATACCGACGCCTACGCGTGGGACGCCGCGCGCGATCCGCTGTACAAGGCGATCCCGTTCGCGCTGGTCGTCGGCAAGGACGGGGCGTACGGCTTGCTGCTCGATGATCCGCGGCGCAGCACGTTCGACGTGGGGCAGACGGATCCGTCGCGGATGGTGGTGACCGTCGAAGGCGGTGCGATCGATGTCTACGTGATCGCCGGGCCCACGCCGCGCGACGTGCTGCAGCGCTACGTCGACCTCACCGGCCATGCGCCGCTGCCGCCGAAGTGGGCGCTGGGGTTCCAGCAATCGCGTTACACGTATGTGCCGGAAGCACGCGTGCGCGAAGTCGCGGACACGTTGCGCGCGCATCGCATTCCCGCCGATGCGATCTACCTCGACATCGGGTTCCAGGACGCGAACAAACCGTTCACCGTTGACCGCAAGCTGTTCCCGAATTTCGGGAAGATGATCGGCGACCTGCGCGCGCAGGGGTTCAACACGGTGCTGATCACCGACCTGCACATCGCGAAACAGGCGGGCTATGCGCCGTACGACAGCGGCGTGGCGCAGGATGTGTTCGTCAAGCGCGCGGGCGCGGACTACGTCGGCAACGTGTGGCCCGGCCCGAGCGTCTTCCCGGATTTCACGCTCACGCGCGTGCGCGACTGGTGGGGCGAGTTGTACACGGACTTCGTGCGCATGGGCGCGGCGGGGTTCTGGAACGACATGAACGAGCCGTCCGTGTTCGACGTCCCCGGTGGCACGATGCCCGGCGACGTGGTGCATCGCCTCGACGACGGCAGCACGCGCACGCACCGCGTGCTGCACAACGCGTACGGCATGCAGAACGCGCGCGCGACGTACGAGGGCTTGTTGAAGCTGCGGCCAGGCGAGCGTCCCTTCGTGCTGACGCGCGCGGCGTTCGCGGGCACGCAGCGTTACGCGGCGACGTGGACCGGCGACAACTCGGCGAGCTGGCAGCACCTCGCGCAGAGCACGCCGAACCTGTTGTCGCTCGGGTTGTCGGGCATGGCGCTGGCGGGCGACGACATCGGCGGGTTCATCGGGTCACCGCCGGCGGATTTGCTCACGCGCTGGTACCAGCTGGGCGCGTGGAATCCGGTGTTCCGCAGCCACGCGGCGACGGATACGCGCGGGCACGAGCCGTGGGTGGACGGGCCGGCGCAGGAAGCGCTGCGGCGCGCGGCGATCGAACAACGCTACCGGTTGATGACTTACCTCTACACGGCGGCGGAAGAGAGCGCGCGCACCGGCGCGCCGATCATGCGACCGGTGTGGTTCGACGACGTCGCCGCGGCGGGGAGCGATCGCGATTTCCTGTTCGGCGCGGACCTGTTCGTCGCGCCCGTCGTCGACGAGCGCGTCGATGCGCACACGGTGCAGTTGCCGCGCGGCACCTGGTACGGGCTGCGCGATGGCGTGCAGCATGCGGATGCGAAGCCGCTGGTGCTGGATCCGCGGCCGGCCGACGTGCCGGTGTATGTGCGAGCGGGCGCCATCATTCCGATGCAGCCCCTGGTGCAGTCGACGAGCGAAACGCCGAAGGGTCGACTTGAAGTGCACGTGTGGTGGCCGGTCGGTGGCGGCCCGTGCGCGGGTTCGCTCTACGAAGACGACGGCCACACCATGGCGTACCAGCGCGGCGAGTTCCTGCGCGTGCGTTTCTCGTGCCATGCGCTCGACGGGGTCATGACGCTCGAGGCCGTCAACGAACACGCCGCCTTCGTCCCCTGGTGGCGCGAAATCGTCGTGATCGTGCACGGCCCCAAGGGCGGGCCCGGCAAGGAAGGCGCGCGCATCCGCGACGCGCGCGCCGGATGGAAGGTGACGCTCCGTCAGCCCGGATAGACCAGCGGCGCCCCCGGCCCGATCGGCCACCCGAAGGCGATCCACAGCGCGAACAACACCGTCCACCCGATCGTGAACACCACCGAGTACGGCAGCATCACCGAGACCAGCGTGCCGAGCCCGGCCTTCGGTTCGTAGCGCTGGAAGAACGCGATGATCAGCGCGAAGTAACTCATCATCGGCGAGATGATATTGGTCACCGAGTCGCCGATGCGATAGCCGGCCTGCGTGAGTTCCGGCGAATAGCCGAGCAGCATGAACATCGGCACGAAAATCGGCGCCATCAACGCCCACTTCGCCGACGCCGAGCCGATGAAAAGGTTGGCCACCGCCGTGATCGCGACGAGCCCGACGAACAACGGGATCGCCGACAGGTCCAGGCCCTGCAGCACGGCGACCAGTTTCACGGCGAGGATCAACCCGAGCTGCGTCCACCCGAAGAACGCGACGAACTGCGCCGCGAAGAACACCAGCACCAGGTACCCGCCCATCGTCGACAGGCTTTGCCCCATCCCGCGGATCACGTCCGCATCGTTGCGGATCGTGCGCGCGCCGACGCCGTAGGCCACGCCTGCGACCACGCCGTACAGGAAGATCAGCACGACGATGCCCTTCATGAAAGGCGAGTCGAGCACGCTGCCGGTGGCGGCATCGCGCAGGAAGCCATCGGCGGGCAGCAGGCCCCACAACAGCCACGCACTGAGCGCGAGCGTGGCGTACAGCGCCCAGCGCAGGCCCCGGCGTTCGAGCGCATCCGGCGGCGCGATCGCTTCGCTCGGGTTGATGTCGGGCAGCGAGGTGAAGCGCGGCGCGACGATGCGCTCGGTGACCCACGTGCTCAGGCCGACGACCAGCGGCGTGGACGCGATCATGAAGTACCAGTTGGCCGCGGCGCTCACGGTGTACGCAGGCTGGATGAGGCGCGCGGCTTCCTGCGACAGGCCCGACAACAGCGGATCGATGGACCCGAGCAGCAGGTTGGCGGAATACCCGCCCGACACGCCCGCGAACGCGGCGGCCATGCCGACGATCGGATGCCGGCCCGCGCCCTGGAACATCAGGCCCGCGAGCGGGATCAGCAGCACGTAGCCGATCTCGCTCGCCATGTTCGACATCACGCCGGCGAACACCACGACCGGCGTGAGCGCCCACATTGGCGCCGCGAACACGAGCCGACGCAACGCCGCACCGATCAACCCCGAGTGTTCCGCCACGCCGATGCCGACCAGCGAGACCAGCACCGCACCGAGCGGCGCGAAGCCGGTGAAGTTGGTGACGAGCCCCGTGAGCATGCGATGCAAGCCCTCGCGTCCGAGCAGGTTGACCGCGTGGATGGTTTCGCCGGTGGCCGGATGCACCGCGGTGAGGTCGAACCGCACCGCCAGCCACGACGCGCACACCACGCCGAAGGCGAGCAGCGCGAACAACGTGGCCGGATGCGGCAAGGCATTGCCGCCGGTTTCGACGATGCGGAGGAATCGGTCGAGCAGGCTGCGCGAGGGCGCGAGGGTCGGTGTGGTCGCCATGGGAGTCCGCGGTGCGAGGGAGGTGCGTGGGATAACGCACTCCACTGCCGTGGACTAGGCGATGCAATTGTCAGTTGGGGCGGAATTTGCCCGGGTTACGCGTTGCCACCGATCCACGGCTTCGCCAGCGCCAGCCGCACGGTGCGCACGGCCGGCAACGCGCGCAACACGCCCGGCAAGGCCGCATCGGCGCGGATGCCCTGGCCGCCGTTGATGTTCAACCGGCCCACGGCCGTCGACGTGATGGCTTCCAGCAACATCGGCGTGGCGCCCGGCGAGTAGGGCAGCAACGCGCGTTCGAACTGCGCCAACGCATCCTTCTGCCGCAGGTCCAGCTTCACCGACAGGCGTTGTGCGTACTGCGCGCACACCTGCCCGAAATCCCAGCAGCGCTTCGCCCGCAGCGAAAACCCGCCGCTGAACTCGTCTTCGCGCAACCCGCCTTCGACGATGAGGATGCGATCGCGCGTCAGCAACTGCGCGAAGCTGTAGTACGCCTCGGCGAAGAACGCGCACTCGATGCGCCCGCGCCCGTCCTCCAGCTGCACGAAGGCCTGGCTGTCGCCGCGCTTGCGCATGCCGACCACTTGCCCGGCGAGCACCACCTGCATTTCCGGGCGCCACCCCTTGCGTTCGCTGTCGGGGCGCTCGCTCCACATGCGATCGAGGTCGCTGAGGTCGTGGCCCACCAGCCCGCGCAACTCGTCGCGATACGGATCCAGCGGATGGCCGCTGAGGTAATGGCCGAGCGTTTCGCGTTCGCCCTGCAGCTTCTGCTGCAGCGGCCACTCGTCGAGGTCCGCCAGCGTGAGGTGCAGCGCGGGCGCTTCCGGCATCGCGCCGAACAGCGACACCTGGCCGGCCTCGCGTTCGCGCGCCAACTGCTCGGTGGCCTTCAGCACTTCCGGCAACTGCGCCATCAGCGACGCGCGATTGCGCCCGAGCGCATCAAGCGCACCGGCATTGACCATCGCTTCCAGCGCACGCCGGTTGAGCTTGGTGGAATCCACGCGCTTGCAGAAATCCAGCAGGTCCGCGAACGTGCCGCCGCGCGCGCGTTCTTCGGCGATCGCTTCGCACGCACCGCGGCCGACGCCCTTCACCGCGCCGAGGCCGTAGCGGATCGTCTTGGGATCCTTCGCTTCGAACATGTACACCGACGCGTTGACGTCCGGCGGCAACACCTCGAGTTTCAGCGCACGCGCTTCGTCGAGGAAACCGACCACCTTGTCCGTGTTGTCCATGTCCGACGACAACACCGCCGCCATGAACTCGGCGGGGTAGTGCACCTTCAGCCACGCGGTCTGGTAGGCGACCAGCGCGTACGCCGCCGAGTGCGACTTGTTGAAGCCGTACTCGGCGAACTTTTCCATCAAGTCGAAGATCGACGAGGCCACGCGCGCGTCGACGCCCTGCGCGGAAGCGCCGGTCTCGAACTTGACGCGTTCCTTGGCCATCTCCTCGGGCTTCTTCTTGCCCATCGCGCGGCGCAGCAGGTCGGCGCCGCCGAGCGAATAGCCCGCCAGCACCTGCGCGATCTGCATCACCTGTTCCTGGTACACGATCACGCCGTAGGTCGGCGCGAGCACGGGTTCCAGCAACGGATGCGGATACGTCACGGCCGCGTTGCCGTGCTTGCGGTCCACCCAGTCGCGGTCCATCCCCGAGCCCAGCGGGCCGGGACGGAACAACGCGGCGAGCGCGATGATGTCTTCGAACGTATCGGGCTTGGCGCGCTTGAGCAGCTCGCGCATGCCGCGCGATTCGAACTGGAACACCGCGACGCTGTCGCCGCGCGCGAACAGGTCGTAGGTGGGCTTGTCGTCCAGCGGCAGCGCGATGATGTCGAGCGGTTCGCCGCCTTCGGCGGCGCGGCGCACGTTGATCGCCTTCACCGCCCAGTCGATGATCGTGAGCGTGCGCAGGCCGAGGAAGTCGAACTTCACCAGGCCGATGGATTCGACGTCGTCCTTGTCGAACTGCGTCACCGGGTTGCGGCCGCGGCCGTCGGCGTCGTGTTCGGCGAACAGCGGGCAGAAGTCGGACAGCGGACTCGGCGCGATCACCACGCCGCCGGCGTGCTTGCCGGCGTTGCGCGTCAGGTCTTCCAGGTCGCGCGCCAGCGACAGCAGGTCGCGGACGTCGTCCTCGGCCGCGTTGCGCTGCATCAGCTCCGCGGAGGCGAGCTCGGGGTTCTTGCGCGCGGCGTCGGATTCGCCCAGCGCATCGTCCAGGCTCACGCCCAGCGTGAGCGGGATCAGTTTCGCGATGCCGTCGACGAAGCCGTACGGATGCCCGAGCACGCGGCCGGTGTCGCGCACCACGGCCTTCGCGGCCATCGTGCCGTAGGTGATGATCTGGCTGACGCGGTCGCGGCCGTACTTCGCGGCGACGTAGTCGATGACTTCGTCGCGGCGGTCCATGCAGAAGTCGATGTCGAAGTCGGGCATCGACACGCGTTCGGGATTGAGGAAGCGCTCGAACAGCAAGTCGTACGGCAGCGGGTCCAGGTCGGTGATGCCCAGCGCCCAGGCCACCAGCGAACCCGCACCCGAACCGCGGCCCGGACCGACGGGGATGTCGTGGTCCTTCGCCCAGTTGATGAAGTCGGCCACGATCAGGAAGTAGCCGGGGAAGCCCATCTTGATGATGACGTCGAGCTCGATCTCCAGGCGCTCGAAATAGGTTTCGCGCGTGTGGCCCGCGGCGATCGGCGCCTTCTCCAGGCGCTTGACCAGGCCTTCGCGCGCCTGCACGCGCATCCAGCTGTCCAGCGTTTCGTCGTCGGGCACCGGGAACGCGGGCAGGTAGTACGTGCCGAGGCGCAATTCCAGGTTGCAGCGCGTGGCGAGCGCGATCGCGTTGTCGATCGCGTCGGGCACGTCGGCGAACAATTCCGACATCGCCTCGGACGATTTGACGAACTGTTCGGTGCTGTAGTCCTTCGGGCGTTTCGGATCGTCGAGCACGCGGCCCGTCGCGATGCACACGCGCGCTTCGTGCGCTTCGAAGCCATCGGCGTCGAGGAAGCGTGCGTCGTTGGTCGCGATGACCGGCAGCCCGCGGCGCGTCGCGGCGTGCAACGCAAATGCATTGAACGTGTCTTCGCCTTCGCGCGCGGTGCGCGAGAGCTCCAGGTACATGCGCTCGCCGGTGTGGCGTTGCCAGTCGGCGAGCCATTGTTCGGCGAGCTCGTGCTTGCCCGCGGCGGCGAGGCGGCCCGCTTCGCTGTGGCGCCCCGCGAGCGCAAACAGGCCTTCGTTTTCGTCGCGCAGCCACGCGGGGCGCACGACGACGCCATCGTTGCGATGGCCTTCCATCCACGCGCGCGTCAGCAGGCGCGACAGGCTGAGGTAACCGGCACGATCGCGGCACAGCAGGGTGAGGCGCGTGGGCGCTTCGTCGCCATCGGCGAGCAGGATGTCGGCACCGGCGATCGGCTTGACGCCCGCGCCTTCGGCTGCCTTGTAGAACTTCACCAGCGCGAACAGGTTGTTCTGGTCGGTCACCGCGACCGCGGGCTGGCCCAGCGCCACGCACCGCGCGACCAGCTCCGGGATCCGGATGGTCGAGTCGACCAGCGAGTACTCGCTGTGCAGGTGCAGGTGGGCGAAAGCGGGCATGCCGGGACGTTGGCTTGGGTGCCCGGCAGTGTGGGGGGAGGGGGAGGGGCGGACAAGTTCTTGACAACGAAAGGCGGGAACAGGGAACAGGGAACAGAAGTTCAGTCCGTTCCCTGTTCCCCGTTCCCCGTTCCCGCTCCAACGCGTCAGCCGCCGACGTGGAAGGGATTCTCTGCGTGGCCCGAATAGCTGTAGTGGCTCGCGTTCACGCGCATGTTGTGCTGCCACAGCGCGATCTCGGCCAGGCGGTCGCGGATCCACGCGGCGCGCTGTTCGCTGCCTTCGCCGGCGGGCTGGTGCTCGCTGCGGTAGGCGCAGAAGTCGCGGTAGTCCTCGACCTCCGAGGCGAACGCAGGCCACGCCAGTTCCAGCAGCAGGACGTCGTCGAGCTTGCCCAGCAGCGGTTCGTGGTCCGGGATCAGGTCGTCGTCCTGGTCCAGGTAGGCCATCAGCTTGGCCAGGCGGGCGCGGACGGAATCCGGCGGGTCCCAGCAGTCGTCGTCGAGCATGTGCCGCAGTTCCTCGATGCGGCGCAGGCGGCGGTCCAGCACGTCCTGGGCGGCCTGCGGCGGCATGGAGGCCAGCCAGATGCACAGGTTGCGCACGCGGTCGGCATCGACGCGCACGGCGTCGGGATAGAGCTCGTGGAGCAAGGCATCGAACTGCGCGACGGCTTCGCCACGCAGGACCGGACCCGGGGCTGAGGGGTCGGTGCCGAAGGACATCGGCAGGGGCTCATCGGTCAGGGTGGGGGTGTAAAGACGCATGGCGCACCTCCCAAGTGTCCGGCTGCGAACGGGGGGTGGGGCGGGCGTCGGCCGGAAGCGGCGCGGGTCCCGATGCCGGGCACGGAATGCGGTGCATCCCGCCGGCATCTCCCTAGCGGGATGCAGGATGAGTCTGCGCCGTTGCGTCGGGGATGTCCCGGCCGGGAAGTCGGGGTGCCGAACGTCCCGACCGACGGTAGCCGGGCCCGCGAGGATTGCGCGTTGGCGAGGGAATGCAGACCCCCATGCGTGACCGGAACGAATCCTGGCGCTTCGACGATGTCGAGGTGCGCGGCCGTGCGAACGAAGTGCGCCGCGGCGACCGCGCCATCGGCGTGGAACCCAAGGCCCACGCGGTGTTGCTGGTGCTGCTGTCACGCGCCGGCGAGGCCGTGGGGCGCGAAGCGCTGCTCGACACGGTGTGGGGCCATCGCCACGTCACGCCCAGCGTGCTCAACCGGATCATCGCCCAACTGCGCCGCGCGCTCGGCGACGACGCGGCCAATCCGAAGTACATCCAGACGCTGCACGGCCGCGGTTATCGCTTCATGGTGAAACCCGAGCGGGTGTTGCCCGATGGCGCGAGCCAGCATCCGGAGACACCGCTGGATGCGGCGGACGCGGCTCACGAGGACGACGACCATCCGATGGATTCCGCCGATCCGCGCAATCCGGCGCGTCCCGCGTCCGCGCCGCATCACCCGGCGCGCAATCGCTGAGTTCAGCCCGCTTCCGGCTCCGCGAGCAGCGGTTCCAGCAGCAACGACCCCTGCAAGGATTCGCGCACCGGCATGAAGCTGCGCCGGTGGTGCGGGCACGGGCCATGCATGCGCAACGCCGCCAGGTGCTGCGGCGTCGAATAGCCCTTGTGTTCGTCGAAGCCGTACTGCGGCCACTGCGCGTGCAGGCCGACCATGTGGCGATCGCGCGTGACCTTGGCGAGGATCGAGGCGGCCATGATCGCGCGGTCGCTCGCATCGCCACCCACCAATGCTTCGGCGGGGCACGGCAGCATGCGCGGGATCGCGTTGCCGTCGATGCGCGCGAGCGCGCAGGCATGGCGCACGCCTTCCACCGCCAGGCGCATGCCGAGCATGGTGGCGTGGTAGATGTTGATGCGATCGATGTCGTCGACTTCCACGCTCACGATCTTGTACGCCATCGCGCGATCGACGATGCGCAGGAACAACTCCTCGCGGCGTTCCGCGTTGAGCTGCTTCGAATCGGCGAGTCCGTTGATCGGCGTGCGGCCAGGCGCGAACACCACGGCGGCGACGACGACCGGTCCCGCGAGCGGCCCGCGGCCGGCTTCATCGACGCCGGCGTAGCGCTGCTGGCGCGGATCGGCGCTGTCGGTGGCGAGGGCGGGTTCGAAGGACATGGCGGGCGAGGGCGGGCGGCGGCGCGAGCGTGCGACGGCGCGACGCATTCACGCAAGAGGGGCCTGCGCGACGGCGACGGCGGGCACGTCGTCGAGCAGTTCGGCGATCGCGTCGGCCGCGCGCGCGGAGGCATCGCGGCGCAAGGCCAGGTGCAGGGCGCGGAAGGTCGGCTGCAGCATCGCGCCCGCGTCCGGCGTGCGCAGGAACGGCAGCAGCGCGGCGGCGAGCTTGTCGGGCGTGCAGTCGTCCTGCAGCAGTTCGGGGACGATGGGTTCGCCGGCCAGCACGTTCGGCAGCGAGACCGACTGCACTTTCAGCAAGCCGAACGCCCGCACGATCGCGTGGCTGAGCGGCGCGAGCCGATAGCCCACGACCATCGGCCGCTTGCACAGCATCGCTTCGAGCGCGGCCGTGCCGGAGGCGAGGAGCACGGCGTCGCTGGCGATCATCGCGCGCTGCGCCTGGCCGTCGAGGATCGTCACGTCGAAGGCGTCGTTCGATGTGCGCAAGGCGTCGATGGCCGCGCGGCAGGGCGCGTTGGCCGCGGGCACCACGACGCGGAGCTTCGGGATGTCGCGCGCGAGGCGCGAAGCGGCGTCGAAGAAGATGCGGCCCAGGCGCTGGATCTCGCCGACGCGCGAGCCCGGCAGGATCGCGAGCACGTGGTCGTCCGGCGCGAAGCCGAGCGCTTCGCGCGCGGCCATGCGATCCGGTTCCAGCGGCAATGCGTCGGCGAGCGGATGGCCGATGTAGCGCGCATCGATGCCGTGGCGCGCGTAGATGGGTGGTTCCATCGGGAACAGGCACAGCACGCGATCCGCGCTGCGGCCGATCTTCGCGGCGCGCGATTCGCGCCACGCCCACACCGACGGGCTGACGTCGTGCACGGTGCGGATGCCGCGCTGCTTGAGCCAGCGTTCGACGGGCAAATTGAAATCGGGGGCGTCGATGCCGATGAAGACATCGGGTTGCCACGCGAGCATGCGCGCGCGGAAGACCGAACGCAGCGCCAGCAGGCGCGGCAGGTGCGCGAGCACTTCGGCCAGGCCCATCACGGCGAGTTCGGCGGCGTCGTGCCAGGCGTCGAAGCCGGCCTGCCGCATCAACGGGCCGCCGATGCCGGCGAACTCCGCCTCGGGGAAGCGCGTGCGCAAGGCCTCGATCAATCCGGCGCCCAGCTGGTCGCCGGAGGTTTCGCCCGCGACGAGGCCGATGCGGAAGGCGCGGCGCGGGGCGTCGGCCGGGGTCATCGCGTCAGCGCAGCAGTGCGCGTTCGCCGCGCGCGATGAAGTCGCGCATGGCGCGCACATCGATGCTGTCGCGGGCCTGTTCGTCCAGTTGCGCCAGCGCCTCGTCGAGCTTCGCGCCGGAGACGTAGAGCGTGCGGTACGCGCGCTTGATCGCCGAGACGCGCGCGGCGTCGAAGCCGCGGCGCTTGAGGCCTTCGGCGTTGATGCCGCGCGGACGGCCGTAGCCTTCCTGCGCCACCATCACGAAGGGCGGCACGTCGCCGTTGACGAACGCGCCCATGCCGACGAAGGCGTGGTCGCCGATGCGGCAGAACTGGTGCACGCCGACGAAGCCGCTCAGGATCACCTGGTCGCCCACTTCCACGTGCCCGGCCAGCGTGGCGTTGTTGGAGAAGATGCAGCCGTTGCCGACGATGCAATCGTGCGCCACGTGCACGTAGGCGAGCAGCCAGTTGCCGTTGCCGATGCGCGTGGTGCCGCCGCCGTTGCCGGTGCCGCGGCTGATCGTGGTGAATTCGCGGATGACGTTGTCGTCGCCGATCACCAGTTCGGTGCGTTCGCCGGCGAACTTCTTGTCCTGCGGATCGCCGCCGATGGCGGCGTGAGCGTGGAAATGGTTGCGCGCGCCGATGCGCGTGGGGCCGGTGATCGTGCAGTGCGGGCCGACGATGGTGTCGTCGCCGATCTCCACGTCCGCGCCGATGACGCAGAACGCACCGATGCGCACGTTCGCGCCGAGGCGCGCGCCGGGATCCACTTGCGCGCTCGGGTGGACGGCTGCGCTGGCGTGCACCTGCGCGCTCATGCGGTCAGGCCTTCACTTCCGCGCACAGGATGTCGGCGCAGGCGACGTGTTCGCCGTCCACGCGCGCGATGCCGTTGTACATGGCCATGTTGCGGATGGTGCGCTTGAGCACGACTTCCAGCACCAGCTGGTCGCCGGGCACCACCATCTTGGTGAACTTCGCGTTGTCGATCTTCACCAGGTAGAACAACTTGCCGGCCGCGCCTTCGCCGTGCGAGAGCTGCGTGAGCAGGCCGCCGGTCTGCGCGAGCGCTTCGATCACCAGCACGCCTGGCATCACCGGGTGGCCGGGGAAGTGGCCGTTGAAGAACGGCTCGTTGATCGTGACGTTCTTCAGGCCGACGATGCGCTTGTGCGCTTCGAATTCGGTCACGCGGTCGACCAGCAGGAAGGGATAGCGGTGCGGCAGCAGTTCCTGGATCGCCAGCACGTCGAGGGGGAGTTGCACGTCCATCGTTCGTCAGTCCTTGTCGCCGGCCGACAGGCGTCGGGCCATGGCGTCGAGTTGCTTGAAGCGGGCGGCGCTCTTGCGCCACGCGCGATTGTCCATGATCGGCGTGCCGGAGGAGTATTCGCCCGGTTCGCGGATGCTGTGGGTGACCAGGCTCATCGCGGTCACGATGACGCGGTCGCACACTTCCAGGTGCCCCAGCACGCCGGCGCCGCCGCCGATGAGGCAGTAGCGGCCGATCTTCGCGCTGCCGGCCACCGCGGCGCAGCCGGCCATCGCGGTGTGCGCGCCGATGGTCACGTTGTGGCCGACCTGGATCTGGTTGTCCAGGCGCACGTCTTCCTCGAGCACGGTGTCGCCGAGGGCGCCGCGGTCGATGGTGGTGTTGGCGCCGATCTCGCAGTCGTCGCCGACTACCACACCGCCGAGCTGCGGCACCTTGATCCAGTGGCCGGCATCCATCGCCAGGCCGAAGCCGTCGGCGCCGAGCACGGCGCCCGGATGGATGCGCACGCGCTTGCCGAGGCGCACGCGCACGACCAGCGTGACGCGCGCGATGAGTTGCGCGCCGTCGCCCACGATGCAGTCGTCGCCGACGATGCAGCCGGGCCCGAGCATCGCGCCCGCACCCACCACGCTGCGCGCGCCGATGACGACGTGCGGGCCCAGGTGCGCGGTGGGATCGACGGTGGCCGTGGGATCCACGACGGCCGTCGCATGCACGCCGGGCGGCGCGACGACGACCGGTTCGAACAAGGCGGAGATGCGCGCGAACGTGGCGTACGGATCGCGCGCGACGAGGGCGTTGCCGGTGAAGCCTTCGGCATCCTCGGCGCGCATCACCACGAGGCTGGCCTGCGTCTGCGCGAGCTGCGCGCGGTAACGCGGGTTGGCGAGGAAGGCGAGGGTGCCGGGCCCGGCGTCGGCCAACGTGGCCACGCCGTGCACGGTGGTCGCCGGATCGCCGGCGACTTCCAGGCCGAACCGCGACGCCAGGTCTGCTGCGCTGTACGTCGCGTCGCTCATGCGTTGCGTGTCCTGACGACGCGCGTCAGAACTGCCCGCCGAAGCTGAACTGCAGGCGTTCGGTTTCGTCGGCCGGCAGGAACGTGACCGGGTCGATCTTGTCCTGCGACTTGATCGGGATCGCGTAGCTGATCGACAGCGGACCCATCGGCGAACGCCACAGCAGCGCCACGCCCGTGGAGGCGCGCAGTTCGCCGGCGTCGAAGGCGTCGAAGCTTTCGAACACGTTGCCGAAGTCGACGAACGCCGAGATGCGCGCCGCCGGGGAATCGAACAGCTTCGGGAACACCAGTTCGAACGTGCCCACGGTCTTCAGCGCGCCGCCGATCGGCTGCCACACGCCGGTGAATTCGCGCGGGCCGAGGGAGTTGTCGACGAAGCCGCGCACGCGGCCCGCCGAGCTGATGCCGCCCGCGTAGAAGTTCTCGAAGAACGGCATCGCATCGCTGTTGACGGTGCGCAGGAAGTCGTCGGACGCCGGCGTGCAGGGCACGGTCATGTTCACGCACAGGTCGCGCGTCTGGAAGCTGCCGTAGTTGTCGCCGTAGCCGACGTCGAAGCCGGTGAGCAGGATCAGCGACTGGCTGAGCGGCCAGTATTTCTGGAACTCGTATTCGGCCTTGTAGTACTGCGCGGTGGAACCGGGTAGTGCGATTTCGAGGCTGGCGCGCTGGTACGTGCCGCGCGACGGCATGAAGTAGTCGTTGCGCGTGTCGCGCGCGTAGGCCAGCTGCGTGCGCCAGGCATGGAACGTGTTCTGGCCGACGGCGTCGATGTAGTCGCGGAAGCTGCGCGGCGTGCCCAGCGAGGTGAGGATCTCGTTGGTGTCGATGCCCACCAGCGCCGAGACGGTGTCGTACTCGGTGATCGGCAGGCCCAGGAACACCTGCGCCGAACCGCTGTTGGTGGAGTAGTTGGCCACGCCGAAGTCGGAGTAGTCGAACTCGCGCCACCAGAAGTTGTAGCCCAGCGACATGCCTTCGTCGGTGAAGTACGGGTTGGTGAACGAGAAGTCGTAGCGCTTCTGGTAGCTGGACTGCTGCGCGGCCATGCTCACGCGGTTGCCGCTGCCCAGGAAGTTGTTCTCGGACAGCTGCACCGACAGGTTGACGCCCGACAGCTGCGAGTAACCCACGCCGAACATGAAGCTGCCCGAGGTGGTTTCCTTGACGGTGAAGGTGACGTCCACCTGGTCGTCGCTGCCGGCGACCGGCACGTTCTCCACTTCCACGGTTTCGAAGTAGCCCAGGCGCTGCAGGCGGACCTTCGAACGGTCGACCGCGGCCTGCGAATACCACGCGCCTTCGAACTGGCGCAGTTCGCGGCGCAGCACTTCGTCGGCGGTGCGCGTGTTGCCCTTGAACACGATCTGGCGGACGTTGACGCGCGGGCCCGGCACGACCTGGAAGTTGATCCCGACCGTCTTGGCCTGCTGGTCGACGTCCGGGATCGGGTTCACCTGCGCGAACGCATAGCCGATGTTGGCGAGGTTGGCGGTGATGGTGTCCGACGTGTACTCCAGCAGCGCGCGCGAGAAGATCTGACCCTTCTTCACCGGCACCATGCGCTCGACGTCTTCCTGCGGCAGGACCGTGTCGCCGGTGACCTTCACGCTGGAGATCGTGTACTGCTCGCCTTCGCTGATGCCGGCGGTGAGGTACATGTCGCGCTTGTCGGGGCTGATCGAGACCTCGGTGGAATCGAGGCTGAAATCGACGTAGCCGCGGTCGAGGTACCAGCTGTTGAGCTTCTCGATGTCGCCGGAAAGCTTTTCGCGCGAGTACTGGTCGTCGCGCTTGTACCAGGACAGCCAGTTGTGTTCCTTGGATTCCCAGTTGTCCGTGATCGCCTCGTCGGAGAACTTCTCGTTGCCGACCAGGTTGATGTGCTGGATCTTGGCGGCCTTGCCTTCCTTGATCGTGATCGTGACATCGACGCGGTTGCGGTCCAGGCGCGCCACGGTGGGCGTGATCTGGACGTTGTACTTGCCGCGGTTGTTGTACTGGCGGTTGAGCTCCTGGGTGACGCGGTCCAGGCTCAGGCGGTCGAAGGTCTCGCCTTCGGACAGGCCGATTTCCTTCAGGCCCTTCGTCAGGTCTTCGGTCTTGATGTCCTTGTTGCCGGTCAACGTGAGCTTGTTGATGGCGGGACGCTCGACGACCGTGATCACCAGGATGTCGCCCTGGCGATCGAGGTGCACGTCTTCGAAGAAGCCGGTCTTGTACAGCGCGCGGATGGACTCGGCGGCCGAGGCGGCATCCAGCGTGTCGCCCCGCTGCACGGGCAGGTAGGTGAACACCGTGCCCGCGGAGATGCGCTGCAGGCCCTCGATGCGGATGTCGCTGATGGTGAACGCGGACGCATCGACCGTGGACGGCACGTAGCCGGTGGCGGCGGGCTGCGCCAGCGGGCCGGGCGCGGTGGACTGCGCGGGCGTGCCACCGGGGACGGAGAAGGGATCTGCAACCTGTGCGGCCGCGGGAGCGGCGATCGCCGAAGCGAGGGCAAGGGCGAGCAGGCGGCGGGGCAGGTGTCGCGTCATCGTCACGTCCGGTTGGGGGTCGGTGCCACGGTCGGTGGCTGGGTCGCAGGGCAGGGCGCGCCGGGGGCCGGCAGCAGGAAGATCACCAATGGAGCAGTCGGTTCAACAGCACGTCGTTGAACAGCGCCAACCCCATCAGGCCAACCAGCAGCACCAGGCCCACGTATTGTCCGGCAGCCATCGCCCGCTCGCTCAATGGGCTGCCCTTGACCAACTCGATAAGGTAGTACAAGAGGTGTCCACCGTCCAAGAGCGGGATGGGCAAGAGGTTGAGGATCGCCAGACTGAGCGACAACAGGGCCAGGAAGTTCAGGAACCAGCCCAGCCCGAGTTGCGCGGTGGCATTGGCGGCGCGGGCCGTGGTGACGGGGCCCGTCACGTACTTCAGCGACATCTGGCCGGTGACCATGCGCTTGATCAGGCCGGTGATCTGCCCGGTGAGCTCGCCGGTGGCCTTGAAGGCCTGCGGCACGGCCGCGAGGGGCCCGTAGCGCAGCATCGCGTCGAAGGCCGGCTGGGTGGCCTTGGCGCTGACGATGCCCAGGCCCACGATTTCGCGGCCATCGGGCTGCTTCAGCTTGCCGGGCGTGATTTCGAGCGCGAGGCGTTCGCCTTCGCGCTGCACTTCGATCATCCCGGGGCCGCCGCGCGCGGCGAGCGCGCGCACCTTCGGCGCGATGTCGTCGAAGCTTTCGACCGGCTGGCCGTCCACGGCGGTGACGCGGTCGTCCTGCGCGAGGATCCCGTAGGCCGGCGCGCCCTTGGTGATGTCGCCGATCACCGGCGGCACCAGCATGTGGCGCGGCACCAGGCCCATCAGGCGGACCGCGTTGGTCTCGTCGAAGCCCTGCGGCATCTTCGACAGGTCCAGCGTGCGGCGCGCGGTACCGCCCTCGCGCGTGCGCACGTCGATCTGCACCGGCTTGCGATCGATCGCCGAAATGGTGAGCGCGTACTGCGCCTCGGTCCAAGTCGGCGTGTCGCTGCCGTCGATTTTCTGGATGACATCGCCGGTGCGCAGGCCCGCCTGCGCGGCGATGCCCTGCGCGCTGCCGACGGCCGCCGCGTAATCGGGACGCCCGACGACGAACATCGCCCACAGCAGGAACACGCACAGCACGAGGTTGGCGAGCGGACCGGCGGCGGCGATCGCGATGCGCTGGCCGACGGGTTTCGCGGCGAGCGTCTGCGCCTGCAGCGCGGGCGTGTACTGGTCGTCGCGCTCGTCGAGCATGCGCACGTAGCCGCCGAGCGGCAGCATCGCGACGACGTATTCGGTGCCGTCCTTGCCGCGGCGCAGCCACAGCGGGCGGCCGAAGCCGACGGAGAAGCGCAGCACCTTCACCCCGCAGCGGCGCGCGACGAAGAAGTGTCCGAATTCGTGGATGGTGACGAGCACGCCGAGTGCGACGATGAACCACCACGCAGAGCCGATCGTTTCGCCCATTGCTCAGTCTCGGTCGTGGATGCGGACGATGGCGCGCCCGGCATGCTCGCGCGCGGCCCGGTCGGCCTCGCGGAGGATGTCGAGCGTGCCGGCGGGGGTGGCGGGCAGCGCGGCCAGGGTGTCCTCGACCAGCGCGGGGATGCCTAGGAAGCCCACGCGGCCCTGAAGAAAGGCTGAAACCGCGACTTCGTTGGCGGCATTCAAGATCGCCGGCGCCGTGCCGCCCGCTTCCAGCGCGGAATACGCCAGGCCCAGGCACGGGAAAGCGGCGCGATCCGGGGCTTCGAACTCCAGCGTGCCGTGCTGCAGCAGGTCGAGCGTGCCGACGCCCGAGGCCACGCGTTCCGGCCAGGCCAGGCCGACGGCGAGCGCAGTGCGCATGTCGGGCAGGCCGAGCTGCGCGAGCGTGCTGCCGTCGACGAAATGCACCAGCGAATGCACGAGGCTCTGCGGATGCACGAGCACGTCGATGCGCGACGCATCCACGCCGAACAGGTGATGCGCCTCGATCACTTCGAGGCCCTTGTTCATCAGCGTGGCCGAATCGACCGAGATCTTCGGCCCCATCGACCACTTGGGATGCGCGACGGCCTGCGCCGGCGTGACATCGGCCAGCTGCGCGCGCGTGCGTCCGCGGAACGGACCGCCCGACGCCGTGAGGCAGATGCGTGCGAGCCCCGCGTGCGCCGCCGCGTCGGGCAGGCACTGGAAGATCGCGTTGTGTTCGCTGTCGATCGGCACGATCGTTGCGCCGGCGGCGTGCGCGGCGCGCGTGAGCAGTTCGCCGGCGAGGACGAGGGATTCCTTGTTCGCGAGCAGCAGGCGCTTGCCGGCTTGCGCCGCAGCGAGCGTGGAGCGCAATCCCGCGGCGCCGACGATGGCGGCGACGACGGTGTCGCACGCATCCCCGGCCACGAGTGCATCGAGGGCGTCTTCGCCGGTGTGCGCCTGCGTCGGCAGGCCGGCCTCGCGCAAGCCATCGCGCAACGCCGCGAACTTCGCGCCATCGGCGATCACCGCGTGGTCGGGCCGGTGCGTGCGGCACAACGCCAGCAACGCGTCCACCTGCGATCCGGCCGCGAGCACGCTCGCGCGCATCCGCTGCGGATGCCGCGCGATGACGTCGAGCGCGCTGCACCCGATCGAACCGGTAGCGCCGAGGACTGCGACCCGTTGCATCGTCAGAAGCCGAGGAGGCCCTTGCCCAGCGCGAACACGGGCAGCGCGGCCAGCACGCTGTCGATGCGGTCGAGGATGCCGCCGTGCCCGGGGATGAGGTCGCCCGAATCCTTCGCGCCCACGTGGCGCTTGAGCAAGCTTTCGAAGAGATCGCCCACCACCGAGAAGCCCACCGTCACCACCACCACGATCGCCACCAGCGGCAACTGCGCCACGGTGGCGCCGGCGAAGGGCGCGGCGATCAACGACACGACCACTGCGGCGACGAGCCCGCCGACGAAGCCTTCGATCGTCTTGTTCGGGCTGATGCGCGGGCTGAGCTTGTGCTTGCCGAACTTGCGGCCCGCGAAATACGCACCCGAGTCCGCGGCCCAGCAGATGCCCAGCGCGATCAGCAGCCACACGTGGCCGTCGGGATCGCTGCCGTGGATCAGCGCGAGCGCGGCCCACGCCGGGATCACCGCCAGCGTGCCCGCGGCGAGCTTGAACATGCGCGCATGCGTGTCGTGGTCGGACGCGAATTCGAAATGCTTGAGCCACAACATCGCGAGCAGCCACCAGACGACGCCGACCACCGTGGCGATCTGGAACAGCACGAAACTGAAACCCGTCGGCGTGCGCGAGGCCCACACGATGGCGACCATCAGCGCGAGGTTGGCCACCAGCAGCACCGTGCGGTGCAGCGTGTCGTCGATCTCCGACAGGCGGAACCATTCCCACAGGCCGGCCAGGAACAGGATGGCCGCCAGCATCACCAGCCACGGCGTGTCGACGAACAACACGGCGCCCACGGCGATCGGGGTCATGAACAGCGCGGCCAGCAATCGCGTGCGGGTCATTCTTGGTTCCGTTGAGGGGTGCCGGCCTGGGCGCCCGTGAGTCCGAAGCGCCGCTCCCGCATCGCGTAATCCGCGAGGGCCTGGCGGAGTGTGGCGGCATCCACGTCCGGCCACAACGTTTCGGTGAACCACAGCTCGGTATAGGCCAGTTGCCACAGCAGGAAGTTGCTGATGCGCAGGTCGCCGCCGGTGCGGATGAACAGGTCCGGCGCCGGAAGGTCGGCCAGCGCCATGTGCAGGCCCAGTGACGCCTCGTCGATGTCGTCCGGCTGCAGGCGGCCCGCGGCGACCTCGCGCGCGAGCGCGCGCGCCGCGTTGGCGATGTCCCAGCGCCCGCCGTAGCTGGCGGCGATGGTCAGGTGCAGCACGGTGTTGGCGCGCGTGGTGGCTTCGGCGGCGTCCATGCGCGCGAGGATCGCGGCGCCGAAGCGTTCGCGTTCACCGATGAAGCGCACGCGCACGCCGCAGCGATGCAGTTCGTCCACTTCGCGATCCAGCGCGTTGAGGAACAACTTCATCAGCGCGCCCACTTCTTCGTCGGGGCGTCCCCAGTTCTCGCTGGAGAAGGCGAACAGCGTGAGCGCCTGGATGCCGTGCTCGATGCAGAAGTCGATGCACAGGTTCACCGCGCGCGCGCCGGCGCGATGGCCGATGGCGCGCGGACGGCGACGGCGTTCGGCCCAGCGGCCGTTGCCGTCCATGATGACGGCGAGGTGGCGCGGAACCCGCGCCGGCGATGCGTCGGAAGGCATGGCGACGGTCTCAGACCGCCATCAGTTCTTTTTCCTTGTCCTTCACCACGTCGTCGACGTCCTTGATCGCCTTGTCGGTCAGCTTCTGGATCTCGTCCTCGCTGCGGCGCTCTTCGTCTTCCGTGATCTTCTTGTCCTTCAGCAGTTCCTTGACCTGGTGGTTCGCGTCGCGGCGGATGTTGCGGATCGCGACCTTGGCGTCTTCGCCACCGGCGTGCACGTGCTTGGACAGTTCCTTGCGGCGCTCTTCGGTGAGCGGCGGCAGGTTGATGCGGATGACGGTGCCGGCGGTGTTGGGCGTCAGGCCGAGGTCGGACGCGAAGATCGCCTTCTCCACCGCCGCCACCATGGGCTTCTCCCACGGCGTGATGGTGAGCGTGCGCGCGTCGGCCACGCCGATCGTCGCCACCTGGCTCAGCGGCATGTCGGTGCCGTAATAGTTGACCTTCAGGTGCTCGACCAGCGCGGTGGAGGCGCGGCCGGTGCGGAGCTTGGTGAGGTCCTGGCGGAAGGCATCGACGCTCTTCTGCATGCGGGTCGTGGCGTCTTTCTTGATGTCGTTGAGCATCGGGGGCTCCGGTCCTTGCGATCAGGCGCGGGATTATAGGGGAGCGGGGACGAGGGACCGGGGACCAGGGACCAGGGACGAGCAGAACAGCGCTTGGCTTTACCGGTCCCCGGTCCCTGGTCCCCGGTCCCTGCTTTTCAGTGATGCGGCGCCCGATCGTGCAAATCGTGCTCGCAGCCGGCCCCGTGCTCGATCTGCAGGGTCGGGTGGTTGATGCCGAAACGGGCGTCGAGTTCCACCACCACCGCGTCGAGGAAGGCGTCGTGGTCCACCTGGCCGGGGCGGATCAGGTGCGCGGTCATCGCGATTTCGCCCGCGCCGAGGGACCAGATGTGCACGTGGTGCACCGCCGAGACGCCGGGCTGCGCGGCGAGGAAGTCGTGGACCTGCGCCGGATCCAGCCCGCGCGGCACCGCGTCCATCGCCGCAGCGAAGCTGTCGCGCAGCAGGCCGAAGGCGCTGAAGGCGACCACCGCGCCGACCAGCAACGCGGTCAGCGGATCCAGCCAGCGCCAGCCGAAGGCCAGCATGCCCGCGCCGGCGAGTACGGCCGCGGCCGACACCGCCGCATCCGCCACCAGGTGCAGGAAGGCACCGCGCCGGTTGAGGTCGTCGTGCCCGCCATGCATGAACTTCGCCGCGCCCAGGTTCACCGCGATGCCGATGCCGGCCACGATCATCACGGGAATGCCCGGCACTTCCGGCGGTGCGCTGAAGCGACGCACCGCTTCCCACGCCAGCGCGCCGGAAAACCCCGCGAGCACGATCGCGTTGGCGAGCGGCGACAGCAGCGTGGCGCGTCGCCAGCCGTACGTATGGCGCTCGGTCGGCGCACGTCGCGCGATCGTCGCCGCGCCCCACGCGAGCGCCAGCCCCAGCACGTCGCCGAGGTTGTGCACCGCATCGGACAGCAACGCGAGCGAATTGGTCGCGAAGCCGTACGCGGCTTCGAGCACGGTGTAGGCGAGGTTGAGCAGCGTCACCCACGCGAAGGCGCGGACGCCGGCGTCGCCGTGGTGGTGGTCGCGCGCTGCGTGCGCGTCGTCGGCGCCGTGCGAGTGTCCGGCGCCCATGCCGTCAGTTGCGGCCGCGGACCAGCGTGCCGATGTTCTCGCCGCGCAGGATGCGCAGCAGCACGCCGGGCTGCGACATGTCGAAGATGCGCAACGGCAGGTCGCTGTCGCGCGCGAGCGCGAACGCCGCGGTATCCATCACCTGCAGGTCGCGCGAGATCACCTCGTCGTAGGTGAGCGAATCGAAGCGCACCGCGTCGCTGTGCTTCTTCGGATCCTTGTCGTACACGCCGTCGACCTTGGTGGCCTTGAGCAGCAGGTCGGCGCCGATCTCGATCGCGCGCAACGCCGCGCCCGAATCGGTGGTGAAGAACGGATTGCCCGTGCCCGCGGCGAAGATGGTGATGCGGCCCTTTTCAAGATGGCGCACGGCGCGGCGGCGGATGTAGTCCTCGCACACGTCGTTGATCTTGATCGCGCTCATCACGCGGCAGCGGCCGCCCACCTTCTCCAGCGCGTCCTGCATCGCGAGCGCGTTGATCACGGTGGCGAGCATGCCCATCTGGTCGCCGGTGACGCGGTCCATGCCGCCGGCGGCCAGGCCCGCGCCGCGGAAGATGTTGCCCCCGCCGATGACCAGCGCGATCTCCGCGCCGGCCTCGCGGGCCTCCATCACTTCGCGCGCCAGGCGCCCGATGACCTTCGGGTCGATCCCGTAGTCCTCGTCGCCCATCAACGCCTCGCCGGACAACTTCAACAGGACGCGGCGACAGGCGAGCTGGGACATGGACGCTCCGGGCATAGCAGGGGATGGCGGCGATTCTAGCCGAACCGCTCTATCCGACGGCCGGGGCGAAGCGATCCGAGCGCAGCAGCGCGAACGCGCCATCGCCCGACAGCCACAACACCACCGAGGCCACGATCAGGAACAGCGGGTACTCCCAGCCGCCGCCGGTGGCCGTGAACACCCAGCCATTGGGCAGGTGCACCGCGAGCGCGCCGACCAGGACCGGCAGCAGCGCCACCGCCACCTGCCGCGCGTACACGCCGAACAGCAGCGCCAGGCCGCCGGCGATCTCGTACGGCACCACCGCATAGGCGAGCGCCCCCGGGATGCCGTGCGCATCGAAGAAGGCCGCCGTGCCGGGCAGGGTGAAGACGAAGAGCTTGAGCATCGCGTGCGACAGCCACATCGCGGCGAGCGAGACCCGCAGCAGCGCGAGGCCGGCGGCGTTGGCGCCCAGGGGCGCGGGACGGGCCGAAGCGACGCCGGTGGAAGCAGTAACGGAAATAGCCATGACAGGCTCCTTTGCGATTCGGGGGGCGCCAGCCTAGGATTGCGGCGCTGCAATCGGAATAGGTGGAAAAGCAAATGCCCGTTGCACCATCGCAATACGACCTGTCCCCCGCGGACCTCGCCACCGTCCTCGCGCTCGCGCGCCGCGGCACCCTGGCCGCCGCCGGCGAACTCCTCGCCATCGACAGCTCCACCGTCTTCCGCGCGCTGCAGCGCATCGAGAAGGGCGTGCACCAGCGCCTGTTCGAACGCACGCGTGGCGGCTATCGGCCGACCGAGCTCGGCGCGCACCTGGTACGCCACGCCGAACGCATCGAAGCCGAACTCGACGCCGCGCGCAGCGCCACGCAATCGCCGGGCGGTGCGGTGTCGGGCACCGTGCGCATCAGCACCACCGACACATTGCTGCACGGCCTGATCATGCCGGCGCTGCGCACGTTGTCGGTCGAGCATCCCTTGCTGCAATTCGAGATCACCGCGAGCAACGAACTCGCCAGCCTCACGCGCCGCGATGCCGACATCGCGGTGCGCGCCACATCGGCGCCGCCGGACCACGTCGTCGGCAAGCGCCTGGGCCCGATCGACGTCGCGTTGTACGCCGCGCGCAGTCGCGGCAAGCACGTGCCGCCCATCGATCCCGCGACGGCACCGTGGATCGCGCCCGACGAAGCCCTGCCGCAACATCCCGGCGTGCTGTGGCGCAAGCGCAGATATCCCGCGATCGTGCCGCGCTACCAGGTCAACAGCATCCTGTCGGTGGCCGAAGGCATCGCCGCGGGATTGGGCATCGGCGTGTTGCCGGTGTTCCTCGCGCGCGAACGCGACGACCTGGTCGCGCTCACGGACGTGCTCCTCGATGCGCGCACGCAGCTATGGATGCTCACGCACCCCGAGTCGCGCCACCTGCGCAGGATCGCCACCGTCGCGCACCACTTGTCGGAAACCATCGCGCTGGACGGGTGAACGCCCCGCCTTGCGGGCAAGCTGGCCATCCGCGCCCGCAAGGAGCACGCCATGTCGCTCTGGTCCGATTTCCTGACCAACGAAGACTTGCTGATCCACAAGTGGAAGCACTACTTCCCGATCTACGAACGCCACCTCGCGCGCTTCCGCGACCAGGACGTGCTGATGCTGGAGATCGGCGTGAGCCACGGCGGCAGCCTGCGGATGTGGAAACGGATGCTCGGCCCGCATGCACGCATCGTGGGCATCGACATCGACCCGCGCGCGGCGGGCGCCGCCGAAGACCAGGTCGACGTGCGCATCGGCAGCCAGGCCGATGCCGCGTTCCTGCGCAGCGTCGTCGAGGAATTCGGCGCGCCGGACATCGTGCTCGACGACGGCAGCCACGTGATGGAACACGTCAACGCCACCTTCGACGTGCTGTATCCGCTGGTCCCGAAGAATGGCGTGTACATGGTCGAAGACATGCACACGGCGTACTGGGACGAATTCGGCGGCGGCCTGGGCAGGGCGGGGAGTTTCATCGAACGCAGCAAGGCGCTGGTGGACCGCCTCAATGCCGACCACGCGCGCGGCGCGATCGCGCCGGACGACTTCACCGCCAGCACGCGTTCGATCTGCTTCTACGATTCCTTCGTCGTCTTCGAGAAGGGCCGCACCACCGGCAAGTCCGCGCCGCAGGTCGGCAAGCGCCTGTTCGATTGACGCGCAACAAAAAACCCGCGATCGCTCGCGGGTTTTTCGTGGATCAGGCTTGGCGCCCGGCGATCAGACCTGCATCGCCTTGGCCACTTCGGCCGCGTAGTCTTCCTTGACCTTCTCGATGCCTTCGCCCACTTCCAGGCGCTGGAAGCGCAGCACGTCGGCGCCGGCGGCCTTCGCCGCGGCTTCGACCGTCTGGTCCTGGTTGAGCGCGTAGGACTGGCCGTACAGCGTCACTTCGTTGACGATCTTCGCGATCTTGCCGCTGATGATCTTCTCGAGGATCTCGGCCGGCTTCTGCTTGTCCTTGTCGGACATCTTGGCCAGTTCGATTTCCTTTTCCTTCGCGACGAAGTCGGCCGGCACGTCGGCGGCCTTGTTGTGCGGCGGGTTGAGCGCGGTGATGTGCATCGCCACGCCGCGCGCGAAGTCGGCGTCGCCGCCCTTCACTTCGACCAGCACGCCGATGCGGTGGTTGGTGTGCACGTAGGCAGCGAGGTTGTTGCTGCTCTCGAAGCGCACCAGGCGACGGACCTGCACGTTCTCGCCGACCTTCTGGATCACGGCGGCGCGCGCTTCCTCGACGGTCTCGCCCGAGGCCAGCTTCACGGCCTTCAGCGCTTCGGCATCGGCGGCGCCGGATTCCAGCGCGGCCTTGGCCACGGCGTTGGCGAACGCGATGAAGTTGTCGTCCTTGGCCACGAAGTCGGTCTCGGAGTTCACCTCGACCAGCACGGCCTTGCCGGCGGCCTGGGCGACCGCGATGCGGCCTTCGGCGGCGACGCGGCCGGCCTTCTTGTCGGCCTTGACCTGGCCCGTCTTGCGCAGCCACTCGGCCGACGCATCGATGTCGCCGTTGTTCTCGGTGAGCGCCTTCTTGCACTCCATCATGCCGGCGCCGGTGCGCTCGCGCAGTTCCTTGACGAGGGAAGCGGTGATTTCAGCCATGGGGGTGTTCCTCTGTTTTGAAATGCCGTCATCCCCGCGAAGGCGGGGATCCAGCGAATGCGGTGGCGGCGTGGACTCCCGCCTGCGCGGGAGTGACGAGCCAGGATGTGCGGCCGCGCATGCTTGCGCGGCCGCATGACGCCGGGATTACTCGGCCTTGGCGGCCGGGGCAGCCGGCTTGCGCGGCGGGGCCTTCTTGGCCGGGGCGCGGCGCGGGCCCTTCTTGTCGTCGCCTTCGGCGTTGGCGGCTTCGGCGAAGTCTTCCTCGCGGACGTTGGCGGCCGACGGCGCGGCGGCCTTGCCTTCGAGCACCGCGTCGGCGGCGGCGCGGGCGTACAGCTGCACGGCGCGGATGGCGTCGTCGTTGCCCGGGATCGCGTAGTCGACCAGCGCCGGATCGTAGTTGGTGTCGACGACCGCGATGACCGGGATGCCGAGCTTCTTGGCTTCCTTCACGGCGATGTCTTCATGGCCGATGTCGATCACGAACAGCGCGTCGGGCAGGCGGTTCATTTCCTTGATGCCGCCCAGCGAGGCTTCCAGCTTGTCGCGCTCGCGGCGCAGGCCCAGCACTTCGTGCTTGACCAGCTTCTGGAACGTGCCGTCGGTTTCGCCGGCTTCCAGTTCCTTCAGGCGCTGCACGGACTGCTTGACGGTGCGGAAGTTGGTGAGCGTGCCGCCCAGCCAGCGCTGCGTCATGTACGGCATGCCGCAACGGGTCGCTTCTTCCTTGATCGACTCGCGCGCCGAGCGCTTGGTGCCGACGAACAGGATCGAGCCGCGCTTCTGCGCGATGGCCGAGATGAAATTCATCGCGTCGGAGAAGAGCGGCATCGTCTTCTCGAGGTTGATGATGTGGATCTTGCCGCGGGCGCCGAAGATGTACGGACCCATCTTGGGGTTCCAGTAACGGGTCTGGTGGCCGAAGTGCACGCCGGCCTCCAGCATCTGGCGCATGGTGATCTGGGGCATTGCAGGTAACTCCTGAAAGGGAACCGGCCGCCGACAGTGGGCGGGGAATGGTTCCGGGGTTGGGCCTCCCTGTTCGCTTCCGCCTCCGAACCCCTTGCGAGGCACCCCGGAGCGGGCTGTTGCGACAGGTGTGGATTCGAGGGTGACGCCCCTCGTGGGCGGATCGGAGGGCACGAAGCCCTGCGAAGCCGCGGGATTCTAGTCGCCCGTGGGGGTCCGGGGCAAATCAACGGACCGTTCCGGGATTCCCCGATGGCCGGACCGGGGCCCGGGGGGCGATAATCGCCGCATGTCGATCACCATCAAGTCCCCCGCGGACATCGAAAAGATGCGCGTCGCCGGCCGCCTGGCCGCCGAGGTCCTGCAAGTCGTGGCCCCGTACGTGAAGCCGGGGGCCACCACCGCCGAACTGGACCGCATCTGCCACGACCACATCGTCAACGTGCAGCAGGCCATCCCGGCCAACGTCGGTTACCGGGGCTTCCCGGCCACCGTCTGCACGTCCGTCAACAACGTGATCTGCCACGGCATCCCCAGCGAATCCAAGGTCCTGAAGGACGGCGACATCGTCAACATCGATGTCACGGTCATCAAGGACGGCTGGCACGGGGACACCTCGCGCATGTATTTCGTGGGCACCCCGTCGATCATGGCCAAGCGGCTGGTGGACACCACCCGCGAGGCGATGTTCAACGCCATCCGCATCGTCCGGCCCGGCGCCACGCTGGGCGACATCGGCGCGGCCATCCAGGCGATCGCCGACCGCGAACGCTTCACCGTCGTGCAGGAGTACTGCGGCCACGGCATCGGGCAGGTCTACCACGAGGATCCGCAGGTGCTGCACTACGGCCGCGCCGGGCAGGGCCTCGTGCTGAAGGAAGGCATGACCTTCACGATCGAACCGATGATCAACGAGGGCAAGCGCTACACCAAGCTGCTGCCCGATGGCTGGACCGTCGTCACCAAGGACCGCTCGCTGTCCGCGCAGTGGGAACACACCGTGGCGGTCACCGCCGACGGCGTCGAGATCCTCACCCGCGTCCCCGGCGACGACAACGCCCTGTGACCGACGGCGCCGCCGCCAACGTCCCGGCGGCGGGGTCGCCGCCCACCGCGCCCGACACCGCCTGGGCCAGCGACGCCCGCGCGCGCCTGGCGCAGGCCGACGCCGACGGTGCCGCGCGCTTCGACCGCAACGACGACATCGACGCACTGCTGCGCGCCCGCGCAGTGGCCGTCGACACGCTGGTGCGCGAAGCCTGGGCGCATTGCCTGCCCGCGGATGCGCCGCTCGCGTTGTTCGCCGTCGGCGGCTATGGCCGCGGCGAGTTGTATCCGCAATCCGACATCGACTTGCTCGTGCTGGCGGAACCCGACGCACAGGCCGCGCACGCCGACGCCCTCGCGCAATTCTTCGCGCTGCTATGGGATGCGGGCCTGCCCGTCGGCCACGCCGTGCGTTCGTCCGCCGAATGCACCGCCGCCGCCGCAGCCGACATCACCGTGCTCACCGCACTGTCCGAAGCGCGCCCGCTGCGCGCCGACGCCTCCGCGCAACGCGCGCTCGCCGACGCCATCGACGCGCGCCACACGTGGCCGCCGCATGATTACTTCGTCGCCAAGCGCGAAGAACAACGCACGCGCCACGCGCGTTTCGGCGACACCGCGGACAACCTCGAGCCGAATCTGAAGGAAGGCCCCGGCGGCCTGCGCGACATCCAGACGCTGCGCTGGATGGCCCTGCGCGTACTCGGCGCGCGCGATCCGCAGGGCATGATCGCGCTCGGCCAGCTCGGCGCGGACGAATACGCCACGCTCGAACGCGAACGCCGCGCGCTCGCACGCCTGCGCTTCGGCCTGCACCTGGTGGCGCAACGTCGCGAAGAACGCCTGCGCTTCGACCACCAGAAGACGCTCGCCGCGCGCCTGGGCCACGTCGACACGGCGGACAACCTCGCCGTCGAACAGATGATGCAGGGCTTCTATCGCAGCGCCGCGGTAGTGCTGCGGATCAACGACCGCTTGCTGCAACGCTTCGAGGAACAGCTGGAAGGCGAGGCGGTCGCCGAACCGATCGACGCTGCGTTCGAACTGCGCCGCGGCTACCTCGCCGCGCGCGATGCGGACTGGCCGGCGCTGGATGCGGCGAGCATCTTCGATCTGTTCGCCACCTGGTCAGCGCAGCCGCGCGTGCGCGGCCTGCATTCGCGCACGGCGCGCGCGCTGGCCGAAGCGCTGCCCGCGATTCCCGCGTATACCGCCGCCACGCCCGCGTTGCGCGCGAAGTTCGTCGCCTTGCTGCGCGGCCCGCAGGCGGTGGACACCGTCGCCCGCATGGCGCGCCTCGGCGTGCTCGCGCGTTGGCTTCCGGCGTTCGCGCAGGTGTCCGGGCGCATGCAGTTCGACCTGTTCCATGTCTTCACCGTCGACCAGCACACGCTCGCCGTCCTCCGCAACATCGCAGGCTTCGCCAGCGGCACGCCGGACGAACGCTTCGCGATCGCGCACGAGGTGTATCCACGCCTGCGCAAGCCGGAACTGCTGCTGCTCGCCGGCCTCTTCCACGACATCGCGAAGGGGCGGGGCGGCGACCATTCGGAACTCGGCGCCGTGGATGCACGCGAGTTCTGCAGTGCGCACGGCCTGAGCGACGCCGACACCGACATCGTCGCGTGGCTCGTGCGCAAGCACCTGCTGATGTCGGTCACCGCGCAGAAGCAGGACATCTCCGACCAGGACGTGATCCACCGCTTCGCGCGCGAGGTGGCCGATCGCGAGCGCCTGGACCTGCTGTACCTGCTGACGTGCGCGGACATCGCCGGCACCTCGCCGAAACTCTGGAACGCGTGGAAGGATCGCCTGCTCGCGGACCTGCACACCGCCACGCGCCTCGCCCTGCGTCGCGGCCTGGAAAACCCGGTCGCCGCCGCCGATCGCATCGCCGAAGCCCGCGCCGCCGCCGAAGAAGCCTTGCGCGGTTTCGGCGTGGAAGGCGACGAAGCCAACGCGCTCTTCGCCACGATGCCGGACGAAACCTTCCTGCGCGGCCGCCCGGACCAGATCGCCTGGCAGGCCGCCGTGTTGCGCGGCGCGCGCGCCGGCACCGCGCGCGTGAGTGCGCGCACGCTCAACGCGCAGGGCGCCGCACGCATCGGTGCACTCGAAGTGTTCGTGCATTCGCCCGACCGCGATGGCTTGTTCGCCGCGATCATCGCCACCCTCGACCGCGCGGGCCTGGCGATCCAGCAGGCGCGCCTGTTCGACGGACCGGACGGCCACGTGTTCGACACGTTCGAAGTGCTGCCCGCCGAAGGCCAGCGCACCGTGGCGGCGGAGGACGTCGAGCGTCGCCTGTCCACCGCGCTCGCCGCGCCGGACCTCGACACCATCAAGCCCGCGCGCCGCAACCAGCCGCGGCACCTGCGGCATTTCCGCATCGCGCCGCAGGTGGAATTCGCCGACGCCGCCGATGGCCGCACCTTGCTGAGCCTGGTGTGCACCGATCGCCCCGGCCTGCTGGCCGACGTCACGCAAGTCTTCCGTGCGCAGCGCCTGCGCGTGCACGATGCCCGCATCGCGACCTTCGGCGCCCGCGCCGAGGACGTGTTCAAGCTGACCGACGAGCGCGACCACGCGCTCGATCCCGCGCACCGCGAATCTCTGCGTGCTGCGTTGATCGCCTGTTTCGAAGGAGACTCACGATGAGCCCCCGCAAGACCACCAAGAAGACCGCCACGCAGCCCGCCCCCGGCCTGAGCGTGGAGGAGCTGAAGTTCCACATCGACAGCGCCTGGGAACGCCGCACGATGCTCACGCCCGAAGAAATCGAATGGGCAACGCGCCCGTCGGTGGAACGCGTGATCGAAGGCATGGAGAGCGGCGAGTTCCGCGTCGCCGAGCCCGACGGCAAGGGCGGCTGGCAGGTCAACGAATGGCTGAAGAAAGCCGTCCTGCTGTACTTCCGCACGCGCGACATGCAGCTGATGGAAGGCGAACCCTCGCCGTTCTGGGACAAGGTGCCGCTGCGCTTCACGGGCTTCGGCGAAACGCAGTTCCGCAAGCTCGGCGTGCGCGTGGTGCCGGGCACCGTCGTGCGGCGCGGCACGTACCTGGGCAAGGACGTCGTGCTGATGCCGAGCTTCGTCAACATCGGCGCGCACATCGGCGCGGGCACGATGGTGGACACGTGGGCCACGGTGGGTTCGTGCGCGCAGGTGGGCAAGCATTGCCACATCTCCGGCGGCGCGGGCATCGGCGGCGTGCTGGAACCGCTGCAGGCCTCGCCCACGATCATCGAGGACCATTGCTTCATCGGTGCGCGTTCGGAAGTGGTGGAAGGCGTCGTCGTCGGCCACCACAGCGTGATCGGCATGGGCGTGTTCATCGGGCAGAGCACGCGCATCTACAACCGGGCTACAAAGGAGATCAGCTACGGCTACGTGCCGCCGGGCAGCGTGGTGGTGTCGGGCTCGTTGCCTGCGGCCGACGGGACGCATTCGTTGTATTGCGCGGTGATCGTGAAGCAGGTCGACGCCAAGACGCGTTCGAAGACCTCGATCAACGACCTGTTGCGCGGCTGAGCATGACGACTCTCTACGGCCTGTCGAACTGCGACACCTGCAAGAAAGCCCGCAACTGGCTGACACGCTTCGGCGTGGCGCATGACTTCGTCGACTATCGCGACGTGCGCCAGCCCGCCGCCACGCTCGCCGACTGGGCGAAGCAGGCCGGCGGCTGGGATGCCCTGATCAACAAGTCTTCGACCACCTGGCGCACGCTGCCGCCGATGCGCAAGACGCCGGGCAGCGATGCGGAGTGGCAGTTGCTGCTGAAGGAATATCCGCAGTTGATCCGTCGCCCCGTCGTCGTCACCGACGACGGCGTGGTGTCGCAGGGGTTCACCGACAACGGCTTCAAGGCGCGCTTCGGAGTTCACAAGTGAGCGACGTCCTCGCGTTGACCAAGGCGCTCATCGAACGCCCGTCGATCACGCCCGACGATGCCGGCTGCCAGCCGCTCATCGCCAGCCGCCTGCAGAAGGCGGGCTTTGCGTGCGAATCGCTGCGCTTCGGCGACGTCGACAACCTGTGGGCGACGCATGGCAGCGGCGGTCCGGTACTCGTGCTGCTCGGGCATACGGATGTGGTGCCGCCGGGTCCCGTCGAAACGTGGAAGAGCGACCCGTTCGTCCCGACCCAACGCGATGGCGTGCTGTACGGCCGCGGCGCCGCCGACATGAAGGGCAGCGTCGCCGCCTTCGTCGTGGCGCTCGAACAATTCGTCGCCGCGCATCCGCAACACCGAGGCACCGTCGCGTTGCTGGTGACCTCGGACGAAGAGGGCGACGCGATCCACGGTGTGCGCCGCGTCGCCGACGTCTTCCGCGCGCGCGGGCAAGCGATCGACTGGTGCATCACCGGCGAGCCGTCGTCGAAGGCGAAGCTCGGCGACCTGCTGCGCGTGGGCCGTCGCGGCACGTTGTCCGCGACCATGACCGTGCGCGGCATCCAGGGCCACGTGGCGTATCCGGAGAAGGCGCGCAATCCGATCCACCTCGCGCTGCCCGCGTTCGCCGAACTGGTCGCGCGCCGGTGGGACGACGGCTTCGAAACCTTCCCGCCCACCAGCCTGCAGATCAGCAACATCCACGCAGGCACCGGCGCGAACAACGTGATTCCCGGCGAACTGCAGGTGCTGTTCAACCTGCGCTTCAACCCGCACTGGTCCGCCGAACGGCTGGAAGGCGAGTGCGATGCGATCTTCCGCAAGCACGCGCTCGACTACGCGATCCACTGGCACCGCGGCGGCGAACCGTTCCACACGCCGGAAGGCCCGCTCCGCGAGGCCGCGCGCGCAACGCTGACCGCGATCGCCGGCGCGCCGCCGGAGGAAAGCACCGGCGGTGGCACGTCGGATGCGCGGTTCATCGCGCCGCTGGGCGCGCAGTGCGTGGAGATCGGTCCGGTGAACGCGACGATCCACAAGGTCGACGAGTGCGTGTCGATCGCGGACCTCGACGCGCTGCCGGGCGTGTATCTCGATTTGATGCGGCGGTTGCTGGCCTAGCGCGCGGGCTCCAGCGTCATCGTGTGCTGTGCGGGGCCGGGCAGGAACGGCGTCGCGCGCCCGTGCACCCAATCCTCGTGGCCTGCGCCCCAGTAGGGCGACAGCGGATGCCCGCTCTGTCCGCCGGGCATGTGCAGGATCCCGTCGGCCTCGCGGCCGGGCGCGACCACCATGCGTTCGGATGCGCCATTCTCCGGCGACTGCACGCGCGGCATCCCGCCATCGCCGGGCAGCGGTTCGAACGGCATGCACAGCTGCGCCTTCGCGAAGGTGAGCACGCGCGCGAGCGGATGGCAGATGCGGGCGGTGTTGTGTTCGCCCCAAGTGCGCTTTGCGAGCGGCGATGCGAGATCGCCGCGGACTTCGCGGGCGGCTTCCTCGAACAGCGCGTCCCACGTGGCATAGCGTCGCGGCAACAGGTTCGCCGGGCGTTGCGTCACCAACGGCCAGGCGACGCCTTCGAACTGCGGCAACGCGGGCATCTCGAAGGCAGCGCCCATCCGTGCCTGCGCCGGCGCGAGCAAGCCGTCGGCCAGGCGCTTGTGCACCGCGAGGCGCCATTCGCGCACGATGCGGTAGCTGGTCGAATCGACGGATGCGCGGCCTTCCCAGTGCGACGCCGCCTGCGCGAGCGCGGTCAAGGCCGGCGATCCCGCGCGCGCCGCTTCGTCGCGCAGCAACTTCCACCAACGCGCCTGCATCACCGCGCGATCGTCAAGCTGGATCGCAAGGAGCGCGCGTTCGTCGAAGGTCTCGTGCGCGAAGAGGTCGTCGCGAATCTGGTGCGCCCGCGCGCCCAACACGTAGCCGCCGTTCCCCAACCGTGGATCGTCGGAAACGCGGCTGTTCGCGGTCCACAGGCGGCCGGAGGCGGGCCGGACGATGCGCGGTGCATTGTCGGTGCGCAGTGCCCACGCCGCGCACGTCGTCGTCGGCCGCGACGCATCGCACGACGCATTGCGCGCCGGCAGCGGGCCGAGGATGCGCCACGCGATGTCGCGCGAATCCACGACCAGCAGGTTCTGCGCGGGGATCGCCATGCGATCGGCGCGTTGCAATGCATCCTCGACGTCGCGCGCGTAGACCATGTCGATGAACGCCATGCGCAGCGCGCCGGGGCGTTGGGCGGCCCACCGCAAGGCGAGTGCCTTGCCGCGTGCGTGGGCGAGGATCGGGCCCCACGTCGTTTCGTCGATGTCGAGCGCGACGTCGGGGGCACCCGCGACTCGGATCGCTTCGCGCACGCGATGCGCCTTGCGTGCGTCCACGATCGCCCAGTCCGCGGTATCGACATAGCCGTTGGTGAACCCCCACGCGACGTGCCGGTTGCTGCCTGCCACCACCGCCGGCATGCCTGGCAGGGTGACGCCGCCAACGTCCACCTGGCCGCCCGGCACGCGCGCATCGCGCCAACGCAGTTGCGCACGGAACCAGATGTTGGGCGCGCGCAGCGCCAGGTGCATGTCGTCGGCGAGGATCGCGCGACCGTCGCGCGTGCGCGTGCCGTCGACCGCGAAGTTGTTGCTGCCGACTTCCACGGGTTGCGGCAAGGCAGGGATGTCGTTCGATGCCAGCATCGGCAGCTTGCGCAGGCTGACCGCATCGGCCGTCGGCAACACCGCATCGCCGCGCGACGCCCCCGAGAGCGGCGCATCCCAGCTCGACCCATCGTGCGACAGCAGCGCGAACAGCGCCGGCGGCAGGTGCGGCTGCAGCTTCCACATCGCGAGTTCGCGCGCGTTCGACGCATCCTGCAGGTCGAAGTACATCGCAAAGCCCACCAGCGGCGTGTCCTCCACCGCCCACGACCGCGGCTGCTGCCGCAGCAACAGGTAGGGCCAGGGCCGCACGCGCAAGGCGCCGACGCCCGCATTCACGCCATCGACGTAGGCCTGCACCACCGCGCGCTTGTCGCCGAGGATGCCGTCGAGATCCGCCCGCACGCGCGCGCGCAACCGATGCACGCGGTGTTCGCGATCGCGCGACACCGCCTTGGGTCCGAACAGTTCGGCAAGTTCTCCCGCGGCTGTGCGCCGCAGCAGGTCCATCTCGAAGAAGCGCTCCTGGCCGTGGACGTAGCCGAGTGCGCGCATCGCATCCAGTTCGTTGGCCGCCTCGATCGTGACCACGCCGCGCGCGTCACGCGCCACGTGCACCGGCGCGGACAAGCCCGGCACCGCGACGTCGCCCTCCAGCCGGGGAAGGCTGCCGCGAAGCAGCAACCACGCGGTCAACGCGAGCAACACCACGAGCGCCAGCAGCGCCAACGCACTCCGCAGGATCCAGCGCCGCATTCCTTGCCCCCGGGGTTGTTCGATCAGCGACGCTGCAACCGATACACCACCACGTCCATCGACGTCACGCCCGCATCGACGAACGATTGGTTTTTCGACAGCGAATCCCGTCGCGCCAGCAATTCGACCGTCCAGTCGCGTTCGAACAGCGCGCGCACTTCGCTTTCCGGCACCGAGAACGGCGGCCCGGGTTTCTGATCCTGCGGGAACTCCAGCGTGACCAGCAAGCCGCGACAGCCGGTGGGCAGCTTCGCGTACAGCTCGCGCACGTAGCGCTCGCGCAGCGGCGGCGGCAACGCGATCAGCGCCGCGCGATCGAACACCGCTTCGCAATCGGCGAGATCGCGCCCGGTCAGCGCGAACACATCCGCGCACAACAGTTCGATCGGCCCCGATTTCGACAGCGGTCCGATCGGCGTCTGCGTCACTTCGGGCTGCAAGCCCTGTTCGGCGAAGAACTGTTCCACCGCCATCGGCACCAGCTCCACGCCGAACACCGCATGCCCGCGCTCCGCGAGCCACGGCATGTCGACGGACTTGCCCGCCAGCGGCACGAACACGCGCGCGTCGCGGTGCACACCAAGCGCACCCCAGAATTCCACGAGCATCGGCGAGGGTTCGCCCTGGTGGAAATTGGTGCGCCCTTCGCGCCAGCGCGCCATCCAGTTTTCCGCATCGGCGTGTGCGATCGGGTCGCTCATTCGACCGCCAGCCCGTCGACCTTCTGCCAGCCGCGCGGCAACAGCCCGCCGCGGGTGGCGCGCGCGCCGACGTACTCGTCGAGTTCCTTGAACGACAGCGTCATCGCACGCGTCCCCGACTTGATGGACAACTTCCCGCCCGGCGGCACCACGGCCACCGCGACCACGCGCTCGGTGCCGAGCTTCGCCTTCGGGATGTCGATGAGCTTGTTGCCCTTGCCCTTGTCGAGCTCGGGCACGTCCTTCGCAGCGAAGGCGAGGAGATGCCCCGCGCTGGTGACGGCGACCACGCGATCGGTGTCGACGTTCGCGACGAACGCCGGCTGCACCACGTTCGCGCCCGGCGTGAGCGACAACATCGCCTTGCCGGCCTTCTGCCGCCCGGTGAGGTTGACGAACTTCGTGACGAAGCCGTACCCATGCGTGGAAGCGAGCACGAAGCGCGTGTCGTCGTCGCCGCTGGCCATCGCCTGGAACGACGCGCCCGCCACCGGCGAGAAGCGCCCGGTCAGCGGTTCGCCGTTGCCGCGCGCGCTCGGCAGCGTGTGCACGGCGGTGGAATAACTGCGCCCCGTCGAATCGATGAACGCGACCTGCTGCGTGCTGCGCGCACGCACGGCCGCCAGCAAGGAATCGCCTTCGCGATACGACAGCGAGGCCGCATCGACGTCGTGGCCCTTCGCCGCGCGGATCCAGCCCTTCTCGCTGATCACCACGGTCATCGGTTCGCTGGCGACCAGTTCGGTTTCGGCCAGCGCCTGCGCCGCGCCGCGCGCGACCAGCGGCGAACGGCGGGCGTCGCCGAACTTCTTCGCGTCCGCGATCAGTTCGTCCTTCACCAGCTTCTTCAGCTTCGCCTTGCTGTCCAGCAGCGAGATGAGCTTCTCGAGTTCCTTCGCCAGCTCGTCCTGCTCGCCGCGGATCTTCATTTCCTCCAGGCGCGCCAGCTGCTTCAGGCGCGTGTCGAGGATGTAGTCGGCCTGGTCGTCGGAGAGGGCGAAGCGCGCGATCAGCACGTCGCGCGGTTCGTCTTCGGTGCGGATGATGCGGATCACTTCATCCAGGTTGAGGAACGCGACCAGCAAGCCTTCCAGCAGGTGCAGGCGGCGCTCGACGCGTTCCTTGCGGTACTGCAGGCGGCGCACCACGGTCTCGGTGCGGAACACCAGCCATTCGGTGAGCAGCATGCGCAGGTTCTTCACCTGCGGGCGGCCGTCCTGGCCGATGACGTTGAGGTTGACGCGGAAACTCTTCTCGAGGTCCGTCGTGGCGAACAGGTGCCCCATCAGCTGGTCGGCATCCACGCGGTTGCTGCGCGGCACCAGCACGACGCGCACCGGGTTTTCGTGGTCGGATTCGTCGCGGATGTCTTCCAGCCACGGCAGCTTCTTCGCGCGCATCTGCGCTGCGATCTGCTCGATCACCTTCGACGGCGACACCTGGTAGGGCAGGGCGGTGACGACGATGTTGGTGCCGTCCTTCCTGAACGTGGCCCGCGCGCGCACGCTGCCCAGGCCCGTTTCGTACATCTGCAGCAGGTCGGCCGCGGGCGTGATGATTTCCGCTTCGGTCGGATAGTCCGGGCCGCGCACGTGTTCGCAGAGATCGCGCACGGTGGCGTCGGGATCGTCGATCAGGCGCACGCACGCCGAGACGATCTCGTTGAGGTTGTGCGGCGGCACGTCGGTGGCCATGCCCACCGCGATGCCGGTGGTGCCGTTGAGCAGCAGGTGCGGCAGGCGCGCCGGCATCCACGAGGGTTCTTCCAGCGTGCCGTCGAAGTTGGGCGTCCAGTCCACCGTGCCCTGGCCCAGTTCGCCCAGCAGCACTTCGGCGATGGGCGTGAGCTTGGATTCGGTGTAGCGCATCGCGGCGAAGGATTTGGGATCGTCGCTCGAACCGAAGTTGCCCTGGCCCTCGATCAGCGGATAGCGGTACGAGAACGGCTGGGCCATCAGCACCAGCGCCTCGTAGCACGCCGAATCGCCGTGCGGGTGGTACTTGCCGATCACGTCGCCGACGGTGCGCGCGGATTTCTTGGGCTTGGCGCCTGCGGCCAGGCCGAGTTCGCTCATCGCGAAGATGATGCGGCGCTGCACCGGCTTGAGCCCGTCGCCCAGGAAGGGCAGGGCGCGGTCCAGTACCACGTACATGGAGTAGTCGAGGTAGGCGCGCTCGGCGTATTCGCGCAGCGGGATCTGCTCGAAACCGTGGAACACGGGTCGGACGGTGTCGTTCATCGGGGTTTTGATCGGGATGCCGCGGTTGGACTGTGCCGCGAGTTTACCCGCGCGCGCTCCATGAAGAATCTTTCATGTACCGGCCATGCGGGCGAAAACCGCCACGGCGCAACCTGCGCTTGCGATGGATCCCATCGTTGTCCCCAGCCAGGAGCACCGCCATGATCGTCCGCAACAGCCTGATCGCCCTCGCCCTCGCCGCCGTCGCCGGCACCGCGTTCGCCGCCCCCGCCGACGGCACCCAGCCGGCCAAGGCGCCGGCCGCCAAGACCCACGCCAAGTGCGAGAAGCGCAGCGCCGCCGGCCACTGCGAGAAGTGGGCGACCGCCAAGCCGGCCGCCAAGACGTCCGCCAAGCCCGCCGACGCCACCAAGTCCGCCGACGCCTCCAAGCCGGCGAAGTAAGTCCCCGGTGTGCGGTGCGGGACGGCGTCTCGTCGCGCCGCCCCGCATCGTCCGCCCGCCGCGTGCCTCCCCGACGCGCGGCGTTATTGATTCGCAACCCCACGCCTTCGACAGCATCGTTCCGGCCCGGCGCTATGCTCCGGGCCGGCACATATTGATGTGGAGCATGGTCGGGCGCATGCGCATCCTGCTGATCGAAGACGACGCGGACACCGCCGCCTACCTGCAGCAGGGGCTGAAGGAGGAAGGCCACGCCGTGGATCGCGCGGCCGACGGTCGCGAAGGCCTGTTCCTCGCCACCACCGAACCCTACGACGCGCTGATCGTCGACCGCATGCTGCCCGCGCTCGACGGCCTGGTGCTGTTGCGCACGCTGCGCGGCGCCGGCAACACGGTGCCCGCGATCGTGCTCACCGCGCTCGGTGACGTCGACCATCGCGTCGAAGGTTTGCGCGCCGGCGCGGATGACTATCTCGCCAAACCCTTCGCCTTCGCCGAACTGAGTGCGCGCCTGGCGAACGTGGTGCGTCGCGCCGATGGTGGCGCCGCGCAGACGCGCCTGCAGGTGGGCGACCTCGAGCTCGACCTTCTCGGCCGCCGCGCGCAACGCGGCACGCGCCGCATCGACCTGCTGCCGCGCGAGTTCCGCCTGCTCGAATGCCTGATGCGCCAGGCCGGCCACGTCGTCACGCGCACGATGCTGCTCGAACAGGTGTGGGACTACCACTTCGATCCGCAGACCAACGTCATCGACGTGCACATCAGCCGCCTGCGCCAGAAGATCGACCACGGCGAAGCGACGGCGCTGCTGCACACGGTGCGCGGCGCGGGTTACCGACTGGGCGCCGCATGAGCGCATGGCGACACGCGCGGTCCACCACGGTGCGGCTGGCCGTGGCGGTGAGCCTGTCGTTCCTGCTGGGCTTCGCGTTGCTGGGCGGCAGCGTGTACGCCGCGGTGTCCGCGCTGCTGCTGCGCGATGCGCGCGAAGCGATCGTCGTGGACGCCGATGGCCTGCGCGATGTGCTCGCCGACGGCGGCCGCGCGCCGCTGATCCTCGCCGTGCGCGATCGCATCGCGCGGCCCGACGATCCGGACGCCTTGCATGCGCTGCGCATCGACGGCCGCGTCATTGCCTCCGACATCCCCGCCGCCGCGACGCCCGCGCGCGATGGCTGGCACGAATCGCGCGAACCGGACGGCACGCGCCTGCTGGTCGAACGCCGCACCCTCGCGCCCGGCGTCGAAATCGCCACCGGCCTGCGCCTGCGTTCCGAAAGCGGGTTCCTCGCGCTGGTCGCACGCACGTCGCTGGCCGCGCTCGCGATCGCCGTGCTGCTGGGATTGGCGATCGGTGCGTTGATCTCGCGCTGGGTGGCGAGGCGCCTGCGCGCGCTCGACGCCACCGCCGCGCGCGTGACCGAAGGCGAGATCGCGCTGCGCGTGCCGGTCGACGGCACCGGCGATGCGTTCGACCGCCTCGCGCATCGGTTCAACGCGATGCTCGACCGCATCGAAGCGTTGCTGGCCGGCGTGCGCGAAGCCACCGACCACATCGCGCACGACCTGCGCACGCCGCTCGGCCGCCTGCGCACGCGGCTCGAACAACTGCGGTTGCAGGCCACGGTCTCGCCCGATGCGCTCGAACCCGCCATCGCCGAAGCGGATCAATTGCTGCAGGCGTCCAACGCGCTGTTGCGCCTGGCGCGCATCGAAGCGCAGGCGCCGATCGAACAGGCCGCCACGCTCGACCTGTCCGCGCTCGCGCGCGACGCGATGGAACTCTACGAACCCATCGCCGCCGAACGCGGCATCACCCTGGCCGCCAACGCCGAAGTCCTGCGCGTGCGCGGCGATGCGGACCAGGTGTTCCAGTTGCTGGTGAACCTGCTGGACAACGCGATGAAGTACGCGCCGCCCGGCACGCAGGTGGACCTGCGGGTCGAGCGCACCGGCGAGCACGCCTGCCTCACGGTCGCCGACCGGGGCCCGGGCATCCCGGCAGCGGAACGCGAACGCGTCTTCGACCGCTTCCACCGCATCGAAACGGACCGGGGCACCCCCGGCAGCGGCCTGGGCCTGAGCCTCGTGCGCGCGATCGCGCTGCGGCATCGCGCCCGGATCGCATTGGCCGACAACGGCCCGGGCTTGCGCGCGACGGTGTCGTTCCCGTTGGCGGCGGGGGAGTGAGGACGGGCCGGAAATCTGGGTCCGGAGCGTTGACATCGTTTCCGCCGCACCGCACCATACGCGCCCACCTGCCCAGGTGGCGGAATTGGTAGACGCACTAGTTTCAGGTACTAGCGGGTAAAACCGTGGAGGTTCGAGTCCTCTCCTGGGCACCAATCAGAAGTCCGACGCAGTCCAACGCAGTCCGGAGATTCACCAAAAACCCTGCCGAAACGCGGGGTTTTTGTTGCCTACCGTCCGTCGGCGTCCCATGCAGATCTATAGAATCCTGCCCCAAATAGGGGTAGAAGGTTGGGTAGTTTCGTTGGACGGGTCGTTTTTCCAAGATGACCGGCAAGCTGGCTGACCTGAAGATTCGCAACGCGAAACCGGCCGAGAAGCCGTACAAGTTGTCGGGCGGTCATGGCTTCTGCGTCGTGGTAAATCCTGACGGTGCGAAGTACTTCCGGCTGCGATATCACTTCGGCGGCAAGGAGAAGATGCTGAGCCTCGGTGTGTACCCCGAGGTGTCCCTCAAGGAAGCTGAGGCTTCCGCGGTTCAGGCCCGTTCGCTGTTGCGGCAGGGCGTCAATCCGTCCGAGGAGCGCCGAGCCAGGAAGCTCGCCCTCCGCCACGTCGAGGCGCATACGTTCGGGTACGCCGCCGCGCAGTGGGTCGATCACAACACGCCGCGGTGGAAACCGGCGACGCTTGAGAAGGTCCAGCAGTACCTCGACAAGGACTTGCTGCCGCCGCTGGCCAAACGTCCTCTGGCGAACATCACCCCTCTGGAGCTGGGTGTCGTCCTCGAGCGAATCGAAAGCCGGAAGGCCCTCAACGTCGCCAAGAAGTCGAGACAATGGCTCAGCGCCATCTACGCCTATGCGATCGCCAAGGGCCTGACAGCAAACAACCCGGCGATCCACCTCGGCTCAATCGCGCTCTACCAGCCCGAGCCGCAGAACCACGCCCACATCACGATCGAGGAGCTGCCGCGATTCCTGCGCGCGCTCGAAAGCTACGAAGGCTCGCTGCTGGTCAAAACCTGCACCTGGCTAGGCCTGTGGTCGGCGAATCGCCCCGGTATCACTCGCACGCTGAAATGGTCCGAGCTCGACCTCGATGCCGGTGTGTGGTCCATCCCGAAGGGCAGGGAAGGCATGAAGCGCGGATACGAACACGTCACGCCGTTGCCGATCCAAGCGGTTGCTGCGTTGAAGCGTTTGGTTCCCATCACAGGCAACTACGAGTACGTCTTCGTCGGCCGCAACGATTGGCGAAAGCCGCTCAGTGATGGAGCGGTCACCGGCCTGCTGAAGGCGATCGGATACGGCGGTAAGCAGACGGCACACGGCTTCCGCCACCTTGTGAGCACCGCACTCAATGATCGCGGTTACGAAGCAGATTGGGTCGAGCGTCAACTTGCACACGGCGATCCGGACGAAATTCGTGGCACGTACAACAAGGCCGTCTACCTCGACCAGCGTCGGAAGATGATGCAAGAGTGGGCTGATTACCTGGACGAAGCGCTGCGCGGCAAGGCCCCGCAAGCGGTGCACAAGCGCGCTGGCGCAAGCCGGTAAAGCGGCAACGGCCGGGCGTTGCGCGCGCCGCGACTGCTAAGGCTCCTTGCGCCGAAAGCAACATTCGTCGCGGCGGCTCGCTTGGGAACATGGCTCCGGGTCTCACTGGATTCGGTTGAATCCAGTGGGGGTTGACAGGGAAACAGTTGGGGCATAAAAATTACCAGCGTCGAAAATCCGCTAGTCCGACATCCAGCCGCCTTCAAGGCGGTTTTTTTGTGTCCGAACATTGTCCGTAAACCGCCCGACAAGGGTCCCAAGGCTGCCGAAAGGCGGCCTTTTTGTTTTGGAGAACGAGAACATGTCCACCAACAATGTACTTCACGGGGAGCCTTCTGCTGCGGTGCCCCTGAAGTTCCTTCGCCTCCCCGAGGTCCAAGCCCGAACTGGATGCTCGCGAAGCACGATTTACCTGAAGATCTCGGACGGGACGTTCCCGCGGCCGACTCGGCTTGGCGGTGGTTCTTGCCGCTCTGTGGCGTGGGTTGAGTCCGAAATTAACGAATGGCTTCGGTCCCGGATTGCAGAACGGGACGCAGCAGCCTTCGACGGCCAGGAGGGCTGAGCCATGGATCCGTCCGCGGACTCGTACGTGGAGATATCACGCCCCTCGCGCGAATCGAAAGCCTGCAGCGGGCACTCAATTACCTCCTAAGGGTCGCTGGCACCGAATCCCGAGCGCAACAGCGAGCTCGAACAATAGGTCGATGCGCTATGTCGACGTTCGACTGGGCCATCACCGTGTGATGTCGTAATGGGGCATCGCTTCCGCGGTGGTGATCCGAGCATTGCGGCGGACCGGAAACGCCTCCTGGAAGGTGCACCTTGAACCGCCGAAAAAACACCGCGGCCCTGGCATGAGCGCGCCGTATCGATGGCGTGGGCTTTGGTAAACACCACTGCGTCTCGAAATTTAGCGCGACCAGGCCACGGCACAAGCAACGCCCCAACCGCATCGAAGACGAGTGCGGCGCCGCGAACGCGATTACTCCACCCCCTAAGGCATCGCCCGCCATCGACGCGCATGAGTGCGCCCGACGGGCTACAACGATTCGAGACGAAACACATGGCTCGTATTCGCACCATCAAACCCGATTTCTTCACCAGCGAGGACATCGTGAACCTCTCGCCACTGGCACGACTTCTGTACATCGCGCTGTGGTGCGAGGCTGACAGGGAAGGCCGCATGGCCTGGAAGCCTCGAACCTTCAAGTTGCGGTACATGCCTGGGGACGAGTGCGACGTAGATGTCCTGTGCGCCGAGATCGTGGACCGCAAGCTAGTCGTGTTGTACGGCGACGGGTTGGCTTACATCCCCGCGTTCGGCGAGCACCAGCACGTCAACCCACGCGAGTCCGTCTCATGCCTGCCCGCACCTGACGCGTCACCACGCGTGCGGACGCGTGGAGCACGCGACAGTGACGCACAGGTAGGAAGGGAAGGGAAAGGAAAGGAAGGGAGGGATAAAGGCGCGTCGCGCGACGCGAAGAGTCGCAAGACCTCCCTACCCAACGACTTCGCTATCTCGGAACGCGTGCACCGATGGGCCAGCGAGAAAGGTATCTCTCGGATCGAAGAACGCTTCGAGCACTTCGTCGGCGTCGCGCAGGCCAAGGGTTACACGTACGCAGACTGGGATGTGGCGCTGATGAATGCCATCAGGGACGACTGGGCGAAGTTCGGCCATACGCCGGTGCAGTCGCTCTCGTCGTTTCCGGAGTTGCGCGCATGAGTCGCGACGACGGCCTGCTACTGGTCGAGCAGCAGCTGCTGCATACGGCGCTGGTGCGTCCCTCCTCGGTGTCGGAGATGCCGCTGCAGGCGCGGCACTTCACGACCGAAGCCTTTGCCGAGTTGTGGGAGTACATCACCCGCCTCAACCTCGAGGGCAATCCCGCCGACTTCATCGTCATCTGCGAGGCAGCGGAGCGCGATGGGCGCCTTTCGATTCGCGACCTGGCGGTGCGCCTGGCGTGCGACAGGGACCTCATCGCCTGCAGCTACCCCAGTTATCAATCGAAGCGAGTGGTCGATGGCTGGCGGTGCCGCGAGGCGGGTCGCATCGCCGACGACCTGCGAAGCGCCACAGGCCGTCGGGAGGAGGGCGCAGTCGATCGAGCGATCTCCGAGCTCATGGACCTCTTCGCCGACGACCGCGAATGCGAACACACGGCTAAGAGCGCCATGTCCGCGGCGTGGGGCCAGGTGCTGGCGGCTCATGAGGCAGGTGGTGCGTTGGTGGGGGTGCCGACAGGTTTGGCAGGCCTGGACGATGCGCTAGGGGGACTACACGACTCAGATCTGATCGTGGTCGGTGCGCGTCCTGCGATGGGCAAGACGGGACTTCTTCTCGGCATGGTGCTCGCCGGCAGCATCGATCATGCGCGCAATGGCTGCCCCGTTGGATTGATCTCCGCCGAGCAGCCACACGAACAGGTGGGTCTGCGGTGGATGGCGACAGGATCCTCCGTGTCGGTGGGAAGGCTCCGCACCGCTCGTATCGAGGACCATCAGTGGAGTGGCCTAACAGTAGCCGTCAGGGCTTACAGCGACCGCCCCATCCGCATCTTCGACCGCAGCTCACCCGACATCGCCGACGTTGCCCGCGTCGCACGTAGGTGGAAGCATCAATTCGGCATTCGCGCACTGTACGTCGACTACCTCCAGAAACTGGAGAACGCGTCTATGGCGAAGGCCCCACGACACGAGCGCGTGGGTGCCATCGCGAAGTCTCTGAAGAACCTGGCACGCGAGCTCCGCATCCCGGTCGTCGCCTTGGCGCAGGTCAGTCGGGAGGTGGAGAAGCGCCCCGATCAACGCCCTCTTATGTCCGATCTGGCTGACAGCTCGGAAATCGAGAAAGAGGCCGACCAGATCATGACGCTCTGGCGTGACCTTTCGAATCCCTCCGCCGAGTGCACGCCGGCGGAGATCAACGTTGTGAAGAACCGCCACGGAAACATCGGGCGGGTTCATTGCCTCTGGCGCGGTGCACAGACGGCATTCGTGGATCCGTCGAGCGAAACCCACTAGTCATCCAAGGACCCCCAATGCCCACGTCCAAGCAACCGCGCCTCGGCGCACACGAACTGAAGTACCTCGCGCAAGAACTGGGTCAGGCAATGCAGGCGCTGAGCCAGCAACACCTGCTACTTCGCGAGGAACTCTTCCTAGCCGCCAAGGCTGCGCGTAGTGAGAAGTGGACCAAGCGAGACGTGCCCAAGTGCGGCGCCGTCAAGGCAAGTACTGGTGGTCGCTGCGCCACCCCTCTCCAGCCGGGTCAGTTCCGGTGCGACCTCCACGCCCAGGAGCTGAGCGATCGCCGCAAGTCGAAGGTGAGCAAGGACAAATCGGGTGGGGACGGGGGAGGAAGCAATGGTGCCCCTGCCATCCCTGTCACCTGAACTTGGTAGTGCCTACACGCGCGCACGAATGACTCTGGTGAGGAGGTGGCGAGAAATGGGGGATCGAGAAGCCGGAAAGGGACCACCTTCGAAGGGTCCAAGGGTGGGAGGTTCGTGCCAGGCCCGGACCACCCAAGGTACCCCCTGCAGGTGGTTGTCTGTCCCCGGTTACAGGCGCTGTCGGCATCATCACGGCAGGTGTCGAGCACTCACCAAAAGCGGCAAGCCATGTCGTGGCGGCGGCCTCAATGGAACAGGGCGGTGCAAGTGGCATGGTGGCCTGTCCACCGGGCCCGTGACGACTGAAGGGAAACGGCGAGTCGCATTGAACCTGCCCCGAGTGCGGGATAAGCGTCACCGAGTAGGAGGTAGGAAGTGGACGTGATCCTGCGAGATTCGATCATTAATCGAGCGCGGACAGCGAATAATCTTGTTCGCTCATCATGGCCACATGAGCTTGATGCTCTTCACGACGCGGAGATCGAACTAGGCTGTTGTCACGAGCTCTTTGAGGTGGATCATCAAAGTGAATCCGTGCGCAGTGATACGAAGGAACCGAAGTCATCTGTCGCGCATTTCGAACTGTTCCTGGCGAAAATGCAGTTCCACAATGCGGATGGTGAATCGACTTCGTTAGCGAACCTTACAAACGGGGATCTCTGGCTGGTTTGGCTTGAGTACAACGCGAACATGGTGCGTTGGGTTTTCGAACATGGCGATCCAGAGCATGAATTCATTTCCACGACACTCCTACGTATGGAGGTGGCTATGTTGATGGCCTCGCCCATTTGGCGGGTCCAGTAGCGCATGCGCCGCGGGCATACCAACGCGAAAAGGAGTCCTAATCGCTTGCGCGATTGCGTAAAAGCCAATCCGCTCCTTGGGGGCGCTAGTCCGTTGACGCTCGTTTCAAGAGCCTCAGGCTGGCCACGTCTTCTCGAGGAGCGCCGCGATGAAATTCACCCTGGAAGGCAAGATTAACCTTCGCGTTTTGATATTGCTGATCCTGATCCTATTTCACTATGAAGGACCGGCAAAAGCATGGCGAATCGCCTTCGTTAGCGTGTGCTGCCGCGTGGTCACCACGATGCAGGGTTTGGGGTGATCCAAGACGGCCCGAGCTCACGACGACGCGACGCCTTCGTTGCTAGCGATTTCGCCCGCACGGGAGGCGTGCTAATTGGGTCCTCGCACCGGCGGCTGAAGCCTGTCTGGAAACGTCAGACGTTTGGCGTGTGAGTACTAAGCCGATGCGTCCTTAACGCGACAACGCGCTCGGCCGAGCCAAATGGCCCTGGATCACCAGCACGCAGATCGACACCGCGCCCTTGGCGTGGGTGCGGATGCCCAATAGTGTCTCGGGCGGCACCGGCGCCGTCTTCTTTTCGCTGCTGTCGAGCACGCACAAGATGGCCGTGCGCTTTGACTTGGCGACGGCATAGCTGGCGGTTTGGGCGAGGAAGGGGTCACACTGATCCACTGAACTGATAAGGGTGTCGACGGCCTTTAGCTCGATCGGCATACCGTGCAACGACAGATCGGTGATGCCACCGGCGGCATGAGCGTGCTCGTCCAGATCCGCGCCGATCACCGTTTGGCGACGCAACTCTGCGCGCACGTGCCGTTGAAACGCCGCTTCATCCCATCGTCCTTTAAACTCGGCATCCTGTACCGCGCGGCCGGCCAGATTGCATAGCGCCGCGAGCACTATCAGTGCATCGGCCGTTTCTGATTGGGGCACGCCGGGGCGGCGACGCAGCGCGTCACGCAGTGTGTACAGTGCTTGGTCCAACCCTGGATAGCCGCAGACCTGCAGCTTGGACGCGTCAGCACCGTCCACAATCAGCGTGCGGTGGCCGACGACGGCCACCGGTTGATCCCCGCGCTCGGGGATGAACTCGGCGGTGTATTTGAACTCGAAGGGGCGTGCGTGCATGCCCTGAGGCAGCAGCAACGCGGCGCGGCCGCTCTGCCGCATCGTGTACGGCGCGTCGCCGTCGGGCTTTTGAAACTGAAAGCTGGGGAAGTCGTAGGTCGATTTCGGCTCTACGGAGATAGGCGTCAGCCGCAATTCGCGCTTGTCTTGCGGCCAGCGCGACACGCGGACTTCGATCTCCAGGTCGTGCACTTCCCGGGCTGCTAGCTGGTGCACTTCCGCGGCCGGCTGTCCATCGAACTGGAACTTCAAGAACGCGACGGTCAGGTCGACCAATGGTTCTTCTTTGCGCTCCAGTTCCGACTGGACAGCCCAGTCCGGTTTCACCGGCTGCGCAAAGATCCCGACAGGCAGCGGTACCGCAGTGAGCGCGTGGGCGATGTCGGCGACCTGTTCGATCGATTCCAGAGTCGCCAGACCTGCGACAGCCGCACGCAACTGCGCCGCGGCATCGCTCTGGTCGTAGTCGTTCAACCAGAGTCGGTAACGCTCGCGGGCGCTGCGCAAATACCTATCGGCGTCTGGCTCGGCCTCGAGCACGGCCCGGCGCCAATGCGTGAGCATGTCAACGATACGCACGATGCCGCCGAAGGCGTTGTACGCCGTGGCGGCTGCCGCACTCGACACGGCCGCAGACACCGCGTCGAGGGCCACGGCCAGCGTTTTGAGATCGTGGGGCGGCCACTGCCCATGCGCGATCGCCGCCAAGGCCTCAACGGCCTGCAGTCGTGGCAGCAAGGACTCAGAAGAAAGGGAATTTTTCATCGTTCTTGAACAGTTGCGCCAGCTCTTCGTTGACTTGCATCCATGCCTGGCCCAGCGCCAAGGCCTCGTCCAGCTTTCCCTCGCTGATCAGGTGTTCGAAGCTGACGCGGCGCTCGAGCTGCTGCGCCTGCAGTCGGCGAGCGCGCTCGCGCACAGTGTCGGGGAAAGCGGCCACATGCAACGCGGCTACTTGGGTCGCACCCCGCCAGGCGCGGTCACGCGTGAGCAGTTCGACAAACGTGCTGCACAGCTGAGGGTTGCTCGGGTCCGTTGCCACAGCCTCCAAGATCGCCGGGACATGGGGCGCGCACGCGCCCAAGGGAAGATCCGCCACCAGCTCCAGTGCGTGCTCGAGTTCGTAGTCTTGTCGGCAGTGGCCGATCCAACCCAGGACTAACGCCGCCCAGCCATCGAGGTGCTGAAACTGTGTGAGGAAGTAGCGGTGCCCGCTGCGCAAGAGCACCGAGGTCTCCAGCTCCGAGACCAGGGCCACCAGCACTTGGCCTTGCGCCTTGGGCAGTGGGCCCTCGCCGCGGTAGGTCGTTACCTTCGCTTCGATGCACTCGAGCAGGAACTCGGGGTCGTTTCCCCCGCGGTAGGCGACGATGAGGTTATCTAGGGCGGCGGCAATCAACGGGTTGAAGTGGGCCGGAAGCCGGAGTCGCCCCAGCGCCTGCACCGCCGCCTTGTGCACGATTACGTAGGGATCGAACAACATCAGGACCAGGCTATCGGCGACTAGGTCCGGGAGATCGGAGAATCGCTGGCTGCCGATGTCCTTGAGCGCGTCGGCGGCCGCAGCGCGCCCGGCGACTGAGGCCCCTACCATGGTGCTGTACAGATGGGGCAGCATCGTATTCAGTCCGGTACTTGTCGCGAGCAGCGGCGCGAGCTCCCGTACGACCGCCGCCTCGAACGTGTCGCCGAGCAGGCCGCGCTGGCTCAGAAACGCCTCAAAGCGCGCCAGCCCGTCGGCATCGGTGAGGGCGCCGTGGATTGCCACCTCAAGCAGCGCGGCGCGCAGGTGCCATAGACGCGTACGGCGGCTGGCCTTCACCATTTCCGCCAACGGATCGGGCGGCGTCAGCACGCTGGGCTCCTGCTCCGGTGCCTGGAGCTTGGAATCCAGGACCGCGGCCGTGCCCAGCAGCGCGTCCATCGCCACTTTCGCGGCCGGGGCGAACGCCCCACTCTGACGTCGGAACGCGCCCAAAACATGCTGGGAGACTTCGTTGTTGTCGGAGGTGACCGACAGCGCAGCCAGTCGCCGGATCGCCACGACGAATGCTTGTGTGTGAGCGGGGTCGATCACCGATTTCGCGTCACGATCGCGATCCGCATGGCGCAACACGTGTTCGTAGACGCCTGCCACGCGGCCTTCGCCGTCGTCCGAGGCGCTCTCGAACTGGCGCATCAGCTCGTCATCGGCAAAGTCGGGGCCGGCCAGAAAGGCGTAGGCCAACGCCACCTGGAGGTCGTGGACGATTTGGCGCAGCTCGGACTCGCGCTCGAACTCGACCAGGACGTCCAGCCGGGATAGATGCGCCGCCAGCGGACGCAGGAAGGGGCGGATCCAGCGGGTGTTCCGAGCGATGAGCATACCCATCGCCCGGCTGGTCACGCCCACGCGCAGGCGATCGCGGCGGGTGAGTAAGGCGAGCAGACCCCGTTCGACAGCCTCCGGAAACCGATCTGCCACCTGCATCAGCGGATTGGGGTCGCAGTCGTCGTAGTGCAGGCGCCCGAACTCCGAGCGGGGCGGCGACGCGACGTACGCCAGGCCCATGACCGCTTCGGGGACGTCGGCGGCATCAACGAGGTCCAGTCGCTGCGTCACCGTCGCCGCGGCGAGCTCGAGCGCATACCCTTGGCGTAGGCACTTCATCGCGCAGCGCACCAGTCGTCGCTGGTCCGCAGTGTCGGCCAGGACGGTCAGCGCCGCCGCCTCCAGCCAGTGGTCGTCGCCTTCCAAGACCGAGAACAGGTACTCGGTGAGCGCCGGCACGAGAATTTCTGGCGCTAGGCGGGCGCTCTCGATCAAGCGGGTCGCCGCCTGCTCGTTGCGTTCGGCGTCGAGCCGATCCAGATCGTCCATGAAGGCTTTTGCAAGCACCGGCAGAGTCGCTCGCAACTCGGCGCGTGCGGCCGCCCGCGCCTGCAGCGCCGTCTCCTTAACGCGTTGCGCGTCTTCCGCACGCGTCTCCGCGTCCTGACGATCAGCGTCGCGCTGCGCAACCAGCATGGAGAGGTTGGGCAGCGCGACCGGCACCCGATGCGGACAGCCTACGCAGTTCGCGTCATGGAAGCGCACCGCAGACTCTTCCAGCATCCAAGTCGCCATACCCGAGGCCGACGCAAAATCGCACGCCATGGCGTGGTGTCCGATGGGCAGGCCGGTCTGCATCTCGATCATCCCCGTGCCGCCGAACTTCTCGACGCGAGCATGACGGCACCAATTGTGGATCAGGCGTTTGGCGTGCTGATTGCGTTCGCCGTCCTGGATCGCGCGCTCGATATCCCGATCCCGACTCACCCGTCGCTCCTGTCACAATTGCGTGTCTCGGCAGAGTCTACCCGTCGCCTGCACTGGGCTTGGTTAGGCCTTGTTGGCCAGGGTGCTTCACAGGGAGGTAGCGGCCACTGTCTCGGCTTCCCGATCGCCAGAACTGCGTCCCGTGTTCGCCGCGCCAGCGTGGCACAGGCCCCACACATTGCGGTCAAAGGAAGAAATGCGCCGCGGAGTGTCGAACGCGGACTGGGGTACGAACTGCGGTATGCACAGATCCAAGTGCGCACCCGATGCAGGTCACGGTGTCATCCGGCTTGGGGTTTTCGGGCTGCTTGAACATGGTGCCGCTAAGCAACGATGCATGCCGCCACGGGATCCCCCTATAAACCGCAACGCGCGGCACAGGGACCAACGCTCAAACCGGCGCCAACGGCCCAAGAATAATTCCCGGTGTACCCTAGTCACATGGCTACCGGCTAAGAAGTCGCCCTCACACGCTCCAAGTCTCCATGACGCGGTTCCGGTCCGGATGCTGAATACCCCGCCGACCCCTTCACGCCCCCAGCCAACCCCGCCAAGAAGGCTAAGGCCCCGCCAAAGCGCGCCCGGAAGCCATAGATGAGCCGGCGGGGGAGGCGGGTGGCCGGTCCTCACCATGCCGTCCGTCACGGTTGTATATACAAGATCAGCGTATATACAATCCGCAACCCCGCCATGGAGGCATCCCGGGCAATGCCGCGCATCATCATCTCGGAGACGATCCGAGCCAAGCTCGCCGCCCTCCACGACGTGGGCGAACCCGAGGTCCACCAGTGCTTCGCCAATCGAACTGGCAACCTTCTTATTGATACCCGGGAGCAACATAGCGACCCGAAGACGCTTTGGTTTATTGCACCTACCAACAGGGAACGACTGTTGAAGGTGTGTTACGTCCCCGCTGGAGATTATTTCCTGCGCACTTGTTACCCGCCCGACGAAACGGAACTTGCGATCTACCGCAAGCATGGGAAGCCAACGGACTTTTGATGAGAGATATATCTATGAACGCTCGCAACTTGGACCCCGCCATCACCGAGAAGTGGGAAAACGGCGAACTGGGGCGTAGTGACGAGTTTGTCGCTGTAGCCTCGGAGGGTGAGTCGCTTCAACTCGACTCAGACCTAGCAATGAAGTTGGTGTCTATTAGGCTGCCGATTCCGCTGATCGACACTCTCAAAACAATCGCAGGCCATTACGGCATTGCGTATCAACCAATGATTCGGGACTTGCTTATGCGGTTCGCTAGGTCTGAGATCCATCAGATCGTAAGTGAGCTTGATAGCCAAATGAAGCAAGCTCAGTCGTCAGACGAATCTAGCCCTCCCGTTGAGGCGTTCATAGAACGAACCCGGATGGCTGCCTGCGGCTAATTGAAAAGCCCCGCTTAGCGGGGCTTTTCTTATCTGACTCCTCTCGGTACGTCAGGAACTAGCCGCTGATGCTCTTAAGCGCAAGCTGCGCGCGCGTTCCGCATCGGTGTGGCCCATCCTGGTGCGTGTTCCAGCGGAAGTCGAGCTCGGTGACGTAGCGCTGCAAGTGCTGCTCGCCGACGTGATGGAACGTGCCGACCAAGCCGCGCTCAAGCAGGCTAAAAGAGGCGAGTGACGGCTTTCGACCCGAAGTGGACATTGGAGCGTCTATTTCACTTATCGGCCGGCGCATCCATGCGCAACACCAGGTAACGCATGAAGAACTGCGTGATCGGCCCCACGCATAACGCAAACACGAGAGTGCCCACGCCGACGGTTCCGCCCAGCACTACGCCATCGCGAGCACTACGATCTCGATGCCGGTGCGCACGCGTTGGATCGACCAGCCCGTGCGGCGCGCGAATCCGGTCATCAGACCGTCGCGGGGCCCGGGACCGAGTTGCGCACCGACATAGAGCGCAGTGACCAGCGCACAGACCAACATTCCACCTGCCAGGCAGACGCAACGGAATGGCAAAGACTCGGGCGCATCAAACATCCGAAGATTGAAGCCAGGTGAAAGGCCCCAGCAGCAGCGTGTTGGCGATCGTGCCCAGCCCGGCATCTGCCGCAGCGGAATCCCGAGCAGCAACACCGCCACGGCGACCAGGACCATGACCCCGCCGAGCGACAGCGGCAGGTGCTGTGCCGCGCCTTGGTGGAATACGACCCACGGCGAGCCGCCGAGCGCGCTTTTCATCAACAGCGTGTTGGACACGCCGTACAGCCACAGGCCAGCCAGCAGACGCACGAGGCGCTCGGGAAAGCGGTCGGCCCGCAGTTGGGCGAGGGGGCCGAGATTAGCCAGTCCGAGGGGGGAGGTCTTGGAGTTCATGCGCGCCAGTATCTGGACGAGTCGCGCTTTCACGCAGAACCATGGCCCCGTGAGCTGACCCCTGAGCACTTGGCTGCGTTAATAAGCCAGTTCCCCTGCAAGCCGGTCTGCCGTGGCCTCCTTCAGGCGAGTTCGCGGCTATGCCGAAATTGGCCGCGCTCGTAATCGCGACAATTGGTTCTGCGGGCAGCATCAAGTCCAAAGCAGAGTGCATCCCAGCGACTTTGGAGGAACTCTGAATGACCATGTACAAATCGCTTGTCTTTGCACTCGTCCTCATTGCCGCGCCACCATTCAGCACCCAGGCGTTTGCAGGAAATCCCGATACGCCCACCTACTTGGCCTACGCCGCAGAACCGGTTCAGAAGATTTATTCCGACGCGCTGCTTGGTTTCGCGCTTGAGTGGAAGTGCCAGTTTCTCGAGCAATCTGCTCGAGACATTTACGAACAGCGTCTAAGCACAACGCAAAACGAGTTTGAGGGGTATGTATTGTTGCAAGGCATGGCCAAGAACCCGCTGGAGGCTGTTGAATACGTCAAAGCGATGACAATGGCAGCAATACGCTTCGCCGCTGCTCAACCTTGCGATCCAGGGGCAAAGGAGGAAGTCTCTAAGGGGCTTCAGCGGTTGAAGGATTTCGACGAAGAAATGCGCAAGGATCTTAAGCCGTTGAAGCCAAACGATTGATTTAAGCCGACGCTACGTCGCTCCCCCAGCTAGTTCAGAGTTAGAAATGCAGTGGCGGACACCTTTGGCGAACACCTCAACGCCTTGGATGCACGTAGTGCCCCTTCGTCGCGGCGCTCGTAAGTGCATCGATCAACTGCTTGGTATTTTTCCCGCTTTTGGCGCTGGATAGTTGCTGCCTAACAGCGGTCGGCAAGTAGTGATTGAACGCGTCGAGCAGCGTCCTCTTGTCAGCGTTGTGTGCAAACAGCACGGCAAGCGCTGTGGCTATGGCTTGGTTGGATGCCAGGAGATCGCTCAAGCGATCCGAGACCGCTTGCGGGTCCAATTCTGGTTCGTTCATGGACGTCACCACTTACGCCGCAAAGCACGGCTTAGAGACCAACGTAATAACCGGTCGCAGCGGCCTAGGAATTATTCCCGGTGTACCCATGGTCACATGGCTACCGCTAAGGAGACGGCCTCACAGCTGGCCCGGCTCGCCACCATGGACGAGGTGTGCGGATGCTTAAACGCTTGCCATCCTCACGATCAATCGCGCACGGCAAGAGTGGCTGTTCCACCCGATAGCGGAACTACCCCGTGATTGAGTCTAACGACGATATGGCGGCTAAGACTTTCTGCACGGAGCAGGATGAGGCTGTGCAAGGGCATGATTACGTGTGTAAGTGATTCTTCCAGAAAATTGCGCGCTTAGCGCTGGCCGTTCGAAAAAAAGTACATCGTTCGCTTGATCGCATCCAAATTTGGGAGGTGCGAAATGGCGGAAGTACGCGTGATGGTCGAGCTGCGCTATGAGGCGAGCGTTGCCGCGCAGGCATTCGACGGGCAGGTGCTGGGATTCGATGCAACTTCGGTTCCCGGGCTGCCAGGGATCCAGTTCGACCCGACATTTGCGCCGGTGCCGATGCCGGCCGAAGTCGATACGCCGAACGCGATCAACATGTTCGATTTGGAAACGGAGCCCGAGAACTCAACGTACGTCGTTCGCGCTGTTGTCGAGGAGAGCCGAATCGACGAGGTACGCAAGGCACCGAACGTGGTGGAGGTCTTTTCCGACCCCGAAATTGCGCCACAGATCGTCTGCCCAGGCGCCGGGCCCGTCGGGACCGACGCCGATGTCGAACGGCTACTGTGCGTGCCAAAGATGCGCCTGGCGAAAATGACCGGGCAGGGTGTTAACGTCGCCATCGTGGATACGGGCGTGAACATCGCGTACCTCAACGCGCACGGCAAAAATCCCTCGTTCGACGCAGCGAATAGTTGGGTGCCGAGGCCGGGGCTTGTCCCAGGAAGCTTGCCCGTGAGTCACGGAACCATGTGCGCATACGATGTCTGCATCGCGGCGCCGAACTGCACCCTTCTGGATATCGCGGTGCTGCAGTCGACGGCCAGCGGGCCCACCATCATGAGCGGGGTGCTGTCGGACGCTTTGCGCGCATACCGGCATCTGCTCGCCTTCATGCTTGCGCCGCGCCGGCCGGGGGACTCTCGATCGCTTGTGGTCAACAACAGTTGGGGCATGTTCCATCCCTCCTGGGATCTTCCGGTCGGGGATCCTGGCAACTACAGCGACAATCCGAACCATCCATTCAATCGAATCGTTGGCGACCTCGAGCGGGCGGGTGCCGATATCCTGTTCGCCGCGGGAAACTGCGGCCGGGATTGTCCGGACGGTCGATGCCGCGGCATCACGACGAATGCCATCTATGGCGCGAATGGACATCCTGCCGTCCTGTGCGTGGCGGGCGTGGACACCACGAAGGCGCGGGTCGGTTACTCCACAATTGGGCCCGGACGCTTGACGCGCCAGAAGCCCGACATCTGCGGCTTTACGCATTTCCGGGGATCAGGCGTCTATGCCGCGGATGGGGGGACGTCCGCCGCTTGTCCGGTCGTCGCAGGCGTCGTCGCCGCCGTTCGGTCACGTCGTCCTTACAGCGCAGGGACACCGTCGACCCATCCTGCAGCGATCCGCAACCTCATCGCCACCACAGCCGAAGACTTAGGCGCCGGCGGATTCGACTTCGAAACTGGGTACGGCGTCGTTGGTGGATGCAAGCTCGCCGGACGATTTCGCGTGCCGACGATTTGCGACCTGTATCCGCGCATTTGCCAGGATCGATTCGACATTTGCAAACGCTACCCATGGCTATGCAGGAACGGCCAACCGTGGCCACCCCGCGAGATCGAGCCGCCACGCCCCATTGATCGCGGGCCCACTTCCATGGAGAACGAACTCGGCTTTCAGCAATTTGCCGGCAGCGATGCGCCGATGCTGGGTGGTGACGAGGACGCGGTGGAACTGGCGTATCGTGCTGGCTTCGAGGCGGGTGTGGAGGCCGCGATGCATACCGGTACACGTAGTGGCGAGAAGGATTGCGGTTGCGGAAAAAGTTAAGGAGAGATGGTGATGCCGAAAGTGCTCGTCCAGTTGCGTGAGGATAGGATCCCACCCAGGTTGGAAGCGGTTCGCGACGCACTGGGCTTGTCGGACGACGACATTGATGCCGCGTATGGCATCGTGCCGATTGATTCCGCTTCGGGGCTCTATACCGTGAGAGTTGAGGAATCGGCCCGCGCGCGAATCGAAAGTGCGCTTCGCGATCTTGGAGCGGGCGACGATCTGGAGGTAGGCATATTTTCGGACCCCCGAATTGAGCCTTTCGGCCCCCCGGAACTGTAACGATGTGGCCGGGGAACTTGGCTCCCCGGCCCTGGCGATCAGTGAAATCCAGTGGCTGGGTGAACTCCGTTGTCAAGTTGGACGGAAGGTGGCTGCTGCCTGCGTCCCGACGCGTTCGAGGGAAGGTCATAGCTCGAGGGTGCTCGTATGGTGCCCATCTTTGTTCGTATCCGCCACGCTCGAACCAAGGCTACGCTCACTCAAACCGAGTTGGCCAGACGTTTGGGCGTCCAACGCAGCGCCGTAACGCAATGGGAGCGATCGGCTGGTACAACGCCTAGCGTCTCGCACTTGTCCCAAATCGCCAGCGAAACACGGGTTTGTTTCGAATGGCTGGCGACGGGTCGCGGGCCACCCAGTCCAATTGATGGAACGTTCGACGAAGCGGTCGTGCTCAATGACTATGCGCACGACGAGCTAGAAGGTCGCGTCTTGGCAGCGCTGCGTCGTGTAGGAGGGCGCCGCCGAGAGACCGTTGTTCGTGTAGTTGAGTTGCTTTCAAGCTGAGTAGCAGAGTCGCCCGTGGCCGCAATGCGCGGCATAAGGGGTTGCCACATGGCTGGGAATGGGGTTCATCGGCGTCAGTAGTATTCACTGCCGCAGGGCGGCTGCGAGTGGTGCCCACGATCGCGACAGTGTCTCGCCATTTTCGGAAGATTGGTTTGGCTTTTGGTGGTCAGAATTGGCCACATTTCTAACCGACGGGACGATCACTCTGAACTCGATGCGTGGCCGTGGTGCCGGCGCGTGGACGGAGCCTGCCATTGTGAGATCTACCGAAGTCTTGGTTGCCAGGGTCGATGCGTGGAATATTCGATCCTGCGTTTCGCTCATCGGCATATTTGGTGCAGTTTTTCTTTTGAGTGCGTCACTTCATGGTCAGCCGCGCCTTATCGCATTGTCTGTTGTGTGTGTCGTAGGGGGCTTTGTATTCCTCCACATGGCGACTGCCGTGATCAAGGTCTACGACGATCGCCTAGTCGTGGGCTCTGGGTTGTATCGGCGTTCCATTCCCGTTTCCGACATTATCGGCACGTCCCAGGACCAATCCGGGACCAGCTTGGCTTGGCGACAAAACGGGATTGCACTGCCGGGATTCGGACTGGGATGGTTTTCGTCTCGGGGCGGACACCGACGACTATTCGTCGCACGAGGACTGACGCGAAACGCGATATTGATTCGAACTTCTGGAAAGTTCGACGTACTAGTGGGAGTGGTCGAACCGGTCAAAGTCTTAACCACTATCGCACAGCTTGTCAGCTCCCATCGTGAGTGAGGTTGCACTAGGGAGCATGGATCTTGCCGTGGCGTTCGTCATTGCGGTCGGGGCGTTCGCAAATTGGACTTCACTCCATGCCCGATTGCGGAATTCAGCCGACATCTGGTTAGTCCTGGCTGTCGGGATTCTTGCCTTTGGCTTCTGGATCAGCCAACGCCTGGACGCTGCGTTTACTGTTACTGCTTCCACTGTAGAAGGCAAGCAACGCGCCTCGGTATGAGCCATGACCGCATGCCCGCCGCTGCCGTATCGATGGTCCGCAATGAATGCGACATCATTGAGACGTTTGTTCGCCTGAATCTTCGCCACTTCGACCACATTTGCATCGTTGACCACGGCAGCAGCGATTCGACGCCGACCATTCTTGCAGCACTCCAGTCGGAAGGGCTGCCCATCTCCGTGCAGCGAGCGGAGCACCTTTATCAAACGCAGGTCGAGACCATCGGCGCGCTGGTGCGGGAAGCGGCAGCTTCAGGTAAATTCGACTTCATCGTGCCTTTGGATGCTGACGAATATCTTCTGCCGCCGCCGGATTTCTCTTGGGACCGGTTGAAGGAGCAGCTTCAAGAGAACCAGTACGGCCTGATTCCATGGCGAACTTATGTGCCGGCTTTAGACGTGCCGGCGGACGCACCGATGCACGCCAGATTCGTGCAGCGGGATAGCGAGCCGGATCAATATTACAAGGTTGTCATCCCACAAGCTGTGGCGCGGCAGTGCACGGTTGCCCCAGGCAACCATGCGCTTGTTTCCCCATCGGACGCGGTAGGCGTGGCGATCGACCTGCCCCTTGCGCATATCCCCATCCGGAGCAGCGAGCAGATCGTGCGGAAGGCGCTGATTGGCAGCCATACGCTTTCCATCACACCGGGCCGCCATCCGACGGAGGGTTTCCATTGGGACATGATGGCCGAACGTCTTCGTTCGACGGGATATCGCCTCGACGGCAGCGAACTCGTCGAGATGGCGCTTCGCTATTCGTTGAAGCCTGAACTCCCGACTCCCGGAGTGTCGACCAGCGCTCCGGGCATCAGCGGTAGCGGTGACGATCTTCGTTATGCAGCCCTGTCGAAAATCGATGTGCTCGCCTCACTCGATGACTTCACTTTGCGGGCGTGCCGCGAACTCAACGCCGTGCGCGAGCGCCTCGAAGCGTCACGGGTCGAGGAAGAGAACGGCATCTTGGGCCGACTGTTCAAACGAAATCGTCGAAACGCCGCGCGCCCCGACCGCTGAGGCCAGCGCCGGTATTCAGCAGGTGCGGTGCATCCAGTTTTTCGACTCAGCAGGTTGGCGATGACCAATTAGTCGTCTGACGAATCTGGTCCCCGCGTTGAGGCATTCACAGAACAAACCAGGATGGCCGCCTGCGGCCAACTAAAGAAGCCCAGCCTGGCGCGGCTTTTCATGAGCGGCACGCGCGGCATCGACTCAGGCGCCGGCACAAACGACGCGACTCCTTCCAGCGACTAGATGGCAAACATGATGCGCCCGATGACGTTCGCGCTCGACCAAGGGTAGCTGATCAAGCCTATCGCTTCGGTGACTGTTCGAGGTGGGATACCAATTAATGACCGACGTCAGATGGCGTAGCGCCCAGCGTCCCGCACGATCTCCACAAACATCAACGCGAGAGTAGGTCGATGAGGACGTGGAGCGCGGCGCTACTTATGTTGGGAATGCTCGGGGTCGGCAGTCTATTCGGGGCAGAACGCGATACATCTGGGTGCGGATGGTGCGCGCAACATCATGTGTGACCGCCAGCGAATCGCAACCCCGAGGAGGAACCGGGCGCTCCCAAAACGTTATCCGCTGATCGCGCGCGTCCAGACGCCCCCCGCAACACATATCCACGAGCTTGTCGCGATGGTGTTGCTCAGGCGCAACAATTCAGGAGGAACCTGGCCTCACGCCCTGTCGGCTGCAGCCGAAGGTGTGGCGCGGCGTCGATCTGGGGGTCGAATATGCGAGGACTGGCCGCGTGGGGTTAGGGCGCGCGCGATGACGGGGCGGACCACCCGCGGCGCGCTGCCCGCCGCATGCTCGCCCGGACGACAATGCGATGGAACGGTGCGATGAGCGCAATGTACGAATGCCCAAGTGTGTTGTGGCACGTCACTACGGTCGACACGACTACCTGGTGCGCGTCTTCGGCTGGGCCGTCGACCGGTCGACAAAGTACCGACAGTCGAAAGTCCAGGTGCTTGTCGTCTTCGCCAAGGATGATTTCGCTCGATCTCGAGTAATAAATCCTGAAGACGCCGATGCGCTGGTCTGGCTTCGACGTGCTTGAAGCTTGAAGGTGCGTCGCTGTCTTGATCCCGAAAGGCCTGACCAGCACGTCCCGCAGCCTCAGGAGCCACTGCATCGACGGCGGCGGCTGCGCGAAAAGGAGACGAGCGAGCACTTCCGGGTTGCGCGATGCGTGATCGGGAAGGGTGATCGCGTAAGCATCGGCTAGGTCCACCGACTTGTAGAAGCCGCGGATTTGCGACTCGGTTGGAATGTCGACCGGGGAGATGCGGTTCGCGTCATGCATAATGGGCAATGCGTTGAATGGCGTCGTCAAGAAAATGCTTCAGCACGGCGTTGAACGGCTCGGGATCTTCCCAGAAGAACATGTGTCCACCGTTGAACGCCGCAAATTCCGCATCGGGACACGTTCGACGTACCCAGTCCTCGGCATCCCGTGCCCATGCCGACTTGACTGCCACGAGCGTGGGAGTCGCGACGCTGACGCGCGAAAGCATCTCGGCGAAGTCGTAGAAAAGAATGTCGGACAGCAACAAGCGACCCACGAAGGGGGGTTGCGAATGCATTTGTGCCAGCAGCCATCGTTCCTCTTCATCGGACAGGTCGCGCTCGACGAAGAAGCGCACCATCTGGCGCCGGAACGCCTCGGGATCTACCGTCAAAGGCCCGAGAAAGCCTTGGAACGCATCGAGGCACGGCACTTCCGCCCAATCGCCGGGTGCTTTCGGCACCGCCAGTGCCGGCATGTCGATGTCCACGAGCGCCCAAAGCAGGTCGACCCCGTAGATGTCGACGTAGTGGGCCGCAGCGAGCGCGCCGTTGGACCAGCCAACCAGGGCAAAGCGCGTGAGCCCAAGGTGCTGGACGACATCGTGCAGGTCGTGCGCATGGGTCACGTAGTCGTTGCCCTCCAGCGTCGTGGAGGAGCGCCCTTGCCCTCGCGGATCCAATGCAATGACGCGATAATTTTGGCCCAGATGCCCCACCTGATGGGAAAAGGCGTCGGCGGTCATGGACCAGGCAGGCACCATGACTACGGCGGGTCCCGAGCCGACGTCCCGATGGAAGATCGAGCTCCCGTCCCGGACCGTGATCAATCCTTCGGTCATGTGATCCGCTCCGCCTTACGTTGCGCCCAGCGCCGACCGATGCGCATCCAGTCCCTTGTGGTATCGGCACGTGTACTTGAAGCGAAGGAACTCCTCCAGCCCGCGGACGCCGCCCTCCTTGCCTACTCCGGAGTCCTTGAAACCCCCGAACGGGATCGGAGCACCGGTAAAGCTCGCTGTGTTGATGGCCACCATCCCGTACTCGAGCGCGCTTTCGGCCAATGCCTGGGTGTGCGCGCTCTCAGTGAACACATAGGCCGCCAGTCCGTAGTTGTTTTGGTTGGCGCGCCGGAGGACATCCTGGGTGCAGTTGAAGGTCTGCAACGGCGCGATCGGGCCAAAGGTCTCCTGTTGATCGATCACCATGTCGCCCCGGACTCCGTCGAGAACGGTTGGCGCCATGAAGTTCTCGCCAAGATTTGTCAGGTCCGATCCGCCTACCAGGATGCGTGCCATTTTTTTCGTAGCATCGCCAACTTGCGCGAGGCAATGGTCTACGCCGGTCCGCAGCGTCATGGGTCCGATTTGCACGCCGGGATCCAGGCCGTGGCCGACCTTGAGCGCCCCGACGCGCGCGACGAACCTTTCACGAAAGCGCGAGGCGATATCGTCATGCAGGTAGATGCGGTTTGCTGCAAGGCAATCCTGTCCACCCGTGGTGAACTTGGCGATCACGCAGGCAGCCACGGCCTCATCCACGTCGCAGTCGGGGAACACGATGAAGGGCGCATGGCCGCCAAGTTCCAGCGACACTCGTTGCATGTGCTGGGTGGCCAGGTTGTTGACAATGCGACCCACGCGCGTCGACCCCGTGAAGGTCACGGCCCGCACGTCGGCATGCCCCAGCACCCGCGGGACGACGTACGCGCCGTCGCCTGGCAACACCTGCAGTAGTGATGCGTCGAGACCTGCCTGATGCCCCAGCGCAGCAAACGCAAGCGACGATAGCGGTGTGCGTACCGAAGGAATCAGCAGGACGGGGCATCCAGCGGCAAGCGCCGCGGCCGCTTTTCTGGCAGGCATGGCCAATGGAAAGTTCCAGGGAGTGATGGCGGCGACGACCCCCACCGGCTCGCTCCTGACGCAAAGTTCGCTGTTGCTCTTGTGCGATGGCATCGTTTCGCCATGGGGTCGCATTGCCTCGTGGGCATACCATTCAAGGTATGTCGCCGCGTAGTTCACTTCTCCCATCGACTCTGCGATCGGTTTCCCCTGCTCAAGGGTGATCAGCCGAGCGAGTGCCAGCTCATGCTGGCGAAGCGCGGCTGCCCAACATGAAAGCACTTCAAACTTATGCCGGGATGTCGACCACCGCCAGCTAGCAAACGCTCGATTTGCTGCGTGCACAGCTTTGTCGATCGCTTGGTCGTTCGAGTCACAAACCGCTGCCAGCTTGCCCCCTGTCGCGGGGTCCAGGATCAGCCTGGGCTGGCCCCCAAAAGTGTGCTCGCCGGCAACGATGGGCCCTGCGACGGCAAGTCCGGCGAACGGTTCCGGAAGGCCGCCCCCATCATGGATGTAGCCCCTGGAGATGCCAACGACGGTCGCAAAGTCACTCATGCTCAGATTTCCTCCGGCGTACTCGACGCTCGCCAAGTTCGTGCCCGCTCAAATGACCTTGCGCGACGCTGCCGTCGACGCATCGCCCGTATTGGGGGTGCCGGTTGGTTCGATGAGCAAGATGTGGCATTCCTGCTCGGCAACCGGGCGATGCCTCACCCCTTTCGGAACGACGTACATGTCGCCGGGGCCGAGCTCGACGTTGCCGTGTTCCGTCTCGAGCCGGAGGTGGCCTCGGAGCACCAGGAAGAAATCATCCGTGTCTTCGTGGACATGCCAGTTCAATTCGCCACAGGCTTTCACGACCATAATGTCCATGTCGTTGAACGTCGCGACCGTTCGTGGCGCATAATATTCGTCGAAGCTATTCAGCTTTGAATTCAGGTTGATTGCCGCGTTCATTTGAGTGTGCAGTATTGAAGAAGCTGTAGCTTCCTCCCTGTCGCTATCGGCTGTCTTGGACGATTGGAACATGGCCACCGGAACTCACGAATCGGCCGCGGACTGGGCCGTCATGCAAGCAACGCCGGTATCGGGAGTCGAACTCCTGCGTGCCCATTTCGTGCGGCACACCTTCGAGCGGCATAGCCACGAAGGTTGGTGTCTCGGCGTCACTTTGGCTGGCAATCAGACTTTCCGTTGTCGCGGCGCGACTACCACCAGCCACCATGGGGACCTGATCGTATTTCGGCCTGATGAAGCGCATGACGGCCACGGCGAAGATGCCAGTGGCTTCCGATACGCGATGCTCTACCTGCCGGAATCGCTGATTGACTCATGGTTGAAACAAAGCGGCGCGCAAAGCCAGCACGTCTTGTTCCACAGCGCTTTGATCCACGACCCGGCAGGTTCTGGCGCGTTGATGCGATCAGTACGTGCATTGACACAAGACACCGAATCATTGCGCGGCGAGTCACTGCTGTGCGAGTCGGTCCTGGATGTTTTCGCCAGGCACGCAGGCCACGCACCTAAGACGGTGCACGAGCAATCTTCGGCAAAGTGGCTTGCGGCGGTGCGCGAGTATCTGGATACGCATTACGCGGAAAACGTCACTGTCGACGACCTAGCCCATGTTGCTCAGGTGTCGCGCGTCCATCTGACAAGGGCGTTTTCGCAGGTATTTGGCGTTCCACCGCACGTTCAGCTCAATTCGAGGCGTTTGCAAGCTGCAAAGGGTCTACTGGCACGTGGTGTCCCCATGGCCGATGTTGCGGCAAGGGTTGGCTTTTCTGACCAAAGCCACCTTGTGCGCCGTTTCAAGGGCAGTTTTGGCGTGACCCCGGGTGCGTGGCAACGACAGATGATTCGATAGGCAGATCGACTCCCTAGCGGCCGTCGGACTTCTGGGCGGTCGTTGCCTTCACGGCAGCAGTGGACTTCGACGGCGCTTGAAGTCGATGGAGTCAACCAAGCGCCACGGGCCACCGGCAACCTTCGCTTCGAATGTCATTTTGTAGGAGTTCGGCGATGTGATCTCGTACGTGACTCGTTCCTGCTTGTTTGCTGAGTTGGGCATGGCGTTGAGAAGTTGGCTCAGTTGCCCTCTCGATATGAACGCGATTCGCGTATCCGTCACCTCGGTCGCCACAAAGACGCGAAATCCGCCCGAGCTATTCGCTTCGGTCGAGAGAGTGGAGCCATCGCGTGCAGCCCATAACGCCGTCGAATGGAAGCGGCTAGGTGGCTCGTCATCATGGACGTAGATCAATGCTCCATTGGAGTTAGCTGGATGCGCGTTCACCCTGGCAGTAATTGTTCGCCCGTCGGCAAATTTCCCCGTGCCTTGCCACTCGCCGGTGAAGAACGCGACATGCATTGCAGTTATGGACCTTTCTGAAGACGCTGCTGCCGAGTGACGCTCCCCAACCGCGGCGGCTTCCTTAGCCGAAACGGCAGGACCATCAACGTTGATGCTCTCGGCGGCAACGCGCCAGACGTTGCCGTCCTTCTTCCAGGCGACCAAGTGTTTGCCTATACGAACCATCGTCTGATTGTCCGCACCCAACGACTCCACCCGGAACGAGCCAAGTTCATAGGCGATCTCCCCGCTGCGGGCGACGACGATGTGGGTGGGCGCAAAGGTCGCCGAGTAGCCCGGTGTCGCGAACCGCTTTGCGAACCACGCTCGGATGGCATCGTGGCCTCGGATAAGGGGTTGGTCGGCCGTCAAGAAGACGGCATCCGTTGAGTAGTTCTCCATCACCCCATTCAGATCTTTTTGGTGCAGTGCTTGCGACCATGAGGCGTCGATGGCGCGGATCATCGCTTCATCTTCGTCGCGCGGAGCAGCGGAGGACGCCACGGCAATGAAGACGGAGAGAGCTGAGAGCAAGCCAAGTCCAATTCGCATGGTCATTCAGTGATCCTTCGATACTGGCGCGTGCAATTTGGTGCCTGTAGCTGCGCATCGCATGCCAAGAACACCCGGTGGGTAATGCAATGCGTAAAGTAATTGTGCCAATGTCCTGAGAAGAACCAATCGAGTCGACGCAGCGCGAGTCCAATTGAGCGAGTTGCGTGCAACCAGGGGTGATTTGAATGTGTCTTCCCGGAGTCACCTAGGGAAGAGCGAACGAAATGAAGCGACTGGGCACCTTCTGTCTGTGCATGACCGCGCTGGTCATTAACACGACCAGCGCGGAAACGTATTCTTCGGAATATTGGCGAACGGTCGCCGAGCACGATGTCGAGGCGGCCTACGTGCTGCTGTCGGACAACCACCCGGCCGCTCTTGCGGAACTCGGCGACACCAGGTTCATGAGTGCGTTGTCGCGCGCCCACGCTGTTGCCAGCAGAAAATCGCGACTAGTCGAGGATTTCGGTGGCTACCAGGCGGTCTTGGCTGAATTTGCTAACGCCATGGGCGATCGACACGTCCGATCGCGGCCCAGCTTCGTAAAGGCAAGGCCGCTGTGGCCGGGCTTCATCGTTGCGATGCGCAGGAATTCGTGGGTGGTCGTCGACGAGGACGCCGGTGGAGGCCAATCTCTGATCAATGCGCGGCTGGTCTCTTGTGACGGCACATCGGCGGACGCGTTGGGCCGCGCAATCCTTGGAACCTATCGCGTCAACTGGCAAGTCCCTGCGCAACAGCAACAGGCTGCGCCGTGGCTGCTCGTGGATGAAGGGTTTGGCGCGTGGCAACGCCCACAGCGATGTGTGTTCCAGTACCGCAACGAAACCCGGGTGGTCGACCTGGCTTGGCGGCCCGTGAAGCGGGAAGATCTCTGGCCGCGATTGGAACGCGCGATTGGAACGGGGCAGGCCGGATTCGGTGTTGCCAGGTTCGAAGCGGGTGTCTGGATCTCGCTGCAGGACCTTGGACCGCGGGCGGAAACCGTTCTATCTGCCCTGGAAGCCTTCCACACGAGCGTAAGGCTGGCCGACGTGATGGTCATCGACCTGCGCGGAAATGGTGGTGGGTCGTCGGCCTATGGACGTCGCATGGCACAGTTGCTCCTGGGCCGCAACTACGTCATGGCGAACTTGGGTTCGCCCGATGACGCCTGCGAAAGCGTTTGGCGCGTTTCGGACGCTAACGTTGCGACGTTGCGCATGTATCGGGAGACGTTCGGAAGTGCGCGGGGCCCGGATGTCGCAAAACTGTTGGATGCGTTGATTGTGCAAGCGGATGAAGCCCAGCGGGAAGGGCGAGCATTGACCCGCTCTACGCATTGTGGCGGAGGCACCGGACAAGTTGTTAGAGCGGGGCGCGCCGCGATGGATCCCGCTAGAATTTTGGTGCTGACCGATGCACGCTGCTTCAGCGCATGCTTGGCCATGGTGGCTGACTTCAGACGATTGGGTGCTGTTCAGATCGGACAAGAAACCGACGCAGCGACCCGTTACACCGAGGTGCGCGACGTGATGATGCCGAGTGGATTGTCAACGTTTTCCACTCTTCAGGCCTACGCGCCCGCGGAGCAGATGGTGCTTGGCCCGTTTATCCCGACCTTCAAGTTCGACGGCGACATTTCAGATATCGCTGCCGTGCGCTCGTGGGTGGCCAACCGGTGGGGTGCTCGGAATTAGCGTCTTCCAGTCTACCTAGTAGAAGCGCGCATTCCGTACGTGCATTCCCCATCCGAACTGGTGTCGATCAGCATCATCCCCAACCTTTCCAGGACGCGACGAGACCGGAAGTTGGTTTCGCCTGTGATTCCGTGCAACTCAGTGACGCGAAGTTCATTGAGGGCATGCAGTGCCGTCGCCGTGGCTGCTTCCGTTGCGAACCCTTGTCCGGCTACTTCATTTAGGAAGGCGTAGCCGATTTCGACAATGCCCGGGGCACCTCGCGCGACCAGTCCGCAAATGCCTAGAGGTACCGCATCTGATCGAGTTTCGACGATGTTGAATCCGAGGCCATTGACATAGTCGTATATCGCGGCTGTTGCGACGTAGGTAGCGGCGTCGCCGGGAGAGCGCACGTTGCGATCCCCGACGTTGGTAAGGTATCCCTGCTCGTTCATGAGCCTGTTGAGAAAGTGAGCGTCCTCGGCCAGCGCTTGGCGCAGCCGCAGTCGAGGAGTGGTAAGTGTCTTCATGCGCCTAATCCGGTTTGCAGGGCGCAGTGAATCAGTTGGAGGTGTTGTATGCATGCGGCAACCCATCCACCCCGGTGGGTCATGCCGGCGATCCGATGCATTCCTGCAAGAATTGAGCTATTGCCTTCTGGCTACGCGCAGCGGCCATGGGGTGGAATTGGAGACCTTGGTCTGGCAAGTCGGCGCCGGGCCATGTGAACGCGTGCATTGCATGCCCGAAGATCTGCACTTCCCACTCAGCGCTGCGGACGGTCATTTCTTCCCTGAAGGCCAGTTCTTCAGCGCGAGGTGCCATTGGGTCACGGTCCCCGTGAAGCACGAGGACGCGGGCTCCAATCGTTTCGCACGTTGCGCCGGCTTCGGGCGGCGTCAAGACGCCATGAACCGAGATGACGCCTTTCACGCCCAGGTTCAACCTGGCGATGTCGAGCGCGCAGAGACCGCCGAAGCAATGACCAAGCGCGACCATGCGGGTTTCGTCGACTTCAGGCTGCGACCTTGCGAATGAGAGTCCGGCCCTCAACCGATCGGCAAGAACGTGCCGGTGCTGCATAAGCGGTGCCATGAGGGCGAGACATTGGTCGGGGCTCGTCCCACGCAGCCCCGATCCATAGACGTCCAGCGCGACGACCGTGAAGCCGATCGCGCTCAGTGCCCTAGCAATGTCGTGAGTGTCCGAAGTCTGGCCGGCCCAGTGGTGCAACAAGAGCACGGTGGGTGCTGCAACCTCCTGCGGGCTTGAAACAAAAGCTTCGTAGTTGCGCCCTTCGGCGCAACGATATTCGCGGAAGCATTCAATCATGTGATTAGGATTGCAGATGCGGACTTTGAGAGTTTCGTCGGAACCATGCAGGAAGGCATGACCAATCTGATCCGCTGGAGAAGCTCGATTGGACCCGGCCTCCAACCGTTGCGCGTGCCGACGTCAGTCTTCCAGGAACTTCGCCACTGCCTCGATGAGGCGATCTCGGCCATGGGGCGCACGATCCAGGTGCGCCAAGTGTGTGGCATCAGTCAGTTCGATCACTTGGACGCTACGCGCATGCGAGGCATCGTCGATGAAGCCTGCCACGTCTTCCGGGCGACTCCAGAAATCCTTTTCCGATCGGACTAACAGGACACGAGCAGTGATCGACGAGGCATCGAACAAACGTCGCCCCATCGCCTGCAGGAAGCTGTCTTCCATTGCGCCCTGCGGCGCGCGAAACGTGGGCGGGCTGCCAGCGGCATCGGGGTCGCTGGCGACCGCGGCAGCGGTGTAGGCAGTTGCGACCGCGGGGTCTCGCCACTGCGATTTGTCGTCGACGGGAATGGAACGGTCCCACACTGGCAACAGTTGGGCGGCGGTGTAGCGCGCATACCCGCCGACGCTCGGGTCGAAGCGTCGTGCGTTCGCCGGGTCGGCCAATCCCTCAAGCATTGCGTGTCCGGTCGTCCCACCGTAAATCGCATTGAACATGGTCAGGTGCCCCACCCTGTTCGGGATGCAGCGAGGCGTAGTACCCCGCCCACATCCCGCCAGACGCCCAGCCGAACAGCGCAACGGTGTCCGTGCCCTGACGCTCGCGCGCCGCTGCGACCACGGCGTCGATGTCGCGCACCACCTCGTACGCGCGCGACAAGGGTAGGCTTTCTTTGGGCGGACGCGACATCGCGGCCGGGCGGTCGGAGCCGCCGTAACCGCGCGCGTCCATGACGTACACCACGCGTCCAGTGCGGCGCGCCAGCTCCTCAGCGAGTGACCCGCCCGGCACCTTCAGATCGAACGACGCGATCCCGGGCACGCGAGCACCGTGGACAAGGATCAATGGTTCGCGACGCGAGGGGTTGCCGATGTGGACTTCGCGGACGTGGATCCCGATGCCGTCGCGCGTGGTGACGCGGAAGTCGCTGCGCAGCGCCGGCGAGAAAGATTCTGCGCTGATGGCGTCGTCCGCGGCGAGTACCGTGACTACCGCGACCAACGACGACACTAGGGCAGAGCACAATTTCGCGTGGCGGACCAGCATCGGGAAGTAACCTCACTCGAATCGATAAGACAACTTGACCAGCACCTGTTCGCTATCCCGCAATTCCATTGACTTCCTGAACTCGCGGTGCGCGGTGAAGGGTCCGAGTCCATCGTCTATGGAGTCGCCGCCGCGCACGTAGGCGATGTAGAGATAGGACAAGGGCGCCAGTTCGTATCGGTATCGCACTTGGAACCCCAGGCTGCGCAGTCCGAAGTTCTGGATCATGGTGCTTGCCGGTTGGGGCTTTCCACCCGCTCCTGTGTTCCATGCTCGCTTGGCCTTTGCGTCCAGACCGATCGATTCAAGGCGAATGCGCAACTCCTGCCTGTCATCGATCAGCCATTCCGTGCCTGCGTTGAGGGACAGCATGCGCTTGCGATATTCGCCGAGCACGTTCTCCCGTCCGCGCCACAGCAGCCATTCGGGATCGCGATCCACTTCGAGGCCGGTGAAGATCCGTAGGCGATCGCTAGCATGGTATGTCGGTACGAACTCCGCCCGCATCTCACCGCCAGCGAAGTCGCCGACACCCTGGGCCAGGAATCCCGCTCCCGCGTCGAACGACCAAGGGCTGTCACCCTGTCGCGGGCGCGAATGATCGTATGTAGCCCAGAGGCTCGAGCGCATTTCAACTAAGCCATGTCCCCTAGTAGTCAGATCATCTCGCCATGGGCCCCACACGCCAATTTCGAACGCGTCGTTTCCGCCGTTCCGGAGCTGGCCGGTGCGATTGAGCGTCAGGGTGTCCGCGATATGCAATCCGCGATCGGTATATCTCGTGGACACAACGGCGTGCCAGTCCGATGAGCGATAGCGCGAGGCTTCCGGAAAACTGGTGTACCGCCTTGCAAGGTCATATCGAGCAAGGTTGAAATTATTGCGTTCCAGGTAGCCGAAATCGCTCATCTGGAAATCGTCGCCTAGGTGGAGCAGGTAGAGCTGCTGGCGCCATCCTCCTCCCATGTCCCAATCGATGCGCGCTTGCGCGCCGGTGTCGCGCACCTTCTCTCCGCTCTTGGCAACCAGCGAGCCCGCCGCTGCCGTACGTACCGACCATGACGCATTCGGCATCCAGCGATGATCGAATTCGAGGACGCTCGCCTCGCGATCAAGGTTGGGACGGGTGACCCGCGTGATCATCGCACCGACGCCTTGGTGTTCCCAATCCCGTGTCACTCGGGCAGCCTGGAAGTCACGCCCCTCGGCATCGGCTTCGGTCGCGGCGAACAGGCCGAAGTTAAAGCCGGCGCCGCTGCCATTGAGCTTCACGGCGGCGGTGACATCCCCTTGTCCTGTCCCGTCGTCGGATCCTGCACCCACGCGGCGCGTGTACACCAGTCGGCTGCGGCCGTTGTACGCACCGAAAGGGACGTCGAAGAAATTCTGATTCTCGGTGAAAAACGGGCGCTTCTCATTGAAGAAGGTTTCCGTGGCGCTAAAGTTGACGACCAACGCATCGCTTTCGACTTGGCTGAAGTCCGGGTTGATCGATGCGCTGAGCTGGAAGCGCCCGTTCGGCTTCCAGAACACGTCGGCGCCCGCGTCCGCCGCGTATCTGCCGGCCATCAGGTCGCTCACGGCCGCAACATAGGGTGTGACTGCCAGCAGGGTCTGTCGGTACAAGGGGACCTCGATCTTGTTCAGCGCCGACAGGTAGCGCTGTTCGCTGAAACTCACGGCTGGCCACGACGCCCGTTCCCCGGTGGCGCCGATCGTGCGATCCAGCTGGATCCCCAGTGTGCGCCGCCCTCCTTCGCGATCGCGCATCGGCGCAAGGTGCCAGGGAATCAGCATTTCAACCGACCAGCCCGCGTCGTCTTCGCTGGTCGCGTGGCGCCAGTCGCCGTCCCAATCGGCGTTGAACTGGTTTTCGTTCGTGATCGTCAGATCGCCGATGCTGTTGGACAGGTAGACCCTGAAGTCGTAACCGGCCCTGCCATCCCCATCGAAATCCACGTATAGGTTCACCCGATCGGCTTGGGCATTCTGGTCGCGCTGCAAATGTTGGCGCGTGCGAGGAACGCTGGCGGGCTGCGTGTTGCGGAAGCCGACGGCCAATCCCTCCGGCGTCGCCAGGATCCATGCTTCGGTTGGCTGCGGCACGGGCGCGCGGGTGAGCGGTTGCGTCAGGCGGAAGTCCGTGACGTGCTGGGCGCCTTGCCATTCGACAGGATCGATTCGCCCATCAACGCTTATCGCCTGGGCAGTTGGTGCGGAAAGAGCGAGCGCGAGGAATGAAACAACGCAAGGGAATTTCATAGGGGGAATTGAAGGGACGTGTGCGCGCGGGCACCAGACGCGCAAAGGTGGTGCCGCACAAATCTATGTGTGGCGTCCCGGAGCACTCATGCCAATGGGGGTACGTCGGGGCGAAACCACTGCCGACTACACGCGGCTGTCATTCATAGATGATCGCGTCGGCGGCGTGATCGGCGATGAGGTTGAGTTCGATGCCGTGCTCAAGGAATGCCTTGCACCCGGCCAGCACGTAACAGAACCCACCCATCGAGTCGATCGCACTCGAGGCGCGCTCGGCGTCTGTGCCCGTGAACCCGAATGCTGTGATGTTCACCATGGTCGTGTCCGCGCTCTGCGGTGTGAACTCCCACTCCACTGGCGTGGGCCATTCGATGACTATGCGTGCGCCCGGCTCCACGACGAGGACGCGCACGTCTGCCGAAATGCCGTACACGTCCCAGTGCCAGCTGACCACCTTTCCTGGTTCGAGCGGGCCACTGCCGCTAGAGAACCAGAACCTGCGGGTGATCTCCGGATTTACGAAAGCATCGAAGACATCCAACGCGGGCCTGCGAATGAGCATGGATGCGCAAGCGGTTGGCGCCATCTGGTGGATCCGTGGCAGAGCCGGTGCTTCCGGCGGGGTCGACCCAAAAATCGGTCGTTCTCCCATTTCACGCTGTGCACAGGCTGCCCGGTGGGTCCACTTCATCGCGAATGAGGTCATACCAAAACAAGTGGAGTCCAATGGGCGTCTGCAGCACATGCTGATTGGCCTGAGGATGAGCGTCCTAGCAATTCACGCTTGCGGCATCGTCATCGGACAGGACCCGCACATGCAATTCGCCGCACTTACTTTCCGCGTTGCAATTTTCATCATTGTCTGTGCGGCGGTCGCTTCACCTGCGCTGGCAGCTACCAGCGAGGCAAGCGCGCGGAGGGTGTTCGATGAGGCGAACGCGATTTGCATGCGAGATGCCGGCGCGCTCTGGGGGCACTCCCTGTGCGGTCCGATTCTGGTGGTCGACCCCGATGACCGATCCGTGGTTGCCAGCGAACTCGATATCGATCATGTGCTCAAGCCGGCTGGTCGCCAATTCGTCGGGGTGCTGCCGGCGTCGGTCATCATTGCGAACACGCCTACGGAGTGGTCCGGGACGCGCTGGACTCAGCTCATCGGCCCGCTCCTTCCTGAGGACGACGCAACCCTGAAGGTTCTCGTCGCGCACGAACTGTTCCACCGCGTCCAGCCAGACTTGGGGTTGGCCCGACCCGAGATGCCGAACCAGCACCTTGACGCTCTCGAGGGTCGCTATCTGCTCCAACTCGAGTGGCGCGCCCTGGCGGGAGCGTTGAAAGCCCGGACGTCGGAAGAACGTCTAGCCACGGTTGCCGACGCGGTTGCCTTTCGAGCGGAGCGGTACCGTATCTATCCCGAAGCGCGGGTCGAGGAAGCCGCGCTGGAGATCAACGAGGGCATTCCCGAGTACACCGGGGTGATGGTGGGTTTAGAGGCGCCTGAGGAACGGGTTGCATACGCGTTGCGCGATCTCAGCAAGTTCGTCGACGCAGCGTCGTTCGTGCGCTCGTTCGCATATGCCACGGGTCCTGCATATGGTTTGCTGCTTGATGGCGCGCAGCCGGGGTGGAGAGGGCAGCTTGGGTCGGGTCAAAGCCTCGACCAGATCCTCTCTACGGCCCTGAAGTTGAAGTCCCTTGAGCGGCGCACGATTGCTGCGCGGACCGCGCAATACGACGACGGTTCGTTGCGCGCGACCGAGGAAACACGCGAGCAAGGTCGACTGGCGGAGATCAAAACCCTCGAGGATCGACTGGTCGATGGTCCGGTCCTGAAGCTGCCGCTCGCTCGGACCAAGTACCAATTCAATCCCCAAACCCTGAAACCGCTCGGCGTGCATGGCACCGTGTACCCGACCATGAGGCTTACCGATGCGTGGGGTTCCTTGGAGGTCGAAGACGGAGGCGCCCTGGTTAACGGCGACACCAAGGTTGCATTTGTCTCGGCCGCTGGGATTGATGCCGTGGCGCTGCGTGGCAACGGCTGGAAGCTGGTCCTGAATCCGGGATGGAAAGTGGCGTCCGGCCCCCGCGAAGGCGACTACCAGGTTTCACCTGTCGCTGAGGCACCCTAGGTGGTGCTTGTTCTCGAAGGACATTGCAACCCGGTTGTTTTGCCAACGACCCCGTGGCGCTGGTCGAACGGAATCTAGAACGGGATGACTTCGTGCGCATGCGGGTCATCAAGACGCCGACGTCCGACTCAATGAAGGAGGCATCAACATGAGTTCTGCTGCAATACGTTATCGCATCGACGCCATCAATCTGACTTCGGTCTCAGCACTGACCGCAGTGTTCGCCCTTGTTCTTGGACTGACACTTTGGCGTCTGGATGGCTCGACGCGAAGCATTGCATGCGCGGCGTCTGCGGCTTTGTTCGCGCTGATCATTGGCACATGCGCAATTGCTTCGTCTCGCTGGCCGGGACGGAGATTCGCGTAGGGGCAGGTTTCTATCGATGCACGATTGCGCTCGAATCGATCGAAGGCTTCTCGCGCGCTCCGGATCGACTGGCGTTGCGGTGGAGGAAGAACGGAATACGACTGCCCGGCTTCGCCTTGGGATGGTTCGTCGCGAAGGATGGGAGCACCGTTTTCGTGGCCGCAGGCCGCGCTCGAAGTGCTGTGCGATTGCAGTTGCGAGGCGACTTTGATTTGGTGATCGGGGTCGACGACCCGGATCGACTCATCGCCGACATCGAAAGTCAATCCGCTCGACCAGGTAAATCGCCAAGCCCTTGAACGCCAAAACGTAATAGACACGCGGTGCATCGCCGCACAAGCGAAGGCTATCCCGGGAACGACCCGTCGCGGAGGCGACTTTGGCCAACCTGTGCAAGCGAGTGGTTGCGACCGAAGGCCACGTTGGCGTTGACCGCGCTACTCGTCTGAGTTCGTTGCCAGCAAGTTTTTCGACCAGGCTCGAGGCGCAGCTTATTGTGACTAACGCGTCTCGAGCGCGCGATATCCCGCCGGCGTGACTGTGAGGACCCTTGTGTCCTCGCGAGATGACACCCACCGGCGACGCAAGCACAACGCGAGCAGGCTTGCCCCGACTTGGCCCGCCAGATGCGGACGACGTTCGCTCCAGTCCATGCAGGGTCGCACGACGTGCCTGCGCGACCCGCGATCAGGCGGGTCGATGCCCAGTCCCACCAACGCCCGTTCGCCGACGTCGGTCAGCGTCCAATCGGCTTGCCCAGCGTCGATCCAGCCGCATGCGATGCATCGGTTGGCGAATCGCACTGCCACTTCGCCCGCCATGTGGTCGTAGCACGACCTGGCATGGCGGAGCTCCGTGTCGGCCGGCCCCAGTCGATGTGTTCGCGCTGGTGCGATCGACATCAGCGACTCAAGCGCGCACGCGACGTCCGCCGATGCAAGCTGGTGGTAGCGGTGTCGCCCTTGCCGTTGGACGGCAACGAGGCCGCCCTCCACCAGTTTCGCAAGGTGCGCACTTGCGGTCTGCGGAGTGATGTTTGCGACACGCGCCAGCTCGCCGGCAGTACGGCACCTGTCGTCCATGAGCGCTGCAAGCATGAGCGCGCGTGCGGGTTCGCCGATCAGTGATGCGATCCTGGCAAGCGGAGGGCTGGTGACCATGATTCGATACGTGCCGAAACATCGGTGAAGGTGCGAAGGATAGCGTAGCCGAACAAAAGCGAGGCTATCGCAATGCATCGACGAGAGTTGCTGAAGTGGGCGGGTATGGGCGCTGCTGCGTGGGCTACCGGTGCGCAAAGCAAGGGCACCATGCAGGCTGCGGAGGAATCGCACGTCGCGTCATGGTCCAGTGGCGGCGAGCGACTGGATCTTGCCTTGTTCAGGCGGCGCGGCCGCGGCCCTGCTGTTGTGTACGTGCATGGTGCAACGTTTCCATCGGCCCTTGCGGTGGGCTGGCGCATGCATGGCCGCTCCTGGCTGGACCAGTTGCACGCCGCGGGATTCGATGCCTGGGCGTTTGACTTCGCCGGTTACGGTGCTTCGTCGCGTCCCGCGGCGTTCGCGCGGCCAGCCGATGTTTCCCCGCCGTTTGGCGATTCCGTCGCGGCCGCGTCGCAACTCCAGCATGTGCTGGCGTACGTCCGGCGCTTGCGACCGGATGCGCCCATCCATGTGGTCGCGCACTCTTGGGGCACATTGCCCGCGCAACGCGTCGCGATCGAGCACACGGATCTGATGCAGCGCCTCGTCCTGTTCGGGCCGGTCGTGACCCGTGCCGGCAAGCGTGAAGCGCCTGTCGATCATGCATGGCACCTCGTCACCTCGGAGATGCAGCGACCGCGCCACCGCACGGGGCTTCCGCTTTCGGAACCGACGCCCGTCGGAGCGGACGAGCTTGAGCGCTGGTGTACGGCCTACCAGGCGACGGATCACGATGCGCCCACCAGGTCGCCGAGCGCGGTAAAAGTGCCCAGCGGGCCGGCCGCCGACGTCGCGCGCGCATGGTCGGGCGAGCGCCTGGTGGACAGCGGCCACCTGCTGCAGCCGACATTGATCGTGCGGGGCGAATGGGACCACGTCACGACCGACCAGGACGCCAGGGCGTTGTTCGATGCCCTAGGCACGCACGCCAAGCGCGACGTCAAAATTTCAGGTGGTAACCATTGGCTGCACCTGCAGCCGCGGCGAACCGTGCTCTGGGACGAGACCACCCTGTTCCTCGGAGGAAGCTGATGCTTGCAGTCATTTTCGAAGTTGAGTTCGCCGACGATGCGAGCCGTGAAGCCTACGTGCGCATCGCGGCCGCGCTGCGCCCAAAGGTCGAAGAGGTGCCCGGATTCGCGGGCGTCGAACGATTCCAGAGCATCGCCGATCCTCGACGCTACCTCTCACTCTCGTTCTGGGAGGACGAAGCGGCGATCGATCGCTGGCGCGAAGACCACGACCACGCGGCGGCGCAAGTGATAGGCAGCGACACGCTCTTCAGCCAGTGGCGGACGAGCGTGGTACGGGTCGTGCGCAGCAGGTCCAAGGCAGACCGTGCGCGAGCGGAGGCCACTCATGCATCTGCGATGAAGTGCACGCACTCCACGCGGAACCCTTCACGCACGTAGAAGCGATGCGCATCGGTCCGCGTCAAACGCGAGATCAACTGCAGTTCCTCGCAGCCCAGGCGGCGGGCTTCCTGCTTGAGCCAACTAATCATGCGAGCGCCACATCCGCGCGAACGCGCGGCAGCATCGGTGACCAGGTCGTCGACCACGAGGATGCGCCCGCGGTACAACATCGTGATCACTCGATAGCCGGCCACGCATCGGACGGCGCCTTCATCTAGCAGCGTGGCCAGGCGGAAGCCCTCGTTGTCCATGAGTGATCGCACCAGAGACTCGAAATCTGCGCGCGCCAGGTTCGGGCGCAACTGATTCATGACCTCGAAAGCGGCGTAGATCTCGGCGTCAGTGAGCGCAATCGAGATTGTTGTGCTGTGCACGGCGGCGTCTCGGGGCATGTGCTCGACAACTTCCGAGGCATGCTTCACTTTGCGTACCAAAGAAAAAGGGGCCCGGAGACACACCGGGCCCCCCGGGGGGTTCCACATCCGGGGAGGGATGGGAGGAGAGATTGTCGATGCCGCGCCAATGGAATTCGCATCCATTAAAGGACGCGCGCGCGCACACCAATTTGTGCAGCCATCAGATAGTGCTGTCGCCGCGCAGATGAGGAGTCGGCGACTTGATGCGGATCTCTGCATCTGGCCATCACGCATCTTGGTTTCAAAAAAAAGGCCCGGAGTTCATCCGGGCCGTAAAGGGGTTCCACATCCAGGCGGGGACGGGAGTGTCATTGTCATCCTGCCTCCGGTATGCGCTGCGTCCAATTGAGCGTGTCCGCGTGCGCACCAATTCCGGGATGGACGGCGACACCTGTCGCCGTCCGTCCCGTACAGGTCAGAAGTCGTACTGGACCATGAAGCGCACCGAGCGCGGCGCTTGGAAGGACGCCGGTGTCAGGTAGGTGTCCAAGGGCAAGCCCGAAGGATTGTCTTCGGCAATTTCGTTCACTGAGGTCACCTTCTGCGAGTTCAGCACATTGAAGACGTCGACCTTGAACTGCAGTCCGTGCATCCATGCCGGACGGTATGCAACGTTGATATCCAGGTCGTTCGTCCAGGGCAATCGGCCGGACGTGCCACGCGGGCGGCGCGCAACTGGTCCGAATCCGCCAGCCGGTGTAGTGCCGCAGCGCGCGAACGAAGAGCCATACGGATGAACTCCGCCGGGGACAAGCCACGGAGTCAGGATGCCGAAGCAATTGACCGGGCGACCGGACTGCACAAGCACGTTCGCGCCGATGGACCACTCATCGTTGACTTCGAAGTTGCCGAACACCTTCAAGGTATGGCGTCGGTCATTCGGGAGGTAGCCGTAAGTATCCACAGTGAGTTCGCGATAGTCGAAGTCCTGCGTGATGCCTGTGTTTGCCTGGCCGATGTCCGACTTCACGCCGCCTTCGGTGTTGCCCTTCGACTTGGCGTAGGTGTACGAACCTTGGAGGAAGAACTTGTCCCAATTGCCGTCGAAGAAGAACTCCACCGCCGAGTACGTGCGTTTCGCCTTCGGGCTCAATCTGTCGCCCGCGACGTTGACAGGCGTCAAGTTGCCATCGCCATATAGGTCGGTAAGGAACACGGCGTCGTCGCCGGGGTTGAACAAGCGGCAATATGGGAAGCCAGCGTTCGGCTGTGCGGATGCACGACCAGCCCCGTCAACCCAGTCACCAGTGGTCGGGTTGAATGTGAACCCGGCGGAATCCAGAATGGCAGTGTAGTCGCAGTTGTCATCGATCGCGGCTTTGAGGTCGCGGTAGATGCCGCGAACACCCAATGTAAAATGTTCACTCAGCGTCTTTTGCAAGCCGAGGATGTATTCATCCTGATACATCGGCTTCAGATCCTGCGCAGCCACCGTCCGGTTGTTCTTCGCTGAACCGAATTCACCGTTGATATAGGAAAAGGGTGTGTTCGGACGGCCGAGCGGCGCGCCGGTGAACGGATCTACTCCGGTGAAGGCAGTAGTGAGACGCTGTTGGAATAGGGACGCGCTTGCAGCACGCGTGGCGACGTCGGAGGTCAGCGGGAGCGCGTAGCGGCCAGCATTGCCGAAGACCTTGAAGGTCGAGTCTCCGTCTACGTCCCACGAGAAGCCCAGGCGCGGTCCGAACTGGTTGTCGATCTTGACGAAGGTCTTGCCGAAACCATCGCGGTTGTCAAAGGTATCCCATCGCCCACCGATGTAAGCGACGAAATTGTCCGTGACGTTCCAGCTGTCCTGAACATACAGAGCGTGCTGCTTGACTTCGTTCTTCGTCCCCTGGTTGATGACGCGCTCACGCACCTGATCGACCCCAGAGCGATTCACGGAATAGCGGAACTGGCGCCCGCCTTCGATCGAGGTACCTGCGATCGAGGTGTAATCGTCCTGATCGTAGCCGAAGCGAACCAGGTGGTCGCCAAGCTGCCATTCGGCATCGACGCGGAACTGATCGCGCGTGTCCTTCGAGTCGGCCCGCGGCAGTGCACCGGCGGTGATATTGCACTGGCTCGCGTACTCGCCGGTGACCTGCCGCCGCGACAGCGGACGGATGTCGAGGACGACCGGGCAACCGTTGGCGGGTGCATTGAGGCTGCCGCTATAGCGCACGTCCGTGCCGTCCGCGTACAGCAGGTGCTGGCCGCGCGAGAACTCGCCGTGACCGTAGAGCGCCGATAGCGTGAATGAATCGGTAAGGTAGCCCGTATATTTGAGGACGTAGTTGGTGCCACCTTGGGTCTGGTACGACGTGCCGCGCTTGTTCAGGCGATTCAGGATGCCGATTGTATTGCTGTAAACATCCGTCTCCGTCTTTTGCTTGTCGGAAAAGGCCGTGAGCTCAAACAGGTGTTGCTCGGTGATGTTCCAGTCCATCTTCAAGAGCCACGCGGGAGTCTCGACGACCTGGGTGGAGTTGGTGGGAGACTGGACGATGCCCCAGGCGTCGGCCCCCTGCCGGCGGTAGCTCACCAATCCGTAGGCGAACACCTTGTCCTCGATCAGCGCGCCGCTGGCCCAGACGCTCCCGACGACGTTGTAGGTCGAGTCCTTGCTGTTGTCCTGGCGAAGCTGGCCCATGGTGCAGACGACGAAAGGTGCAGGACCGCAGGCCAGGGGATTCGACAGGTAGGTGTTCTTTGTATCTTCGGTGAGCGCCTTGGGCGACCAGAACACATTGCCGCCTGCGTGGAAATCGTTCGTACCACGCTTGGTGATCTGGTTGACCACGCCGCCGAGCGAACGGCCGAATTCGGCGCCGTAACCACCAGTCTTGATCTGCTGCTCGGCAATCGCCTCAAAGGGCACGTTCGAGAAGTTCAGGCTGCGGAACGAGTTGGTGATGTTGAAGCCGTTGACGTAGTACTGGTTTTCGGCGACGGACGAACCGCCGAACGAAGCCAGGTTGCCGAACGCCGCGTCGCCGCGGACGGTACCCGGCGCCAGCAGCGCGACGCTGGTGGTGTCACGGGCGACCGGGATCTTCGCGATCTGCTCGGACGTCAGGATGGTGGTGGACTCGACCGATGAGACGTCGATCGGGTTGACCGCGCCGGAACCGACGACGGTGACCGTGTCCAGCGCCGCAGCGCTGTTGCCGGGGGCCACGAAATCTACCGCGGACGCAGTGCCGACGCTCACGTTGACCTGACGAGCATTGTCGCCATTTCGAGTCACGGTGTACCGGCCGATCGGCAGCTGCGAGACGCGGAACGCACCGTCGCTATCAACTGTGATCGTGCGCGTGAATCCAGTCGCGGGGTTTGAAACCGTAATCGTGTCGCCCGAGGCCGCGTGGCCGGAAATGGCACCCGCAGTATTGGTCTGGGCTTGGGCCACCGTCGCAAGCGCGAACGACAACGAGAGGGCCAGCGCGCACTTGCGCTGGAGGGAAGGTTGGTTCTTGGTCACAGCAACTCCTGCATGGAATTGGAAGACCCTTGGGCAACAAGGGGAAGTACTGTGCACTTCGTCGGCAATCATTAATTTTTCGTCAGGACGCTTGATGTCCGATTTCGTGCGTGCAGGGCAATGCCATTTCAGTGCGACGTGCTGGCGCATTGCGCGGCAAGGCCAATCGGTGCCGGTGGAGCAAGTCCATTCGCGATGCGCGGGACGACGCAGCGCCCTAGGCTTGGCGCTGGATTGTTCAGGATTCGATGGATGCGAACTCCGTTCCGCGGCCGACAAGCGCTGTGCAGGTGCATTTCGTCGGTCGATGTCGCCATGGTGGGAATCGGTTGTTTCGTTGTGGTCGCAGCTGCGTTGCACGGCCTGCGCAGCGACCTCGACTGGTCGGTTACGCCACTGAGCTTCTACCTTGTGGGCGCGCACGGTGCCTGGCTCAAGGCCGCATACCTCGGGTTGGCACTGTCGATCGCGATCATCGGCGTGCGATTCCGCACGGCGATGCAAGCGGGGAGAGGCAGTTCGCTGGCCCCGTGGCTGTTCGGCATCGCCGCGCTCGCACTGGCCGTGACGGCCCTGGCCGAAACACACATCTCGGGCCATCCATGGACGCTCCCCGGTCGCGTGCATGCCGTCGCAGCGCCCATGGCCTTCCTGGCGGTGACGCTGGCGATGGTGATGCAATCCTGGCGCATGCGAAGCGATCCGCACTGGCTGCATCGCTATCCCCTCGCGTTCGCGCTAGCCCTGGTGTGTTTCGCCGGACTCTGGCTCCACGCGTTCGGGCTGGATTGGCCCCGCGGCGTGTCGCAGCGGTGCCTGATCCTCCTCATCGTCGCCTGGCTCGCGATCGCGGGCAGGTGGCTGCGCTGTACCGCTCCCTAGCACCTCCGTTCCCCAACTACCAACAGGTACTGACTCCATGCAACTTCGGAATACCAAGTTCGCGCGCCGGCTGAAGAGTGCAACCTTGATTCTCGTCCTCACGGTTGGCGTCGGGTTCGGCGCGGTGCAGCACCTCCACGCGCAATCCATCGATTGGTGGAAGCCAACCGCGACCCAACGCATTGCATTGCACTGGGTCCTCGAAGGAGCGCTGGACGTCACCAGTCCGACGCAAATGGGGCTGCGAGACATGAATGGAAATGCGCTGCCGGAACCGAACGTGTACGACATCGACGGGGAAATGAACTCCGCCGCCACCGTCGCCTACCTTCACGGCAAGGGGAAGAAGGTCATCTGCTACTTCGACGCGGGCGTGTACGAGTCCTATCGCACCGATGCCTATCGCTTCCAGGCGCTGTCGCCCCGGATCTGGGGTAACGCGGATGAGGGCTGGAACGACTCGTTCTGGCTCGATGTTCGCCGCGTGGACGAGCTCGAGCCGATCATGAAAGCGCGCATGCAGGTCTGCAAAGACAAGGGCTTCGATGCCATCGAACCCGACGAGATCGATGGTTGGGAGAACGACACCGGCTTTCCGATCACCTACCAGGACCAGTTGAACTACAACAAGGCGTTGGCGCGGTGGGCGCACGAGCTTGGCCTTTCCATCGGCCAGAAGGGCGACCTCATCCAGGTGCGCGACCTGGTCGATGACTTCGACTGGACGTTGAACGAAGAGTGCTTCCAGTACAACGAGTGCACGAACCCGTACGACCCCTATCTCGACGACGAGGTGCCCGGCCTGCAGCTGTATGTGCAACGGAACAAGGCCGTGTTCATCGCGGAGTACAAGGGCTACACGAGCACGAAGTGGA